>JBIOTX010000424.1:0-17016 GCA_044866315.1 Thermoanaerobaculia bacterium | reverse complement strand
CGGGCCCGGGCCGCGACGAGCCAGGCCAGCGGGTGGAACCAGTACACGGCGCAGGCGAGATCGCCGATCGCGCCGAGGAGCGAGTCGCGGCGGGCGACGTGCGCGCGCTCGTGGAGCAGGACCGTGGTCCGGCGCTCGGCGTCCCACTCGCGCGCGGCGAGCGGGAAGACGATGCGCGAGCCGAGGGCCACGGGCTGGTCGACTTCGCCGCTGATCAGCGCCTCGCCGAATGGGCGAGCGCGGCGCACGATGGCGCGGGCGCGGAGATACGAAGTGCTGCGGCTCACAACGATGATGACCGTGCCGCCGAACCAGAGCAGCGGCAGCCAGGGGATCGGTGTGGCACCGGCCACTGGCCGGTGTGCCGGCATCGCCGCCGGGGTCGGAGGCGCCACACGCTTCACGGCCGTCGGCGTCTCGACGCGTTCCATCTCGATCTTCGGCACGATCGGCCCGAGGAGCGGCAGCGCCAGCACCGCCACCTGCGCCGCCACGAGCATGGCGTGGCGCGTGGCCGCGGCGGCGCGTCTCGCGGCGAGGGCGCACGCCAGCGCGACGGCGAAGAGCAGCGTGACCTTGAGGACGATCACACCTTCTCCTTCTTCCGCGCGCGCTCGATCAGCTCCGCCAGGCGGTCGATCTCGTCGCGGCCGAGCTTCCGCTCCTCGCCGAGGAGCGCGGCCATCGCCTGCGACGGCGAGCCGTCGAAGAACGTCGACACCACGTGCCGGATGGCTGACTTTGCGGCGTGCTGCTTGGTCCGGGTCGGGTAGTAGACGTAGCGCCCGCCGTCTTCCTCGTGCCGCACGTGCCCCTTCGACTCCAGCACGCGCAGCAGGCCGCGCACGGTCGTATACGTCGGCGCGTCGGTCATGCGCTCCAGCACTTCCGACGCGGTCGCCTGCCCGAGGTGGTAGATGACGTCGAGGATCTGCCGCTCGCGGCGGGTCAGGGCGATGGGGTCCGTGGGAGCCATGTCAAATTTTTGACATGGTGGGGGAGAAGGGCGCGGATGTCAACTGTTGTCATCCCGAGCGTGAGCGAGGGACCTGGGTGGGCGGTGGCGCGCGTCTCGTGCCTCCCATCCGCCCTATTTGCCACCCGCCAGCGCCATCAGCCGCTTCCCCACGTCCGTGTTGTCGAGCATGCCTGCGAAGCGCTCCGAGCCCGGCCCGAGCGCGAACAGCGGCACGGCCACGCCGCTGTGGTCCTTCGTGCCCCACTCGGGTTTGACCGTGAAGTCGGTCTCGGTCTCGAGGAGGCGCAGGGAGCCGGTCTCGTGGTCGCCGACCACGACGACGAGCGTGGACGGGTTCTTGGCGGCGAAGTCGAGGGCCACGCCGATGGCGTCGTCGAACGAGACCAGGCTGCGCTCGACTCCCGGCGTGTCGTTGTCGTGGCTGGTGGAGTCGATGCCCTCGTGCTCGAGGAGGAGGAAGAAGCCGTCCGGATCGGCGGAGAGGCGATCGATGGCCCAGCGCGCCAGCACGGGCAGCGGGGCCTCGGGGACGTCGACGTCGCGCGGCTGCTCGCGGAAGACGGCCAGGAGGCGCGGGCCCGTGGTGGTGTCGAGCTCCGCGCGCGTGGTGATCAGCTTGTACCCGACGTTCGCCGCAAACGCGGGCAGCGGGACGAGGCCGTTGTCGGCGAACCATTTCGCGCCGGTGCCGGCGATGAGGTCCGCGCCGCGCTTGAACATCTGCGGGATGACCAGCGCGTACTGGTAGCGATCCTGCGCCTCGGAGGTGAACGCCGCGGGCGTGGCATCGAAGAACTTCGCCGTCGTCACGAGCCCGGTCGACTTGCCCGCCGCCTCGGCGACATCGAGAACGGTCTTCTGGGGAACGCCGCTGGCGTTGCGCCCGAGGCTGCGCTTGATGGCCTTGACCCCCGAGGCGAGTGCGGTCGCGGCGGCCGCGGAGTCGGTGACGAAGTGGTCGGCGCAGTGGGTGGTCATCATCCCGCTGACGGGCATCGACGCCAGGCGCGGTGTGCCGCCGCGCAACTGGCGGAGCCACGTGGCGTGCGCCGGGCCGAACCCGTCGCCGACGAGGAGGATCACGTTCTTCGGCGGCGGGGCGGCCAGGGCGGTGGCGGCGAAAAGAGCGAGAGCGAGACAGCGCGCGAGAGAGCTCACGGGCTGATCTTAATCGCAGGCGACGTGCAGCCGTTGCCGAAGGCCACGGCGTCGAAGTCGACGGAGTAGCGCCCCTCGGCGCGCATGGAGGCGACGATCCAGGCCTGGCTGGCCAGCTCGTCCTCGGGCACGCGGTCGAGGTTCAGGTAGAACCACCCGGCAAACTCGCCGTCGGGCGACGGAAAGACACTCGTGTCTTGCGCATTGACGAGCGACAGCGCCGGCAGCTGCGGCGACTGGCAGGGGGGAGGATCGCAGATCGGAGGAGGGTCGTTCGCGTGCGTGCGCGGGTTCTCCTCCTCGTCGAAGCGGACGATCTCGGTCAGCAGCATCGAGGCGTTGTGGGAATAGTGGTCGCAGGCAACGCCGGCGCCGGTGGTTGCCTCGCGCCAGAGCTTGTAGAAGGTCTGGAACCCGCTCGGCCCACCATTGATCCAGCGCGCGGCGAGGGTCGACGGCAGCGGCTGGCGTGCGTCGAAGGTGCGCTTGTCGGCCGGCAGCAGGCGGCTGTAGAACGTGCGGCTGAAGTTCACCTGGTATCGCGGGTTGTCGGCCCGCTCGGCGGCGGTTCCTCCCTCGGGAACGGCCCGGATGTGCACCATCGGGTTGCCTTGGGCGAAGTTGAGGGATCCGTTGACCTGCTGGTAGTCGCCCATCAGCACGTTGTCGAAGAGGATGTGGTCGAAGTAGCCGTGATCGGTCGGCTGCACCACGGAGCAGTGGTCGTAGACGTCGATGGTGGCGTAGCCGATCGCATTCGCGTGCACGTCGCCGATGAAGTTGCAGGGACCGGTCTCGCCGAACTGCGGAATCCGCCCGAGGGTGAACGCCCGCTGCATGCGGTCGATGTAGATCTGGGGCAGCTGTCCCGGGACGGCAGCGTCGCAGGAGGCTTCATTCACCCGCGGATTGTCGTGGTCGACGTCCATGTCTCCGGAGAGCGCGCCGACCGGGGAGATGTGCGAGCCGGTGCTGGCGATGCGGCCGAAGACGATGACGTCGTAGAGGTTGATGCTCTGCACGTCGTAGCCGGTGAGATAGAGGTTGAAGGTGATCACCGGGAAGGCCCAACTGGTCCAGAGGGTGATGTGGGCGACCTGGGGGACGTTGGTGGTGTTGGTGATGGTGAAGAGCGTCGTCTCGCCCGTGCCCTGTGGGGAGGCGATGTCGACTTCGAAGTACGGCAGGAGCAGCGTGGCGGCGGGATAGTTGCCGATGTCGCAGACGTCGTCGTTGTTCGTCGTGACCGGTCCGCCGGAGGCGAAGGTCCCCGCCGCCGCGCTGGCGGCGGCGAGGACGGCGAGAGCGAGAGCAAGGGCGAGGTTTCTCATGGGTTCAGGTTCGCGGCGGGGCCGATGGCCGGTCCGGCCGGGTCGTAGGCCTGGCTCTGCGGGAGCGGAGGCGTGCAGCCGTTGCCGAGGGCCAGGGCGTCGAAGTCGACGGAATACCGCCCTTCGGCGCGCATCGAGGCGATGATCCAGCCCTGGGTGGCGAACGCGTCCTGGTTGCAGTGATCGAGGTTCAGGTAGAACCAGCCGGCGACGTCGCCCGCGAAGTTGTCCGGAAACACGGACACATCCTCGGTGGACACGAGCGCGGACGTTGGCAAGACCGGATAGAACGGGATCGGCGTGCAGACCGGGGAGGGCGGGGGCCAGACGGCGGGGTTCTCCTCCTCGTCGAAGCGCACGATCTCGGTGATGCCGAGCTGGCCGTTGTCGGGATAGGCGACGCAGGGTGCGCCGGCACTGGTCCGCGCTTCGCGCCAGACTTTGTAGAACGTCTGGAACGAGGACGAGCCCGCCTCGATCCAGCGCGTGGCGAAGGTGGAGGGCAGCGGCTGGCGGGCGTCGAAGGTCTGCGTCGCCGCGGGCTGGAGCCGGCTGTAGAAGGTGCGGGTGAAGTTGACCTTGTATTTGCCCTGATCCGCGACCCGCTGCGCCCCGGATCCCCCCTCGGGAATGGCCCGGATGTGCACCATCGGCCCGCCCTGGGCGTAGTCCTGCGCGCCGTTGACCTGCTGGTAGTCGCCCATCAGCACGTTGTCGAAGAGGATGTCGTTGGCGAAGTAGCCCTCATCGGTGGGGAAGAGGGTGGTGCAGGAGTCGACGACGTCGATGGTGACGTAGCCGACGGCATTCTCGTGAGTGCCCCCGACCGTATTGCAGGCGGCGAGCGACCCGAACGCCGGAACGCGGCCGAGGGTGAAGGCCTGCTGCATGCGGGTGATGTAGGGAAAGGTCAGCTGCACCGGCGCGGCGACCACGCACGAGGCTTCGTTGAGCAGAGGGTTGTCGCGGTCGGTGTCGGTGACGGTGTCTCCGGAGAGCGCGCCGACCGGCGAGATCGCCGAGCCCGTTCCGCTGTCCGGGGCGATGCGGCCGCGGACGATCAGGTCGAAGAGGTTGATGCTCTGCACGTCGTAGCCGGTGAGATAGATGTTGAAGTCGAGGACCGGATACGACCAGTCGGTCCAGAGGGTGACGTGCGCGACCTGGGGGACGTTGGTGGTGTTGGTGATGGTGAACAGCGTCGTCTCGCCCACGCCCGCCAGGGCGGAAACATCGACCTCGAAGTACGGCAGGAGCAGCGTGGCGGCCGGGTAGAGGCCGATGTCGCAGCCGGCGTCGTTGTTCGTGGTGATCGGCCCTCCGCCGGGGAACGTGGCCTCGGGTTGGACGAAGGGCGGCCCGGCGAAGGCGGCGGCGGAGAACCACAGCAGGGCGAGGACGACGGCGATACGAGCTTTCATCTTTCCTCCTCAGGGATTCACGTTGGGAGCGGGTCCGATGGGTCGGGCCCCACCGATCGCCGAGCTCTGGGCGGTGGGCGGGGTGCAGCCGTTGCCCAGCGCGACGGCGTCGTGATCGGCGGAGAAACCGTTTCTGCCGGCCATGGAGACGACGATCCAGGCCTGATTGGCAACCTCGTGGTCCCTGGGCTCGTCGAGGTTGAAGTACATCCAGCCGGCGAAGGCGTTGCTGTCGATGTTCGGGAGCCTCAGGTCGTCGTCGGCGGGAAGGCGGGACGTCGCCGGAAGCTCGATGTAGAAGTCGCCGTAGTTCCCGTAAATCGTCGGGTTCTCCTCTTCATCGAAGCGCACGAGCTCGACCAGATCCATGCGCGCGTTTCTCGGCGCGTCCTCGCAGCGCCGCGCGGCGTTGAACGCCTCCCGCCAGATCTTGAACGACGAGTCGTAACCGGCCGGGCCGCCGGAGAGCCAGCGGGCGGCGAAGACCGCGGGCAGCGGCTGGCGCCCGTCGGCGGTGGGAGTCGCGGCCGGTTGGAAGCGGCTGTAGAACGTGCGCGGGAAGGGGGAGGCGTACTGGGCCGGATTCGCTGCCCGGGTCTGCGGCGTCCCGCCCTCGGGGATGGCCCGGATGTGGACCATGGGACTGCTCCGGGCCTGCCCGTCGCGGCCGTCGATCTGCTGGTAGTCGCCGATCAGGACGTTGTCGAAGAGGAGGTCGCGGGTGAAGTAGTCCGGACGGGTCGGATCGTTCACGCTGCACACGCTCACGACGTCGATCGTCGCGTAACCGACGGCGTTCTCATGGATGTCGCCGATGTGCGTGCACGCCGCGCGCGCGCCGAACGCGGGGAAGCGCCCTTCGGTGAAGGCGAGACGCATCCGGGTGATGAACGGCGGGGTCAATTGCACCGGCGCGGCCGAGTAACAGTCGGCCTCGTTGACGAGCGGGTTGTCGAACTCGCGGTCGAGTGCGGAATTGCCGGAGAGCTCGCCGACGGGCGAGATCGCCGAGCCGGTGCCGAGGTCCGGGGCGAGCCGCCCCCGGGCGATGACGTCGTAGAGGTTGATGCTCTGCACGTCGTAGCCGGTCAGGTAGAGGTTGAAGTCGATCACCGGATAGGCGCGGTCGGTCCAGAGCGTGACGTGGGCGACCTGGGGAAGGTGGCCGGTGTTGGTGACGGTGAAGAGGGTGGTCGCGCCGCCGTTCGTATCGACGTCGACCTCGAAATACGGCAGCAGCAGCGTGGCCGCGGGATAGAGACCGATGTCGCACGAGGCGTCGTTGTCCCGCGGCGTGGCCGCGGATGTGGCGGCGGCGAAGAAGAGCAGGGCGGCGGCAGTCAGGATTCGCATCATGGATTCCCGTTCGGCGCCGGTCCGATGGGCGCCTTTCCCCCGACGGCCGAGCTCTGGGCGATGGGCGGCGTGCAGCCGTTGCCGAGGGCGATGGCATCGGCGTCGATCGAGTAGCGCTCCTGCGCGCGCATGGAGACGGTGACCCAGGCCTGGGTGGCGGATTTGTCGTCGCGGGTCTGGTCGAGGTTCAGGTACACCCAGCCGCCGACGTCGCCGGAGGAAATCTCCGGATAGATCATTTCGTCGCGTACGTCGCTGAGCGATGCCGCGGGAAGGCCCCTCGCGGGGGAGCAGAACGGACAGCCTCCGTCTACGCGGAAGCGCGGGTTCTCCTCCTCGTCGAAGAGGACGATCTCCCGGATCTTGATGTCGGCGTTGAGGAAGTTGGCGGCGCAGGCGCTCGCCGGCGTGACGGCTTCGCGCCAGATCTTGAATAGGGTCCGGTAGGTGGTGGCGCTGCCGGAGATCCAGCGCGCGGCGAAGATCGACGGCAGCGGCTGCCGCGCGTCGGCGTTCGGCGTGGAAGGAAGCTGGAGCCGGCTGTAGAACGTGCGCGTGAAATTCACGGTGTACGCCGGGTCGTCGAACCGCGTTTCCGCCGTCCCGCCCTCGGGGATGGCCCGGATGTGCACCAGCGGACTGCCTTGGGCGAAGCGGTGTTCCCCATGGACCTGCTGGTAGTCGCCGGTCAGGACATTGTCGAAGAGGATCTCCCGGCCGAAGTAGGCGCGGTCGGTCGGCAGGTGAGGCGTGCAGGCGCGCACGACGTCGACGGTCGCGTAGCCGACGGCGTTCTCATGCACTTGGCCGACGTACCTGCAGTCCGCGACGCGCCCGAGCGTGAGCGCCTGCTGCATGCGGGCGATGAGCTCCGGGCCGAGCTGCGGCGGAATGGCGGCGCACGCACTGTCGTCGAGGAGTGGATTGGCCCCGGTGGAGAATGCGCCGACCGGGGATACCACCCAGCCGGTACCCGTGGGCGGGGCGACGCGGCCGCCGACGATGACGTCGCGCAGATTCACGCTCTGCACGTCGTAGCCGGTGAGATAGAGGTTGAAGGCCAGGACCGGAAAGGCCCAGTCGGTCCACAGCGTGACGCGTGCGATCTGGGGAACGTTGCTGGTGTTGGTGATGGTGAAGAGCGTCGTCTCCCCGCCGTTCGCGTCGAGGTCGACCTCGAAGTACGGCAGCAGCAGCGTGGCCGCGGGATAGAGGCCGATGTCGCACGTGGCGTCGTTGTCCCGCGGCGTCGCCGCGGATGCGGCGGCGGCGAAGACGACCAGGGCGGCGGCGGCAGTCAGGGGTCGCATCACGGGTTCACGTTCGCGGCCGGCCCGAGGGGCGCGCCTCCGGGGACGAGGGCGTTGCTCGGCGGCGTTTCGGGCGTGCAGCCGTTCCCGAAGGCCAGGGCGTCAAGATCGACCGAATAGCGCTTCTCCGAGCGCATGGAGGCGGTGACCCACGCCTGCGGCGCCAGGCCGTCGGCGGAGATGCGATCGAGGTTCAGGTACATCCAGCCGGCGATGTCGCCGGCGAGGGCGGGCGGGAAGACCGACGCGTCCGCGACGTCGATGCGCGATACCGCCGAAAGGATCGGGCCGGGCTCGAAGTTCCAGTCGAAGCTCGCGGCGGCGGTCGGGGCTTCCTCCTCGTTGAACCGCACCATCTCCACGATCGTCATGCCGATGTTGCGCGCATAGTCGCTGCAGCCGGCACCGGGCCGTCCCTCGCGCCACACCTTGAAGGACGTCTGGTAGTCCGTGTGCCCGGCGGAGATCCAGCGCGCGGCGAGAAGCGTCGGGAGCGGCTGGCGCGCGTCCGCGGTCCTCGTGGCCTCCGGCTGGTAGCGGCTGTAGAACGTACGGGTGAAGTTCGTCGCGTACTTGGACGGCGTGGCGGCCCGCGACTGCGGTGTGCCGCCCTCGGGGATGGCCCGGATGTGCACCATCGGATTGCCCTGGGCGAAGTTCTCGCTGCCGTCGACCTGCTGGTAGTCGCCCATCAGCACGTTGTCGAAGCGGATCAGGGAGGAGAAGTAGCTCGCGTCGAGCGGCGTGGCGGTCTCGCAGGCACCGACGATGTCCACGGTCGCATAGCCGACAGCGTTGACATGCGGCGTGCCGATGTTGATGCAGGCCGGCAGCGTGCCCTGCGCGGGGACGCGGCCGAGGGTGAAGGCCTGCTGCATGCGGGTGACGAAGGGCTGGGTGAGCTGCACCGGCGCGGCGGCGGCGCACGAGGCCTCGTCGAGGTGCGGATGGTCGGAGGCGGAGAGGTCTCCGCGGCGAGAGAGGGCCGAGCCGGTGCCGTTGTCGGGCGCGATGCGCCCGCGGACGATGACGTCATAGAGGTTGATGCTCTGGACGTTGTAGCCGGTGAGATAGAGGTTGAAGTCGATCACCGGGAAGGCGGCGTCGGTCCAGAGGACGACGTGCGCGATCTGGGGCAGGTTCGACGTGTTGGTGATGGTGAAGAGGGTGGTCTCGCCCGCGCCGGGTCCGGCCGCGAGATCGACCTCGAAGAAGGGGAGGAGGAGGGTGGCCGCGGGGAGGACGCCGATGTCGCAGGTGGTGTCGTTGTTCCGGATGCTTCCGAGCGCCGGCAGGGCCGCCAGGAGCAGCAGCGCCATGCGATAACAGCATTGATCGAGGGGAGTACTGCGACGGGATTTCACCGGCCCGGAACCTCCCGCCAGTGAATCTATGCCGTCACGGCATAAAAGGCAAGCTCAAAATATCAGTGCCTCAGCGCGCCGCCACCACCCGCCCGGCGTCCCTCTTCGCCGCCTTGGAGGCGACGAAGTTCAGATGGGCGACGAACTCCTCGAACAGCTTCTCACTGTACTCGGGCGGGGTCTGCTCCTTCGACAGCTCCTCGACGTGGGCGCCGGTGCGGAGCTTGAGGTCGGGGTGGCGGAGGAGCATCTGGATGAGCATCTCCGACATGGCGAACTGCTTCGGCAGCTTGACGCCGCGCCTCTTGGCCGCCTCGCTCAAGGCCTCGCGCGTGACCGGCGCGAGCTCGCGGATGGCGCCGACGAGCGTGGTCTCGATGCGACTGGTGGCCGGAGTGATCACCAGCACGCGGCTCCGGTCCGGATTGAACTCCTCGGTGGCGTCGATGATCCCGCGCGTGGCCGGGAGGAAGAGCTTGTCCCCGTTCGCGCGGTCGATGCGGCGGTAGATCTCCGGCCGCAGCAGGCGTCCGGAATTGCAGGCGCTGATGATGATGTGGCGCACGCCGACCGGCTCGAGCATCTCCTGGAGCGCGGCCACGGCGACGTACGAGCGCGCGTCGCCCGCCTTCTTGCCGGTCTGCACCTTCAGCCCGTTCCCGTTCGTGCCGTGCGTCTCCAGGATCAGTGTGCGGATGCGCCGCCCGGGGTTGTTGATGTTGTGGGCGTTGATGCCGCTGAGGATCTCCAGCCAGTCCGCGCTGTCGAAGCAGGCGAAGCCGAGGGCCTGGTAGAAGCGGCAGTTGCCGGCGACGCTCAGGTCGGGAGAGAACACGATGCCCACGCCCGCGCCGATGTCCTCCAGGCTCGCATACGGCGCGGCCGGCCAGGCCCGGGCCAGGAGCGACGAGGTCCGGTCGAAGCCGATGCCTTGCGCCGTCGCGGCGACGAAGAAGAGGGCGAGGAGGATCGGGGCGCGTCTGGTCATGTCTCGCAACCCTGCCATTTCAAAAGCCGCACCGTTCCCGGCCATGGTCGCGCCCGGCACGCACGGAATTTGAATGCGCCTTCCCCATGGAACGCTTCATCGGTCGCTTTTCCCCTCAGCTGTACGCCATTCTCCGGATCATTGCCGGGCTCATGTTCGCCATGCACGGCACGGCGAAGCTCCTCGGCTGGCCCGGCGACAAGCCGCCCATCCGCGGCATGTCGATCATGTTCGTCGGCGGCGTGATCGAGCTCGTCTGTGGCGTGCTCATCGCCATCGGCCTGCTCACCGGCTTCGCCGCCTTCCTCGCCAGCGGCGAGATGGCCGTGGCCTACTGGTGGAAGCACGCCCCCGGCAACCCGTTCATGCCGACGGAAAACCAGGGCGAGGTGGCCGTGCTGTACTGCTTCCTCTTCCTCTACTTCGCCGCCGCCGGAGCAGGGATCTGGAGCGTCGACGTGGCCACGCGCCGCGGCAGGGGCCGGCGCTGAAGTAGATGCTGCGACGCGCGGAGCCGTTTCTCTTCGCGGTGCTGCGCGTCGTGGCCGGCGTCCTCCTGGCCCTGCACGGCTCGCAGCGCCTCTTCGGCTTCCCGCCGGGCGAGCGGGCCACGGAGCCGCTGCGCGTCCTGGCCTCGTCGATCGAGCTGATCGCCGGCGCGCTCGTGGCCCTCGGCGTCGCCGTGCCCTACGCCGCGCTCGTCGCCGGCGTCACGATGCTCGCCGGCGTGGCGATGCGCCGAACGGAGCTGCTTGCACTGGATGCAGGTCTGTTTCTGTGGATTGCAGCGCGCTGCGCCTCTCGGTCTCGATCTCCAGCTCCGCCTTCGCCTTCCGCACCACGGTCATGACCGGGCAGCGGGCGAAGCGGGTGATGCGCTGGGTGGTGGTGCCGATGACCGTGGCGTCGGAGAAGAACTTGTGCTGGGCGCCGAGGACGATCAGGTCGGCGTCGACGTCGGCGACGGTGGACAGCACGCGCTCGGCCGGATCGCCCTCGCCGACGACAGTGAGCTCGTATTTTTCGCGGCCGCGCACGGCCGGATCGACCCACAGGCTGAACGCCGCCTCCACCTCCGCCAGCTGCGGCGGCTGCACGCCCTCGGCGACATAGACCACGAACAGCTCGGCGTCGAAGGCCTCGGCCATGGCCGCGGCGTGATGCAGGGACTCGCGGGCGACATAGGTGAAGTTGACCGGGCAGACCACGCGCCGGATCCGCGGCGCCTGGCCTTCCTCGAGGATGCCCGGCGTCACCGTGATCACCGGCCGGTCGGTCTCGTGCAGGACGTTCTCCGTGACCGAGCCGAGGAGGGCGCGGCGCCAGCCGCGGCGGCCGTGCGTGCCCATCACGATCAGGTCGGCGCGCATCTCCTTCGCCGTGCGCACGATCGCGCGCGCCGGGGTATCGGTGACGACCATGGTCTCCAGCGGCACGTCCGGCAGATGCGCGCTCGCATGTTCGCGCAGGCGCTGCTGCAGCTTCTCCTTCGTCGCGGGCGCCTGCTCGAGGTAGTAGCCGATCGGCATCTCCAGGACGTCGATCGGAAAATACGTTTCATCCGCGTAGAGGAGCGTGAGCTGCGAGCCGAGGCCTTCGCGCAGCAGCGCCGCGTAGCGCAGCGCCAGCGTCGCGAAGTCGCTCATGTCGGTGGGGACGAGGATGCGTTCGTAGCCGAAGTTGCCCATGGTCGCCTCCGTGATCCAGAAGGTAGGCGTCCCGGCGGCAGAGCGAAGCGACGGCACTCACGGCCGTGCGTGGGCGGAATCACAGGCTCGCGGGCGCCGCGGGCCGACCTTGGAGCGCGGAGGCAGTATGCGGCTCCTCGCCGGCATCTGGCGGCTCGTCGACCCGAAGATCGCCCTGGCCTCGGTCATCCCGTTCCTGGCCGGCGTCGCGCTGGCGCTCGCACAGCGGCCGACGATCGACTGGGCGCTCGCGATCGCCGCGTTCGCGGCGATCTTCCTCGTCGAAGTGGGGAAAAACGCCGTCAACGACCTCTACGACTTCCGCTCCGGCGCCGATACGGCCGTGCGCCCGGAGGAGCGCTCGCCGTTCTCCGGCGGCAAGCGGGTGCTCGTCGACCGGCTCGTGACCGAGCGCGATCTGGTGGTCATCGCCTGGATCGCCTTCGGCCTCGCCGGCGCGATCGGCCTCGAGGTCGCGTCGCGCTCGCGGCTGTCGCTGCTCCTCCTCGGCGCAGCCGCCGCGGCGATCTCGATCCTCTACGCCGCGCCGCCGGTGAAGCTCGCCTCCCGCGGTATGGGCGAACTGGCCGTGTTCGGCGTCTACGGCCCGGGCATCGTCCTCGGCACGCTCCTCCTGCTGCGCGCGAACGTCACCGCCGAGGCGGTGCTGGTCTCGCTCTCCCTCGGCTTCCTGATCGCGAACGTGCTGATCCTGAATGAAGTGCCCGACGAGCGCGCCGACCGGCTGGCCGACAAGCGCACGCTGGTCGTCCGCCTCGGCCGCGCGCGCACGCCGGCGCTGGTGGCGGCCATGTTCCTGGCCGCGTTCCTCCTGCCGGTCTTCGGGCCGGCGCGGCTGATCGCGCTGTTGGCCGGCGTCCCATTCGCAGTGGCAGCGACGGCGGTGCTCCGGCGCACGCGGGCCGGACCGCCCGTCGCCGCGCAGACGCTCGCGCTCCTCACCTACGTCGTCGCCGGACTCTGCTTCGCCGGCGCGGCGGCGTTGCCCGCGATCGTGTGAGGCCGCGCGATCAGCGCGGCTCGAACCGCCACCAGGTGAATCCGCCACGCTTGTCCGGCTCGTTCTGAATCGCGGTGACCACGGCGATGCTGCCGTCGCGCAGGAAGGCCACCGGCACGTACTCGCCGGCCGGATCGTTCATGAGCACGCTGTTGGGGCCGTGGGGGCGGCGGCTCTCGAGCGTCTGCGGCGCCGACATCAGCACGCGCGGCTGCGCGTCGCCCGCCGCTCCGTCGATGCGCGCGACGAACCAGCGCAGGTCGCTCATGTCCTTTGCCGAGGCGGTGAACCACGTCGCCGCCAGCTGGCCGCTGCCGCGCGCGGCCAGGTACGGGAAGAATGCCGGCGCCGCGGTGTCGGTCACGGTCCAGGTCTTCCACGTCGCGCCCCGGTCGTCGGATCGCGCCAGGCGGACGCCCTTCTTGTCCGTCCAGAGCGAGTACAGCCGGCCGTCCGCGTCCCAGGCCAGCGGCTCGACCCAGCGCGGCGTGGCGTCGGACTCGAAGTCCGGTGACCAGTCGCGCTCCCCGGGCGCGGGATGCTTCTGCCATGACGCGCCGCCGTCGGTGCTGACGGCGATCAGCTCCACGCCGGCGTCGTACTTGTTCCCCGAGGCGGACAGCGGGGTGATGCGCACGGCGAGCTCGCCGCGCGGGCCGATGGCGAGATGACTGGAGCCCCCGCGATCGTGAATGCGCGTCGCCGGCGTCCAGCTCGCGCGGCGGTCGCGGCTGATCCGGTGCGACACGCCGCTGCCGTCGTTCCAGATGACGTGGGCCGTGCCGTCCGGCGCGACCTCGATCCACGGCCGGTCGTCGAAGCGGACCTTCGAGATCGTGGTCCATCGCCAGCTCGCGCCGGCGTCCCGGCTCACGCCCACGGCGACCTGGCGCCCCTCGAAGACCTTCCGGTCGAAGGTCATGGGAGAGAAGTAGAGCGTTCCGTCCGCGGCGACCGCGAGATCGACGTCCGAGTTGCCCACCGCGCCGTCCGCTTCGCTGCCGACGTCGACACGGCTCCAGCTCGCGCCGCGGTCGCTGCTCTTCCAGAGCGTCGGCGTCGGATGCCAGTAGCCGGTGACGAACAGCGTGCCGTCGGGATACTCGACCAGCATCGGCTCGCGTGCCACCGCGTCCAGGTGCTCGACGCGCTGGGCGACCTCGAGTCGCGTCGCCGGCGGGACGGAGGAGCAGGCGACGGCCATCGCCGCCGCGAGGACGCTCGCATATTTGCGCATGAGCGATTCTAATGTCCGCCTCGTGCGCGCGGTCGTGCTCACCCGCTACGGCGGGCCGGAAGTGCTGCGGATCAGCGAGGTCCCTGCGCCTCAGCCGCAGCCGGGCGAAGTGCGCGTGCGCATTCGCGTCGTCGGGATCAACTTCGCCGAGGTGCTCTCGCGGCGCGGGTTGTACAAGTGGGCTCCACGGCTTCCGTACATCCTGGGCATGGAGGGATTCGGCGAGATCGACGCCCTCGGCGAGGGCGTGACCGCGCATCGCCTCGGCGATCCGGTGATCGTGGGAACGCAGTTCGGGACGTACGCGGAATTCATCTGCGTCCCCGCCGATCGCGCGCTGCCCGCGCCGCGCGGCTTCTCGCCGGCGGAGAGCGCCGCGTTCGCGGCGGGTCACCTCACCGCCTGGATCGGCCTCATGGAGATGGCCCGCCTGCGCCCGTCCGACACGCTGCTCGTCACCTCGGCCGCGGGCGGCGTCGGCTCGGCGGCCGTGCAGATCGGAGCGCGCTTCGGCGCGCGCGTGATCGGCGCGGCCGGGAAGGGGAAGCAGGACGCCGTCCGCGCCCTCGGCGCCGCGCTCGCCCTCGACTACGACGCGCCCGGCTGGGACTCCGCCCTCGGCGAAGTGGACGTCGTTCTGGAGATGACCGGCGGCGCCGTGTACCGCGCGGCCCTCCGCCACCTCGCGCCGATGGGGCGCATCGTCCTCGCCGGCGCGAGCGCGGCGATGCCCCGCAGCCGCAACCCGCTCGCCCTTCTGGCCGCGCTGCGCGACCTCCCGCGGGCTCGCCTCTTCGACATGCTCCGCCGTTCCTACGGGATCATGAGCTTCCACGTCGGCTGGCTGCTCGACGCCGGAGCCGTCCAGCGGCAGTGGCGCGAGCTGGTCGCGTTCACCGAAGAGCATGGGATCCGGCCGGTCATCGCGCAGGAGCTCGCGTTCGACGAGATCGCCGACGCGCACCGGCTTCTCGAGGAGCGGCGGAATGTCGGAAAGGTCGTGGTGCGGATAGAGTAGGCGGGCGATGAATCTTCCTTTCGATCCACCTCTCGAGCCCATGCTCTCCTCCTCCGCGGACGCGTTGCCGGATGGGGAGGGCTGGCTGTTCGAGCCGAAGTGGGACGGGTTCCGGACGCTGGTCTTTCGCGACGGCAAGGAGATCCTGCTCCAGAGCCGCGATCTCAAGCCGATGAACCGTTACTTTCCCGAGCTGGTCGAGCCGCTTGCCGCCGCGCTGCCCGAGCGCTGCGTCCTGGATGGCGAGATCGTCATCGCCGGCGAGGGCGGCCTCGACTTCGAGGCCCTGCTGCTGCGCATCCATCCGGCCGCGTCGCGGGTGAAGCTGCTCGCCGAGCAGTCCCCGGCGTCGTTCGTGGCCTGGGACCTCCTCGCCCACGGCAAGAAAGACCTCCGCGAGGAGCCGCTCGAAGAGCGCCGCGCGCGGCTGGAGGAGGTGCTGGGCGATGCGCCGCCGCCGGTGCATCTCTCCCCCGCGACGCGCGACCGGGCGGTGGCCGAGGATTGGTTTCAGCGCTTCGAGGGTGCGGGACTGGACGGGGTGATGGCCAAGCGGCTCGAGGAGCCGTACCAGGCCGGCGCGCGGACGATGATCAAGGTCAAGCACAAGCGGACTGCCGACTGCGTCGTGGCCGGCTTCCGCTGGCACAAGAAGGGCCCCGGCACGATGATCGGCTCGTTGCTCCTCGGCCTCTACGACGATGCAGGGAAGCTGCATCATGTTGGCGTGACCTCCGCGTTCACGGAAAAGGTGCGCAAGGAGCTCGTCAAGGAGCTCGCGCCACTGCGCGAGAACGCACAGGAAACCCATCCGTGGCGTGACTGGGCGGACTGGGAAGGCGAGCAGCGCATGCCCGGCGCGACGAGCCGCTGGAATCGCGGCAAGGATTTGAGCTGGGTCGCGCTGCGTCCCGAGCGCGTGTGCGAGGTCGCATACGACCACATGCAGGGCTCACGCTTCCGCCACGCCGCGCGGTTCGTGCGCTGGCGTCCGGACAAGCCGCCGGAGGACTGCCGCTACGACCAGCTCGAAGTCACGCCGGCCTACGAGCTGGAGCGCGTCTTCGGCGCACGCCAAGGATCGTAGTCCGGATCGGGCGTCTCCTCCGCGGGCCGCTCGTCCTCCGGCACGTTGCGCAGGTTCACGCGGATGCGCGTCCACGTGCTGGAGCGGCCGCGCATCGCGTCGACCAGGACGTCGTCCACCTGCAGCTTGGCCGCGGCCTCCGGGTGGCGCGCCTTCCAGCGCTCCAGTCCGGCCAGCGCGTCCTCCTTGTGCTTGGCCTTGGCGACCGTGATCAGCGGCTGCGTCGACTGGCGGCGGCCGGTACCCTTCTTCGGCACTTTCTTCGCTTTCGAGGGCGCGACGCGCGGCGGCTCGCCGGCCTGCTTGGCATAGTTCGGCGGCCACGGCGCGTCGCCCAAGCCCGCCGCCTCCTGCGCCGCCGACAGCTCGAGCAGCTTCTCCAGCGAGCCCGCGTCGTCATCGATGCCGGCGGAGGCGTCGCCGCGTTCGGCGAAACGCTTCGGCGCGGTCACGAGCGTGAACTCCGCGGGATCACAGTCCGGCACCTCGTCCCACTCCAGCGGCATGGACACCCGCGCGTCCGGCGTCGGCCGCACCGACCATGCCGAGGCCACCGTGCGGTCCTTCGCGTTCTGGTTGTAGTCAAGGAACACCCCATGGCGCTCCTCCTTCCACCACTTGCTCGTTGCCAGTTCCGGCACGCGCCGCTCCACCTCCCGCGCCACCGCCAGCGCCGCGCGCCGCACCTGATCGAATGTCCAGCGCCGCTCGATGCGCACGTTCACGTGAATCCCGCGCGACCCCGAGGTCTTCGGCCACCCGCGCAGCCCGTGGTCTTCGAGGACCTCCCGCACGACCATCGCCACCCGCCGCACGTCCTCCCACCCCACGCCCGGCCCGGGATCGAGATCGACGCGCAGCTCGTCCGGATGGTCGAGGTCATCGGCGCGCACCGGATGCGGATTCAGATCGATGCAGCCGAGGTTCACGATCCAGAGCAGCTGCGCGGCGTCGCGGACCACGATCTCGTGCGCGGTCCGCCCCGACGGAAACTGCAGCTCCACCGTCTCGATCCAGTCGGGATGCTTGTCCGGCGCGCGCTTCTGGAAGAACGGCTC
>JBIOTX010000423.1:0-7685 GCA_044866315.1 Thermoanaerobaculia bacterium | reverse complement strand
GGCGCTACACTTTCTCCCATGCTTCAGCCGGCCCCTACGGCCCAGGTGTCAGAGGTCGTCCGCCTCCTGGCTCTGGCCTGGAAGAATCTCATCTCCTATCCGCCCGGGCATCCGGCGCTGGCGGGGTCGTTCGAGCCGGTGCGCGCGCAGCTGTCGGAGTTGCGCGGCGGGGCGCCGGATGTGGTGTTCGGGGTGGCCGCGGATGGGCTGATGTACAGCGGGGCGAAGATCGACTCGATCCAGGCCCAGAAGCTCGCCCAGTCGCTGTACTCGCGCGGGGTGGCGCTGATCCGCTTCGACGCGGCGACGAGCACGCAGGACCTGGAGCGCTTTCTCCGCCTCCTCGGCGGGAGCGCGACGCAGGACAAGCGGCCGATCTGGGAGGAGCTGAACGCAGCGGGGGTGATGAACATCCACCTCCAGCCGGTCGACTACTCCTCGGTGCAGGTCACCGACAATCTCTCCGCCCCCGCTCCCCCTCCCCGCCCGCCCGACCAGCGCACGTCGCTGTGGGACGAGATCCTGCGCGCGCTGATGGCGGGCAAGCACATCTCGACGCGCGACACGGCGGTGTCGCCGGTGAACTCGATCGACGAGCTGTCGGCGATGCTGGCCAAGTACGTCGACGCCGCGCCGGCGGCGGACCTGGACGGCACGTTCGGCGCGCAGCGTCCGGAGACGCGCCACGCCATCACCCGGCGCGTGGCCGAGGCCGTGGCGGGGTACCTCACGTCGACCGCGGGCCTGCGACGCCAGTTCGCGATCGGACAGATCACGCAGCTCCTCCGCACGCTGCCGGCGGATCTGCGCGCGTCCGTGCTGCGCTCGGTGCTGCGCGTGCTCTCGACGGACGACACGGCAGCCTCGCAGCTGCGCGATCTCACGACGGTGCTGCCGCGCGACGAGGTGCTCGACGGGCTGCGCTACGTCGCCCAGATGACGAAGGTGTCGCCGCACGCGATGGCGATGCTGAAGACGCTCGCGCCGCTGGACCAGCGCGCGCGGCCGGAGGCGTCCGCGCCGACGGGCACGGCCGGCGATCTGCTGGAGCTGTTCGCCGAGGAGGATATCGACCGCTTCCGGGCCGGGATGCAGGAGTCGCGGACGGTGCCCGTGCCGCTGGTGCACGTGCAGACGGCCGAGGGGAGCCTCGGCGACCGCGCCGACACGATCTCGGACGAGCAGGTCCACCGCAACCTCGCCTACACGCTGCTCGATCTCGTCGAGCGCCACGCCTCCGCCGACCAGCCGGCCACCGCGCTCCTCGGCCGGATCGAGCACGCCTTCCGCGGTCTCCTCGGCAGCGCGCAGTTCGCCGACGCGGTGGAGATCATCGACCGCCTGCAGAGCCTGAGCACGCGGCCGGCGCTGCGCGACGACATCCGGGCGTCGCTGGCACGGCTGGCGAGCGCGGAGACGATCGCCAGTCTGGTCACCGGACTGCAGGACGCGCCGCCGGAGACGGGCACGCTGATCAAGCGCCTCATCGCGGCGATGGGCAAGCTCGCGGTGCAGAACCTCCTCATCGCTCTGGCCGAGGAGAGCAACCGCTCGCGGCGGCGACGCCTGTTCGATTTCACCAGCTCCCTCGGGCCGGCGATCGTCGGCGAGGCCACGGCCTTCCTCAGCGATGGGCGCTGGTACGTGGTGCGGAACATGATCGTGCTGCTGCGCACGGTCGGCGACCGCAGCTCGCTGCCGGAGATCCATCGCCTGGCCCGGCATCCCGACCTGCGCGTGCGGCTCGAGGCCATCAAGACCCTGCTCGCGTTCGAGCCGGCCGTGCCGTCGTCGCTGCTGGAGAACGCGATCAATGATCCCGACCCGAAGCTCGCCGAGACGGCCATCTCGCTGGTGGCCAGCTACGGGATCAAGGAGGGCGTGGCGCCGCTGCTGAAGATCCTCGACGGCTGGGACGTGCTCCAGCGGCGGCGCTCGACGCGGCTCAAGGCGCTCGCCGCGCTGGGCGAGCTCGGCGAGCCGTCCGCGCTCGACGCGCTGTCGCGCTTCTTCACCGAGCCGTTCCTCCCCTGGCCGGCGCTGGCCGAGCGCTACGCGGCCTGGGAGTCGCTGAGCGGATACCCGGCCGAGGCGCGGCAGCGGCTGGTCGCGAAGGGCGCGAAATCGAAGGACCCGCGCATCCGCTCGCTCTGCCGCCGCATCCAGAGGGGTGAGTGAGCCATGGAACGCCTGATCCAGCAGATCGCCGCGGCCATGAACATGCGCTCGCTCTATCCCACGCACCACCCGCGCGTGAACGAGGCCGTGGAGAAGCTGATCGCCGCACTGAATGACGTGACCGAGGAGCGCGGCAGCGACTCGGTGACCATCCTCGTCGTCGCAGACGACCTGGTGATCGAGAACGAGGTGCAGCGCAAGACCTCGCTGCCGCAGAAGCAGCTGCTGGAGATCCTCAAGCGCCGCGGCGTCGGACGGCTTACGCTGGCGCGCGGACTCGATTCCGCCGAGGCCGATCGCTTCGTGAACTCACTGGCCGCGGGGGAGAAGCTGGAGTCGACGCCGCACGTGATCCTCGGGCGCGTGCAGGTGAAGATGGAGGACGAGGAAGGCTCCGCGGCCGAGGACAAGGTGATCATCACCCCCGATCAGCTGGAGGGGGCGCGCGACACGTTCGGCCAGGTCCGCCGCGGCGGCCGCATGCCCCTCGGCGAGCTGGAACGCCTGGTCTGGAGCTTCATCGACGGCCTGTCGTCGACCACGCGCGACATCCTGCCGCTGGCGAAGCTGAAGAATCACGACGAGGCGACGTTCGTCCATTGCATCAACGTCTGCCAGCTCGTCCTGGCCCAGGCGCGCTCGTTCGGCATCCAGGGCTCGCTGCTGCACACCGTGGGCATGGCCGCGCTGCTCCACGACATCGGCAAGCTGATGGTGCCGATGGAGGTGCTGAACCGCCCCGGCAAGCTCGACGACGCGCAGTGGGCGGTCATGCAGGGCCACACCGAGCGCGGCGCGTGGTACCTCAGTGAGATCGAAGGCTCCTCGCCGCTGGCCATCCTGGTCGCCTACGAGCACCACCTGCGCGTCGACGGCAAACCGAACTACCCCGTCCTGCGCACGCCGCGGCTGCCGAACCTCGTCAGCCGGATGACCGCCATCGCCGATGCGTACGACGCCATGTCGACGCTGCGCCCGTATCACGGGCCGCGCGAGCAGGCCGAGGCGATCGCCACGCTGAAGCAGCGCGCGGGAACCTACTACGACCCGCTGCTGGTGGCGAACTTCGCGCGGCTGGTGGCCGCGGCATGACTCCCCGATGTTTTCCTTCTCCCCGCCGCAGCGGGGAGAGGGGAAATCAGAGGCTCGCATGAGTGGTCTGAAGCAGAGCTGCCTGCGCTGGACGATCTTCTACCTGATCGTCGCCGGCGTCGTCTCCGCGCTGGTCTACCTGCGCTTCCCCGTGGTGAAGGTCGCCGCGATCGGCGGGCTGGTGGGCGGCTTCTTCCTCTGGATGGGCATCGCCTACATCATCGGCATGGGCGACCGGCGCGCCGAGGTGAGGAGCATCCGGCGGGGGATGCAGGGCGGGCGGCCGGGGGACGGGGAGAAGGTCGCCGTGGTCGGCACCGTGGGCTCGTCGATGGAGACCTTCGAGTCGCCGATGACGAAAAAGCGCTGCTTGTTGTACGAGTACAAGATCCTCCCGCCCGGCAACGAGCAGGCCGGGATCTGGGAAGGCTTCGCCCTGGCGCCGATGACTATCGAGGGCCCGCGCGGCTCGATCCGGCTGATGGCCGCGCCGGAGCTCGCTTTTCCGCACCAGAACATCACCCGCATGGAGCAGCGCGACAACGCGCGCGCGTACATCGAGCGGACGCAGTTCATCGTCCGCAAGGGCGTGGAGGTCGGGAAGGAGCTCGACCATCTCAAGAATGTGCTCGCCGATGACGACGGGCGCATCCGCTACGACATCCACCGCCCCGATCTCAGCCAACGGGACCTGTCGCTATTGGCGCTGCAGGAGAAGACCCTCGCGCCGGGCGAGGCGATCGTGGCCATCGGCCGCTACTCCGCCGCGCGGAACGCGCTGGTGCCCGATCCCACGGCCCTGCTGCACCCGGTGAAGATCCTCAAGGGCAGCGGGGAGGAGGTCATCGGCCAGCTCCGCGGCCGCGACCGGATCGACGGCTGCATGAGCTTCGGGTGCCTGACGCTGGTGACCGTCGCGGCGCTGGTCGGCCTCCTGGCCATCCCGCTCGACGCCATCGAGCAGATGTTCCCGAAGAAGGACCCGACCTGGGCGGAGGTGAAGCTCGAGCGCGCGCTGGATCGGAAGGTACGGCCGAAGCTCGCCGGCACGCCGCTGGCGCAGGAGGGCGAGACCACGATCGTGCTGGAGCTCGGACAGGCGCGCGGGAAGATGAAGGTGGGCGACACGACCCATGTGCTGAACGGGAGCACGGCGACACCGGACGGGGACGTGCTCGACGTGCTGCTGCTGAGCGACGGCACGCCGCGCGTGCGACTGCGCATCCGCGAGGATCGGAGCGTGGAGTCGCTGACGTTCCTCGGCGAGCATGGCGTGCGGCCGGGGGACGTGGAGCTGCGCACGCTGAGCATCGACGCAAAAGAGATCAGCGGGCGCGTCACCTACCTCGCACCAGGTGACGGCCCGCTGCTGCGCGCGATGTTCCGCGCGCCGATCTAGTGACGGGAGGAGAAGCCCATGAGCAGTCTCGCCTTCCTCAGTTACCGGCGCGATGACACCAGTCAGGTCGCGCAGGCGCTCTACCTTCAGCTGAAGGAGGTCTTCGGCTCCGGCCAGCTGTTCATGGACGTGAACTCGATCCGGGCCGGCGAGGCCTGGCCGGAGCGCATCCGCCGGCGGATCGAGGAGGCGACGCTGCTGCTCCTGCTGATCGGCCCGGGCTGGCTCTTCGCCTGCGACAAGTATGGCCGGCGCCGGATCGACGACCGGACGGACTGGGTGCGCAACGAGATTCTGCACGCGTTGCGCAAGGAGATCCCGATCATCCCCATCGCCGTCGACGACCGCGCGAATCTTCCGGTTCGGGAGGCGCTTCCTACGGAACTTCAGCGGCTGCCGCTGGTGCAGGCCGAAGTGCTGCGCCTCGATCCGGCGGAATGGTCGGCCGACGTGTCGCGACTGGGCCGGGTCCTGCGCGGATACGGCCTCGTCCCGCGCGACGCGCATGAGTCGAAGCCGGTCCCGTCCCTGATCAAGCAAAGGGCCCCGGCGCTGAGCGATGAGGAGCTGGCGAAGGCCCTGGGGCGCCTGCCGGAGTGGGAGCCATGGCGCGACACGCTCGCTCACGAGTATCCGGTCATGCGCCAGGAGCTGCGGCGGACGTTCACCTTCCGCTCGTTCAAGGAAGCGATCGCCTTCATGAAATTCGTTGCGCCGCGCTTCGAGAAGAGGCAGCATCATCCGCTCTGGAGCAACACCTGGACGACCGTCACCATCCGCTTGACGACCTGGGACGCGGACTACAAGATCACCAGGTACGACGTCGAGACGGCGAGGATGGTCGACGCGGCGTACAAGGAGTTTCGAGCACGATGACCGACCCACTTGCCGGCTGGGAGCAGCGCGACGGCGCCCTCCATCGCACTTTCCGCTTCCGCGACTTCGTCGAGGCCTTCCGCTTCATGACCGCGGTGGCGCTCGTCGCCGAGCGGATGAATCACCATCCCGAATGGAGCAACGTCTACGACACGGTCACGATCCGGCTGACGACGCATGACGCCGGAGGCCTCACGGACAAGGACCGCGCGCTGGCGGCGGAGATCTCGGCTCTTTTCGGGGGATAGGAAAGCGGCGGCTTTCGCCGCCGCACTCCTAAACTACTGCCGTCGCGGATCGAGCAGGAACTCGGCCCGGCAGCCGCTGGTCACCCAGACCCCGCGGTTGTCGAAGCCCCAGGTGCTGTTCAGCACGCAGCTCGAGTCGCTGAGCTGGCGGTGCAGGCTCACGCCGTAGGCGGTGTTGGCCGGGCAGTGTTTCCTGCGGCCGTTCTCGGACTCGCAGACCACGACGTTGTTGAGGTCGATCGACGAGCTCATCATCTGCACGCGCCCGTCATTGCGGACGCTGAACTCGGCGCGGCAGCCGCTGGTGACCCAGACTCCGTTCTTGTCCCAGCCCCAGTCGTTCTTGAAGTCGCACGCGCTCTTGCTGAGCTTGCGCACCATCGTCACGCCGCCCGAGGTATCGACCGGGCAATGCCGGCGCTTCCCGTTGATGGACTCGCAGATGATGTGTCCTTCCTTGGACAGGCGACCCGAGTTGTACGACGTGCCGGTCACGCGGAAGTCCGCGCGGCAGCCTTCATCGACCCACAGCACTCCGTTCTCGAAGCCCCAGTTCTGGCCGAGAACGCACTTCTGTTTGCTCCACTGGCGCTCGACGACGGCCGTGCCTTCCATACCCACGTAGCACTCTTTGTAGCGTCCGTCGTTCGAGTCGCAGCGGATCTTCGTATCCGCCGCGGTAGCGGGCAGAACCACTGCTAAAGTGAGGACCGCGAGGAGTCCTGCAGTTTTCTTCAGCATCGTTCACCTCCGTCTGGAATGGAATGCTCGCTGCTTGCCAGATCGAGGGTTATTTAGATGAATAAACGCGGCCGCGGGCGGCCTCGACGGGAAGGCGCCGACGCCGAGATTCTGGCCGCCGCGCGGGAGATGCTGGCCGAGGTCGGCTATCGCGACTTGACGGTCGACGCGGTCGCCGAGCGCGTCGGCGTGGCCAAGACCACGGTCTACCGGCGATGGCCGACGAAAGCGGCGCTGGTGGCGTCGCTCTTGGAGCCGATCCTGCGCGAAACGGAACAGGTGCTCGCGGACGCGAAGTCGCTCCAGGACATTCGCGCTGCGCTGCTCCCGCGACGCGTGGCCCTGACGGAGATCCTCGGCGACGAGGACGAAGCGGATCGCCAGCTCGGCGCGCTGCTGATGCGCGCGCTCGGCGCTACCGCGCCTCGTTGAGGAGAAGCACCAGCTCCAGCGTCCTGACGTCCGCCTCCGCGCCACCGGCGAGCGCGTACTCACCGTCGCGCTGCTCGATGATGCGGAGGCGGTCGAGATCGCGCACGGAGAGGCCGTAGTCGCGGGCGAAGCCGAGCCACTCGGTGGGCACCTGCGCCTCCAGTTCCGTCTCCCCGATCAGCGCCTCTCCCGCGCAGTTGAAGTGCTCGCAGCCGAACTGCTCCGCGCACTGCGGGCACGGCGGCGGATCGCTAAAGTCCGCGAGCTCGCTCTCGGTGAGGACGCGCATCACGCCGTTGCGCCGCTCGCGGACGTAGGTCAAGCCGCTGGTGCTGCGGGAGAGAAGGTCGAACCGGGAGGTCATCGTGGAGGGATGCTACCAAAGGGGGAAAGGTGAAAGGCACAAGGGAGAGGGCAGAAGGCAGAAGGCAGAAGGCAGAAGGCTGAAGGCAGAAGGCTGAAGGCTGAAGGCTGAAGGCAGAGGGATGATGAATGAAGAGGTTCGAGTGAAGAGGGAAGAATGAAGAAGCCCTTCCGCCCAGCAAGACCCGTTGGGGGGGGCTTCTCAATTCTTCCCTCTTCACTCGAACCTCTTCATTCCGTCCCCGGGCACACCGCCTTTCTGCCTTCTGCCCTTAGCCTTCTGCCTTCTGCCCTCATTTTTCCTCCGCGCCGCCCGGGAGTCCGTGGAGCAGCGGGCTTTAGCCCGCCGCTCCACG
>JBIOTX010000422.1:0-7879 GCA_044866315.1 Thermoanaerobaculia bacterium | reverse complement strand
GCCGAGACCATCGTCCAGGACGTCTTCACGACGTACCTCATGCAGATGGCGTCCGTGCGCGCGGTCGGGCCCTACCTCATCGGCGCGATCTGCAACGCCTCCCGCTACTACTGGAGGCGGACCGATGCCGCGGAGGCGCTGTTCTGCGGCGAAGTCCCGTGCGCGGCGTCGCCGGACGAGCCCCTGGCCGAGACCATCGAGCGGAAGCTCACGCTCTCGCAGATCCTCAAGCGGGTGGACTGCCGCTGCCGCGACATGCTCCGTCGCTACTACCTCAACGGCGAGAGTATCGACACCATCGCCGCGGCACTGGAGGTGAAGGCCGCGAGCGTGCCGGTGCTCATGCACCAATGCCGCCGGCGCGCCCTCGCGGCATATCGCTCCCTCACGGAGGGCAGGTGAGTGGACGACCACATCCGCGAAAGCGAGCTCGTTCTCTTCGCCTTCGATCCCGATGCCGTGCCCGAGCCGCGGCGGAGGATCATCGTCGCCCACACCGGCCGCTGCGTAGAGTGCCGGGTGGCGCTCGATTTCTTCGCCGCCGCGGATGAGGATCCGGCCGACTTGGATAGCCTGGAGCGAAGCGCCGGCTCGGTCACGCTCGATACCTTGCGCGCCTGCGCCGACCAAGTCGCGGCCGAAGACGCGGAGGCGGAGGAGCTGCTCGAGCCCTTCTTTGCGAAGCCCGTGAACGCAGCCTGGCGGAACCTCCGCACCCAGCGGCGCTTCCTCACCGGCGGGGTAGTGCGCCGCCTCACCGCGCACGCGCATAGCATGTGCAAGAGCGAGCCGTTGGACGCGCTCACCCTCGCCGAGGCCGCGGTGGCAGTGGCCGAGGCTCTCCCCAAGGATGCGTATCCCGGCAAGGCCGTCTTCGAGTTGCGCGGGACGGCCTGGAAGGAGTGCGCGAACGCGCAGCTCCTGCTCGGGGACTTCGCTGGAGCACTGCGGTCGCTCGACCGCGCGAAGGACGCCTACAGCGAGATCCGGGCATCCGAGCTTGGCCTTGCGACCGTGGCGCTGGTGCGAGCGGGTGTTCTGTATGAGCAACAGCGCCTCGAGGAAGCGGCGGTGATCGCGGAAGAGGCGGAGCGCGAGTTCGCCTGCCTCTGCGACGACGAACGACAAATGAGCGCGGTTTATCTCCGTGGTGGGATCCACTACGAGATGAAGAATTTTGCTGTGGCGATGCCCCTGTTCCAGCAGCTCATCGACTACGGCAAACAGGTGAACAATCCGATGTGGATCGCCCGCGGCTCCTACTCGCTCGGCAACTGCTACGTCGACCGGGATGAGCTCAGTGAGGCGAGCATGCACTTTCACACCGCGCTGATGTTGTACCGCGAAGTCGGCCCAACGATCGAGCGCCTGTGCACGGAATGGAGCATCGCCCGCGTGTTTCTTCAGAGCGGAAAGTTTGCAGAGGCGGTTCGGCGGCTGCGCGCAGTGGAATCCGAGTTCGAGTCGCGCGGCATGGTCACCGATGCTGCGCTTGTCGGCCTTTACATGGCCGAGGCCTTTCTCGCCCTTGGTCAATACCGGCCGATCGTCGACTTGGCATCACGGCTCTTCGGCGTCTTCATGGATGCCGGGATGCTCACCAGTGCGCTGACGGCTATCGCTTACATCAAGGACGCCGCTGCAAGCGAGACCCTCACCAAGTCGGGCATCGACGCCGTGCGAAAGTTCCTTCGGCGCGTCGAGCGCCAGCCCGACCTGCTGTTCGTCCCGCCGCCCCAAACCCCGATTTAATCGACTCGCGGGCTTCGTCACCCCCCATTCTTGGTGAGGGCGCCCTCCTCAAAGCATCCAGCCGACCGGCTGGATCTGGAGGGCTTATGCGAAGTGTCTTCGTCCGCCGAGGCGCAGCCGTCCTTGCGCTTCTCGCGATTCTCGCTGTTTCACCGGCATACGGCGCGCTAATCAGTCCGCCGATTGGGGGTACGGCGCTAATTAGCCCGCCGATCGGTCAAGCGGATGACCCTCTACCGCTTTTCGACCTGTTCCTCATCTGGCTGCAGGCCTTGATTCAGCCGCCGATCGGCTAGGCCGGCGCCTGTTCCTCAGGACATCCCGTTCCCTTCGTCCCGAAGGCGGGCGGAAGCCCGCCTTCCGTCACTCCGTCGGGAGATGGCCGCCAGGAAAAAGAAACCGCGCACCTTCACCCTCGCCCACCGCCAGCGCCTGGAGCGCTCCTCGGACCACTACCTGCGAGACTGCTACCGGAAGAGCACGGCCGTCCGGGCCTCGGAATGCGCGGTCTTTGTCGGTGTCGCTCCGCAGTACCTGAGCTGGCTCGCCCCGAGGGTCCTCGGCAAGCCGCTCCTCGTCTTCCTGCGCGGGAAACAGCTCGCCTACGCCGAGCGCCTCCTCGAGAGGACGCCGCTCACCGTAGAGCAGATCGCCGTTCGAGCGGGGTTCGGGACTCCGGCGACGTTTTACCGCTGGTTCATCGCTGCCCACGGGGTTCCGCCGGCGGTGTTTCGGGAAACGAAGAGGTGAGGGTTTGGGCCGACCAAAAAGGAAGCGGATCGTCGGCGACTTCCACAAGCCTAGATCTTCATAACACCCAGTGTCATTTCTCGATGACAACTCGAGGCCGCGCTTTCGCGCGGCCTCGCGTCGCAAGCGGCACTGCTACCAACAGGTGCCGACGCAGAGCTGCTGGCCGAGCCAACCGCAGCCCCAAAAACCTTCCTGACAGGGGCGGAAGAAGTTGCACTCGAAACCGCCGCAATCCTCGTCCCCCTCGCAGTCGCAGAGGGGCTCGTTGACCCGCACGCGCGACGGGCGCCGCGCGCCAGCCGCGGGATCGCGCTTGCCGCCGAGTCTCACGAAGGCGTCGAGGCCCGTCTCCCGGTCGAACTGCCGCAGGGCGCGCTCCTGGAAGGCCTGCACGAGGCTCGTCGCCGCCGGATCGCCGACGCGGTCCAGCGCACCCGACGCGATCATGCCCAGCGCTTCATACACGAAGGAGCGCTGCGTGGGGGTCAGCTGCGGATGCGCCGCCAGGAACCGCTGCAGGTGCAGCGTCCAGAGCTCCAGTTGCTGCTCGCGGTCGTAGGACCGGTACGCCTCTTTCCGTTCGCCGCAGCTCATCGGTCCCAGACCGTCGTATATGGCGCCGAGGTTCCGCTCCCGCTCCTGAGCGAGAACCGGCAGGGCGACAACCAACAACAATACGGTAGCGATCGTTTTGCGCATATTGCCTCCTTGACGGAACAAAATGCGCACACGATCACCCGAGGGGCAGGGACAAAATTATCCCCGCTGGTCGATGTCCACGTAGTCCCGCCGCCCCGCTCCGGTGTAGATCTGCCGCGGGCGGGCGATCTTCTGGTCGGGGTCGCCCAGCATCTCCTGCCACTGGGCCAGCCAGCCGGAGACGCGGGGGATGGCGAAGAGGACGGTGAACATCTCCGTGGGGAAGCGCATGGCCTGGTAGATCAGCCCCGAGTAGAAGTCGACGTTCGGGTAGAGCTTGCGCTTGACGAAGTACTCGTCCTCGAGGGCGATGCGCTCGAGCTCGAGGGCGATGTCGAGGAGGGGGTTCTTGCCCGTGACCTCGAAGACCTCGTAGGCGGCCTTCTTGATGATCTTCGCCCGCGGGTCGTAGTTCTTGTAGACCCGGTGGCCGAAGCCCATGAGCCGGGTGCCCTCGCCGCTCTTGACGCGCTGGATGAAGTCGGGGACGTTCTTGACCGAGCCGATCTCGCTCAGCATCTGCAGGACGGCCTCGTTCGCTCCGCCGTGCAGCGGGCCGTAGAGCGCGGCCGCGGCGGCGGCCACGGCGGAGTACGGGTCGACGTGCGAGCTGCCCACCGCGCGCATGGCGTTGGTCGAGCAGTTCTGCTCGTGGTCCGCGTGGAGGATGAACAGGATCTCCAGGGCCCGCTCCAGGGCCGGGTTGGGGGTGTACTTCACCTCGGTCATCTTGAACATCATGTTCAGGAAGTTGCCGGGGTAGGAGAGGTCGTTGTCGGGATAGGAGTACGGCATCCCGATGGTGTTGCGGTAGTTGAAGGCGGCGATGGTGATGATCTTGGCGATGATCCGCTCGATCTGCTTCTCCCGCACGTCCGGGTCGAAGATGTTCTTCGACTCCGGATAGAACGTGCCCAGCGCGGCCACCGAGGCGATGAGCCGGCCCATGGGGTGGGCGTTATAGCGGAAGGAGTCGATCAGCCGCTTGAAGTTCTCGTTGAGGATGGTGTGGTGGGTGATGGTGTACTGCCACTGCTCGAGCTGCTCGGCGGTGGGAAGCTCGCCGTGGAGCAGGAGGTAGGCGACCTCGAGATACGTGCTCTTCTCGGCCAGCTGCTCGATGGGATAGCCCCGGTACTCGAGGATGCCCTTGTCGCCGTCGATGAAGGTGATGGAGCTGCGGCACGACGCCGTGTTCATGAACGCCGGGTCGTAGGTCATGAGCCCGAAGTCTTCGCTGTCGATCTTGATCTGCCGGAGGTCGAGGGCCTTGACGGTCTCGTCGTTGATCGGGATCTCGTACGACTTTCCCGTCCGGTTATCGGTAATTGTCAGGGTCTCGGCCACCAAACCACCTCCGCGGATTCGAGATGCGGAATCTACTACATCAGGGATGGTGAGTGTGTCGTTGGCCACGGTCGTTCCTCCTGTCTTGTTCGGCCAGCGTGCACCTCACGCCGCACTCGCTGCGGTGACGGCTGTCATCGGAGCGCGGTGACGGCCATCGCGGCGATGGCGGCCGTCTCCGCACGCAGCCGTCGCGGCCCGAGGCTGCGGAAGAGGCAGTGCGCGTCGCGGGCGAGCGCCAGCTCGGCCTCGCTCCAGCCGCCTTCGGGACCGATGAAGAGGGTGGTCGGGTTGTCGGGTTGTCCGGCGGTCGAGGAGGAGTCGGCGTCGAGGAGGATCTTGGCGCCGTCGCGGCGGAGGGCGTCCGCGAATTTCGTCGGTGGCTCGATGACGGGGACGACGGAGCGGCCGGACTGTTTCACGGCCTCGAAGACGATTCGTTCCCAGCGCTCGGCCTTGCCGGCGTAGCGCTCGGGGCGGAGCTCGACGTGCTCGGTGACGAGAGGGACGATCGAACGGACGCCGAGCTCGGTCGCCTTCTGCAGGACGAGCTCGAACTTGTCGAGCTGGATGATGGCCATGGCCAGGTGGATGTCGACCGGCGCTTCGCGCGAGGGGATGGCCTCGCCGGCGCGGATGACGGCGTGATCGCGCTCGATCGAGTCGACCACGCCCCTGGCGAGATTGCCCGCGCGGTCGAACAGCTCCACCTCCTCGCCTGCGCGGATACGGACGACGCGGACGGAGTGGTGAAACTCGTCGCCGCTGACGGTCGTCTGCGGTTCGATGAATTCGACGAAGATCCGGTGACGCACGCTCCGCTACCATACGATACGTGACCCAGGCCCTGGAACGGCTCCGCAACGCCAAGAACATCGCCTTCGTCTTCTCCGGCGGCTCGTCCCGCTGCGCGTTCCAGGTCGGGGTGATCGAGCGTCTCTCCGCTCTCGGCATCCGGGCCTCGATGACCATCGGCGTGTCCGCGGGAGCGTGGCAGGCGGCGATCGTGGCCGCGCGGAGCGAGCAGCGCATCCGCTTCTTCTGGAAGTCGTTCATGCGCATGCCGGACCTGGATCTGCGCAACCTTTTCGAGGAGCACTCGCCGTGGCGCTACGCGAAGATGCATCGGCGCAACTTCGCCCGGTTCATCGGCGACCGCCTGCACGCACCGGACGCGTTGCCGTGCCTGATCTCGGTCACGCGCCTCAGCGACCGCACCGGCGTGCTGCTCGACGCGCGCGAGGTGCCCTCGCCGGTCGATCTCCTCCTCGCCGCGAACTTCCTCCCGCCGTTCTACACGCACACGCCCCTGGTGAACGGCGAGCGCTACGGCGATGGCGGGGTTTGCGACAACGCGCCGTACGAGCACGCCCTGGCCGCGGGCTGCGACGCGGTGGTGCTTGTGACCACGAAGGGGGAGTCCGAGGGCGGCATCAACAAGAACATTCGCGACGTCGACCACGTCATCCCGGCACATCTGCCGGTGGTGGTCATCCGCCCGCGCCACCGCCTGCCCTGCGGCTTCATGGAGCGGCGCTGGGAGATCCTCCGCCAGATGATGGTCCTCGGAGACCTCCGCGCCGCCGAGGTTCTCCTCGACGAGCGCCATCCGGAGACCGACGTCGACGCCGGCGGGCCGGCGCCTACGGTTCGGCTGGTGCGACTGTGGGCGGCCCTGACACGCGGCCGCGGATCAGCGGGAGGAGCAGCAGTCCCGGAAGCGCCAACGCAGCAGTGAGCCAGAAGTACCTGGCGAAGCCGAGGTCGCGGGCGCCGAAGCCGCTGATGGCGCCGAGGATCGTGCGGGAGAGGCCGAAGACGGCGCTGAGCATGGCGTACTCCGTGGCCGCGTTCTCGCGGTCGCAGATCGACATGAGAAACGACAGGAAGGCCGCGGTCCCGAGCCCGTCGCAGAACGTCTCGGTCACCGCCGCGGCGTAGAGTGCCGCGCGTCCGCCGCCCTCCATGGCCGTCAGGGCGTAGCCGAGGTTGGAGAGCATCTGCAGCGCGCCGAGCCAGACCAGGCCGCGGAAGATGCCGAAGCGGGCCACGAAGGCGCCGCCGGCGATGGCGCCGGCGATCGTGCAGATCATGCCCAGCGTCGTGGTCACGTTCCCGACCTCGGAGACGGTGAAGCCGCGCGCGATCCAGTACGGCGCGATCATCGGCCGCAGCGCGGAGTCTCCCAAGCGATACAGGAGGACGACGGCGAGCAGGGCGATCGAGCCGGGCCTCGCCAGCCAGACAAAGAGCGCGCGGATGGGATTCTCCTGGCGCTCCGATCCGCCGGCATCGCGCGGCAGGGTGAACGCCAGCACGGCCATGATGACGAACGGGATCGCCGCGACCACAAGATACGAGTTGCGCCAGCCGATGCGGTCCGCCATCACCGCCATCCCCCCGCCCGCGGCGATGAGCGCGACGCGAAAGGCGGTCACGCGCGCGGAGTTCACGGGGCCGAGGAGCTCGCGCGGGGTCATGCGGACGGTGGTGGCGTCGATGGCGATGTCCTGCGTGGCCGAGGCCACGGCGAGAAGGGCGGCGGCGATCCAGAAGGCGGTGCTCGCCGGCGGGACGACGCCGATGAAGGCAAGACATCCGGCGAGCACGATCAGGGCGCCGAAGATCCACGTCCTGTAGGTGCCGATGGCGTCGACCAGCGGAGCCCAGAAAACCTTCAGCGTCCAGGCCAGGCCGATCGATCCGGCGAGCCCGACCGTGGTCAGGGGGATCTTCTCCGCGGCCAGATAGAGGTTGAACGTCCGGTCGACGATGCCGAACGGAAATCCTTGAGAGAAATAGAGGATAGCGGCGAGGGAGGGGATGAAGAAACGCTCTCGCGATGTCGTCAAAACGGCTCGATCCTTGCTCCTGATTGTGTCTCAGGAGGAGACTTGATGCGAAGAGCTACTTTGGTACTCACGGCACTTCTGCTCGCTTCCTGCGGCAGCGGGACGATGGGCGATCTGGGGGACATCATCCTCGGCAGTCCGTCATCCACGCAGTCGTCCGACGTCCGTGGCTATGTCAGCAGCATCGATCTGAACGCCCGGAGAATCGATCTCGACGTGTCGTACATCAACAACCTGCGCCAGACCAGCAGCACGAACCAGCGGGGAACGATCTACTTCGATAACAACACCCGCGTTCAGTACCAGGGCCGCGACTACGCGGTGGCCGATCTGGAGCGAGGCGACGAGATCGAGATCAAGGGCTTCAACGACAATGGCCGCTACGTCGCGCAGACGATCACGGTCGTCCGGGATGCCTGGATACACCGTGCCGGAGTTCCGCCGCAAGGCCGTCATCATCGCGGTCGGCGGTGTCT
>JBIOTX010000421.1:0-15108 GCA_044866315.1 Thermoanaerobaculia bacterium | reverse complement strand
TACTGCACCGACAACGCGGCCATGATCGCCTTCGCCGGCCTGCAGAAGGGCTCGCCATCGGACCCGCGGCGTGTTACGGCCCGGTCACGCATCGCCTAGGGCGAAACCTTTCCCGGTCGGCCTCGTCCCACTCTATGAACGGACGCGATACGAACGAACGAAACCGAAATCTCCTACTTTCCTCCTGATCTGACAACACGCCGCCGGCTCCCCAGAGCCGGCGGTCGTGTTTTGAGGCGATAATCCGTTCCCGTCATGAAGATCGTCGTGGCCGGAGGTTCGGGCTTCCTCGGCGAGCCGCTCGTGAAACGCCTGGTCGCACGCGGTGACGACGTCGCCGTGCTGTCCCGGGATCCCGCCAAGGTCGAGGCCGGACGAGGCCTGCAGTGGGACGGCAAGTCCCAGGGCGGGTGGTCGGCGGAGGCCGCCGCGGCCGACGTGGTGATCAATCTCGCCGGTGAGAACCTCGGCGAGGGGCGGTGGACGGAGGAGCGCAAGAAGCGGTTCGTCAGCAGCCGCCTCGACGCCACGGCGGCGCTGATCGCGGCGATCCAGCGTGAGCCTTCCCGCAAGCGGACGTTCATCAACGCCTCCGCCATCGGCTACTACGGCAATCGCGGCGACGAGACCCTGGACGAGAGCTCCCCGCGCGGCACCGGCTTCCTCGCGGAGCTCGTCGAGCGCTGGGAGACCGCCGCGCGCGCGGCCGAGCCGTTCGTCGCGCGCCTGGTCCTCCTCCGCTTCGGCATCGTCCTCGCCGCCGACGGCGGCGCGCTCGCCAAGATGCTCCTGCCGTTCAAGCTCGGCGTGGGCGGCCCGATGGGCGACGGGCGGCAGTGGATGTCCTGGATCGACCGCGACGACGTGATCCGCTTCGTCCTCTGGGCCATCGACAACGACTCTGCCCGCGAGATCTACAACGTGACCGCTCCCGAGCCCGTCCGCAATCGCGACTTCGCCCGCGCGCTAGGCCGTGCGTTGCACCGCCCCGCCTTCATGCCCACGCCCGCGTTCGGGCTGCGGCTGGCGTTCGGGAGAGAGATGGCCGACGAGGTGCTCCTCGCCGGCCAGAGAGTTCTCCCCGCTCGTGCGCTGGGGACCTTCACGTTCGAGCATCCCTCCCTCGACGAGAGTCTCGAACGGCACGTGCGGCGCTGAGGTCAATTTCTCGACGTCAGCATGTGCCACTCAGGGTTTTCGCGAACGTAGGCCGGCCGCTTGTCGCGAATGTGAGCGGCGCTGTTCACCTCCGACGCCGTCTCCAGCATCAGCTGGAACTTCGCCAGAATGGTCTTCTGCACCGGCTTGGGCAGGACGCGGAGCTCCTCCACGACTTTCTGCGCGGCGCATTCCTCCTCGTCGAGCTCCCACGGCGCGATCTGCCGCTCGACCGAGCTGCCGAAAAAGTCCTGTTCCGTCAGACCGTACACGCTGAGGAGTTTGCGAAGCTGGGCGAGCTTCAGAGAGCCGATGCGCTGACCGGTCTCGAATGAACTGATCGTCTTCTCGCCCACCCCGGAAAGCCGGGCTACATCTTTCTGGCTCAGCCCGCGGAGCCGTCGGATTTCACGAAGTTTCAGTACCAGATCCATGGCTTCCTCTCACTTTCCCAACTGCCGTGTGTCAGAACCGCCGCATCAATCCAACGACTACGCCTTGCACCGCGACGTCTCGGGCAAAGGCGTAGATCGGATTCATCATCGAGTTCGCCGGTTGCAGGCGAACCCGCTCTCCCTCGCGATAGAGCCGTTTGAGCGTGACTTCTCCGTTGACGTTGGCGACGACCATCTCTCCGTTGTGGGCGACCTCCTGGCGGGTGATGATGATCAGATCGCCGTCCAGGATTCCGTCCTCCACCATCGAGTCGCCGCGGACCTTCAGCACGTAGTTGTCGCCGCGACTGGTCAGGTGCTGAGGCACGAGGATGGTCTCGTCGGAGAGGTCCACTTCCAGCGGACGGCCGGCGGCGATGTAGCCGAAGAGCGGCAGCTCCCGCACCGCGTCGCTCTGCTGCCGCTTCGGCGCTTCCGAAGCCTCCGGCTGCTCGACCAGCTCCACGCCCCGCTTCTGGTTCCAGTCCCGGCGGATCAGTCCCTTTTTCTGCAGCAGGGAGAGGTGCTTGTAGACCGTGCCGTACGAGGAGAACCCGAAGTGGTCGCAGATCTCACGGTGGGTGGGGGCGATCCCGCGCTCTTTCTGGAAGTTCCGGATGAAGTCCAGGATGTCCCGCTGTCGCTCCGTCACGTATCGCATCATTGCCTCAGAAGAGACAATGTAGGCGGTAATAGGGCGAAAGTCAAGCGTAAGTAGGCGTAAAAATCTACAGGGAGGCGGTGGTCTAGTTTGACCTCTCCGTTGTAACCAACTTCGCGGCGGCGGCGGACATCGCGCCTATACTTCCGTAAGGGGGTCCGCTTATGTCGCTACTCGCTTGGCTGCTGATGCTCGGATATCTGTCATTACCGGCAGGCTTCCTGGACGACCTGCCGTTCTCGCCGTATCGGACGACGCCGGGGGACGACATGAGTCGACCGACGTTGGCCTCGCATGGAGAGACTTCGTCGCCGCCTGGGCCGGGAGAGACGCAGACCCCGCCGGGAGAGACGAACTCGCCGCCGGGAGAAACACACACGCCGCCGGGGTCGTGAACGCCAGCCGGTGACAAAAAAAGGCCGGCCCGAGGGCCGGCCTTCGAACGACTGCTCGCGAGAGCGATTAGTCCAGCTTGATCGCCTTCTTGGTCTTCTCCTTGCGCGACGTGTCCTTCGCGTCGTACTCGGCCATGCAGTCGCCGCCGTCGACCATGGCGCAGGAGAGGTACTCGGAGATCTCGATGATGCAGGCGCGGATGGCCTTGCCGGTCGGGGTCTTCTCGTACTTGCCGAGGTTGCCGCCGAAGCCGCCGCGGTAGACGCCGACGTTGATGCCGCTGGAGGAGGCGCGCGCCTCGATGGAGCGGACGAACTCGATCTCACCGGTGGTCGTGTTCACCACGCGCAGGTCGACGGCCATGTAGGCGTCTTCCTTCTTGCCGCCGAGGCTGATGCCGCGGAAGCTGACGCCGCCGCCGGTGCCCTTCACGTCGGTCTCGAACGCCGAGACGGTGGCGAAGATCAGGTACTGCGCGCCGGTGAGCTTGCCGATCTTGGCGCCGGTGGACTTGCTCACGCGGCCCGAGTCAGCCAGATTCTGCTCTTCGAGGACGGGTCCGAGCTTCGAGCGCTCGACCACCTTGAACTTGCCGGTGCCGACCAGCTCATTGGTGAGCATGCCCGCGAGGTCGTCGCCCACGCCGCCGTACCACCACGCGGCCGAGGTTTCATTGCGGAACTCCGCGACGCCGACGGTCGGCTTCGCCGCCAGCGCGGTGCCGGCAACCAGAATCGTGAGGAGAAGAAGAGAAGCTGTCTTGATGCGCATGTTTTGTGTTTTTCCTTTGCTCGAAAGACCCGAAATTGGAACCGCAATCTAAGGCGACGATGACCACCCGGCCGTGACCCAACTCACGAAATCAGTGGGAAACAGCGGATTCCGCTCCCTCGAGGAAAGCGCGGTCCCACATTTCGATCCGATTCCGGCCCCGACTCTTCGCCGAGTATAACGCGCGATCGGCCCGATCGATGAGTGCAGCGGGACTCAGAATCTCCTCGCTGGCGAGCGCGTCCATGCCGGCAATGCCGATAGAAGCGGTCACGGCGATCGTCGATTCCCCGCACGGCAGCTCGGTCGCCGCGAGGCGCTGGCGGATGCGCTCCGCCACCGTGGTCGTGCTTCCCGGACGCGTCTCCGGCAGGACGATGCAGAACTCCTCGCCGCCGTAGCGGCCCGGCACGTCGTAGACGCGGCAGCTGTCGCGCAGCAGCTTGCCGACCGCGGCCAGCACCTGATCGCCCGCCGGATGGCCCCAGGTGTCGTTGATGCGCTTGAAGTGATCGATGTCGATCATCAGCAGCGACATCGGCGAGCCGTGACGGATCGCGCGGTTGATCTCGGAGTCGATCTTCTCGATCACGTACCAGCGGTTGTACAGGCCCGTCAGCGTGTCGCGCGACGACACCTCGGACAGCGCGCGGTTCTTCACCACCAGGTCGAGGTTCTCCCGCTGCAGGCTGAGCATCCGCTGCTCGAGCTCGCGGTAGCGCTCCTCGCTCTCCTCGGCCACGCGTACGACTTCGAACAGCTCCTGCACCAGGCGCCGCTCGTCTTCCGAGAACGGCTTGCCGTCCGCGGCAACGATGGCCACGCGGGGCATGGTCATGCGCACGGCGAACGCGTTTCCGGCCTCGGGGGACTGCCCGTCGATGAGACGCATCGGCCGGCCGAGAAGCTGGGAAAGGGGCGCGAGAATCCGGGTCACAGCGGATTCGAAGGTACTCATGACCTTTCCTTATGTTGTAAGAGAGAGTCCGCGGAGTATAGCGACGCGCCCGAGCGCCGCCAACGAGCAAACTTGGAAGCCTCAGGCGCGCTGCTCGACGCGGAAACGGTTGACGCCGGCGCGGATCTCGTCGCCGGTCTGCACCTTCGTGTTTTTCGCCGGGAGGGTGTTCAGAAACGTCCCGTTGCGGCTGCCGAGATCGCGGACGCGGACGATGCCGTCCTGCTCGCGGATGATCTCGAAGTGACGGCGGGAGAGGAACTCGTCCGGCACGCGCACGTGACCTTCGCGGCCGACCACCAGCCCGGTCGGCGGGACCTCGAACTCCTGGCCGCGGAGCGGTCCCTCGATGCAGACCAGCACCACCCGCGAGGCCGCGGCCTGGGCCGTGTTCTTGGCCCGGATCTTCGCCGCGAGCTCCGACTCGTCGACCGCGGTCGTGTCGCCGAGGGCGATCGGCTGCACCGGCGTTCCGGCTTCGCTCGTCGGCTCGATGCTGACCAATGCCGAACCGACGCGGAGGATGTGCACGCCGTCCTCGATCACCGCCTCGTCGACGGCAGCGCCGTCGAGGAACGTGCCCATGTGCGAGTCGGCATCGCGGATCACGAGCTGGTCGCCGCGCACGGAGATCGAGCAGTGGCGGATCGACAGCTCGGCCTCGGCCATCTCCACGTGACAGCCCTTCCGCCCGATCCAGAGCGGGTGCTCATGGATGGTGAAGACCGTGTTCACCGACTCCCGCGCGCCGCGGGCGATGATGCGCACCGACCGCGGACGGGAAGGGTTGATCATCGGCTGGCTCTTCGCCTCCGCCGCAGCCTCGGCGGGCTTCTCCACGCGATACGGCGCCATGTCGATCTCGCGGATCTGGTCCGCGTCCATCAGTCGCGCCAGGATCGCGGCCTTGCTGCCCGAGAGCCACTCGCCGCAGTGGCAGGTGGCGATGGAGTTCGGCAGGCGCACCGCCACCACGCCCGGGACATCGTAGGCCTGACCGCACTTCGGACAGCGGATGAGCGGCACGCGCGGATGATAGCAATGTAAACTCGCGCCGGTCCTATGCTCGTCGGCGGCCAGAAAGAAACCCGGGTTCGGTTGGGACTGCGGTCGAAGTTCATCGGAGCGTTCGCCGTGCAGACGCTCCTGGTGGCCCTGCTGATCCTCGGCATCCAGCAGTACCTCGTGCGCCGGGCGATGATCCGCCAGACGGTCGAGCAGGGCCACGCCATCGCCAAGACCATCGAGTCGACCGCCGGCTATTACGTCATCTTCGGCCTCACCGACGACCTGAAAAACTTCGTCGCGGATCTCAGCCGGAGCCCTTCCGTCTCCTATGCCGACTTCCTCGACGCCAACGGAAAGGTCCTGGCGTCGACCGGCGCCGTTCCGCCGTCCCTGGCCAACCGTCCCCTGGTCCGCGAGGCCGGAGCGGCAACCGGCGACCGCCAGCACGTCTACATCGTTCCGTTCTACGAGACCAAGGCCGATTCCGCGAACCCGCAGGCGAAACCGAAGGGCCACTTCCGCCTGCTGATGAACGAGAGCCAGGCCGACAGCGCCATCCGCTCGCTCTGGCTGTGGGACGCCGGCATCGTCGTCCTCGTGCTGCTCGCCGCCATCGCCCTGGCGTGGCTCTCGGCACGGTTCATCGTCCAGCCGGTGCTCTCGCTGGTCGATACGGCGCGATCCATCGCCAAGGGGGATCTCACGCAGCGCGTGGATCTCGACACCGGCGACGAGATCGGCAGCCTGGCCGAGGCCTTCAACGGGATGACGTCGAATCTCGAGCGGACGATCAAGAGTCTCGTGCAGTCGCAGATCAAGCTCAAGTCCGTTGCCGAGACCGTCGACACCCGCTCGCAGACGGTGATCCAGCGCGTCGACGAGCAGCGGGCCATCATCGACGACACCTATCACTCCATCGATCAGCTCAACGGCGGCGTCCGGAAGATCACCGACAACGTGGAGGCGCTCTCCGCATCGTCCGAGGAGACCTCGTCGTCGATGCTGGAGATGGTGGCGTCGATGGAGGAGGTGAGCCGCCACACCGACACGCTCTGGGGCGCGGTGGAGGAGACGGCGTCGGCGACGCACGAGATGGTGTCATCGATCAACGAGGTCGACCAGAACGTCCTGTACCTGACGAACTTCACCACCGACACCTCCTCGTCGATGGTGGAGATGTCGGCGTCGATCGCCCAGGTCGAGGCCAACGCCGCCCGCTCCTACGACCTCGCCCTGGCCGTGGCCGACGCCGCCGAGTCGGGGATGAAGGCCGTGCGCGAGACCATCGAAGGGATGGAGCAGATCCGCCGCTCCGTGCACGAGGCCAACTCCGTCGTCTCCCGCCTCGGCGACCGCTCGATTGCCATCGGCCGCATCCTCAACGTCATCGAGGACGTGGCCGAGCAGACGAACCTTCTCGCCCTGAACGCGGCCATCCTGGCCGCGCAGGCGGGGGAGTACGGCAAGGGCTTCTCGGTCGTGGCCGCGGAGATCCGCGAGCTGTCCGAGCGCACGGCGTCGTCGACGCGCGACATCGCCAACCTGATCCGCTCCGTGCAGGAGGAAGTGGAGAACGCGCTCAAGGCGATGTCCGCCGGCTCGGAGCTGGTCGAGAACGGGGTGACCCTTTCGCACGAGGCCGGGAAGGCGCTGAACAAGATCATCGACTCGACCTCGAAGGCGTCGAGCATGGGCAAGGAGATCGCCGCGGCCACGCGGGAGCAGGCTGCCGGCAGCGAGACCGTCACCCGCGCGGTCGACCGGCTGCAGGAGATGGTCGGGCAGATCAACTCCGCCACCCGCCAGCAGGCCCAGGGCTCCGATCACATTCTCAAGGCCGTCGAGTCGATGCGCGAGGTGACCAAATACGTCCGCCAGGCCATGGTCGAGCAGAAGTCCGGCTCGTCCATGATTTCCGCCGCCGCCGAGCGGATGATCGAGATGATCCACGAGATCTTCCAGGTCGCGGCCAATCAGTCCTCCGAGAGCGAGAAGATCGTGGCCACCATGCAGCAGGTGCGCGCCATCGCCGACGGCAACCGCGACACGGCCGGCGACATGAGCGAGGCCATCTCCCTCCTCAACGACGCCATCCGCAGCCTCGACGACGAGGTGCGGAAGTTCAGGGTGCGGGGCTGAGCAACAGATCCTGAAAATCGAAGCTGAAGTCCGTCCGCGACGAGACCGGCTTCATCTTCACCTGTTCGACCTTCCCGTCCGCATCGAGCTGGAACGTCACGAACGCGTCGGCATCGAGCCCGCGGCTGCGCCAGCGCGCCACGAACGTGTCGTAGTGCCAGTGCTCGAGATCGCCCACCAGCTCCGGCGTGTGGGCGAACTTCATGACCAGCTTCCCGTTCTCGTGCTCGACCACCACGTCGCCGTACCACGGATCGGTGTAGCGCGCGGCGTACGACGCGAGCGGAAGGGAGGGCTTGGAGTCCTTCGCCCGCGCTTCGGCGAGCTTCTTCGCTTCGTCTTCGTATTTGGTCGTCTGCTCGGCGCGGTACTCCGTGTACTTCGCCACCCAGTCCGTCTTGGCGTTGCCTAGGTAGTGATCGAGGACGGTGTAGATGATCGGCTCCATCGAGCCGGTGGCCTGCTGGTTCGTGAACACGGCCACGCCGAGGTTGAGATCGGGGAGCAAGGTCACGCGCGAATAGGTGCCGGTGAGGGCGCCGCTGTGGGTAAGGACCTTCCGGCCGCGGTAGTCGCGCGTGCCCCAGCCGAGACCGTACGCCGCGAAGTTCGGCGAGTTGAACGCGAGCGCACCTTTCGGCTCCGCGATGGGTTGAATCGTCTGGGAGGACCACATCTCCCGCGACTGCTTCTCGGAGAAGATCGCCTTCTCGCCGAGCTTCCCGCGATTGAGCTGCAGGATCATCCACTTCGCGTAGTCGTTCGCGGTCGAGGACATTGAGGCCGCAGGTCCGGTGTTATCCACATCGTCGTAGCGGAAGGGCGTGATCTTCCCGTCCACCGGCACGTGCGGCGTCTCCCGGTTCGGATTCGCCATCAGCCCGCCGAAGGTGGTCACCGTCGAGGTCATCCCGGCCGGCGTCAGGATCCGCTCGGTCACGAAGTCGTCCCAGGACTTGCCGGAGACGGCGCGGATCACCTCACCGGCCACGAGATAGAGCACGTTGTCGTACGCGTAGCGGCTGCGGAAGCTCGTGGCCGGCTGGATGTGCCGCAGGCGCTTCATGATGTCCGCGCGCGCGTAAGTGGTGCGCGGATACCAGAGCAGATCGCCCGCGCCGAGTCCCAGGCCGCTGCGGTGCACGAGAAGGTCGCGCACGGTCAGCTCGCGCGTGACGTACGGGTCGTACATGGCGAAGTCGGGGAGGTACTGGATCACCGGGTCGTCCCACTGCACCTTCTCCTCGTCGACGAGGATCGCCAGGGCGGCCGCGGTGAAGGCCTTCGTCAGCGAGGCGATCTGGAACATCGTGTTCGGGTCGACCGCCTCCGGCTTGCCGAGCTCGCGGACTCCGTAGCCTTTCGCCACCACGACCTTCCCATCCTTGACCACCGCGACGGCGATGCCGGGGACGCCGAAGTCCTTGCGCACGCGCTCCACGGTCGTGTCGAGGGCGGGGATCTGTGCGTGTGCGGCGGCGGCGACGAACAGCAGCAGGGCGGAGAATGCTCGTTTCATCGGCCGGCAAGTCTACAATCGCCCCTGCCATGCCCGCCGGTCCCGCCGAGCTCCGTCTGATCACCTTTCGCGTCGGGCCGGAGACGTTCGTCCTCGACATCATGGCCGTGCGCCAGATCGTCCCCTACACCGGCTCGACGAGCGTGCCCACCGCGCCTTCGTTCGTCGAGGGGATCATCGTCCTGCGCAACGAGGTCATCCCCATCATCGATCTGCGCGACCGTCTCTACCCGGGGCGCGGCGAGCGCGCGCCCGAGCCGCTGGTCCTCATCACCCACACATCCGCCGGCATGATCGGCCTCAAGGTGGACGAGGTGCGCCGCATCGTCAACGTCTCCAGCGAGGCCTTCCTCCCGCCCCCGCCCCTCGTGCGCGGCATCCGCGGCGAGCTGCTCATCGCCGTCGTCCCGTTCGGGGAGGAGATCTACCTCCTGATCGACGTCGAGAACGTGCTCACCGGCGACGAGAAGGTGGAGCTTCGGGAGGCGGATCTGGAGGCGCATCGGCCCGACGATCCTTCCGATAGCCATACGGACAGTGCCGGCAGCCCGACTCACAGCAGTACCCCCGCTCCCGAAGGTACTTCTCCGTGAAGACCAGGTACGGTCCCTCGTAGTAGAAGTCGATACCCTCCACGAGCTTACGTTCCATCGTTTATAGTCCCGGCTCGTGTTCAGCCGCTCGCGACTGCTTCAGCTGACCGAGGCGATGAAGGGGAAGCTGATCGTCGTCTATGGCGACATCGTAGCGGACCGGTTCATCTACGGGACCCCCAAGCGGATCTCGCGCGAGGCGCCGGTGCTCATCCTCCGCCAGTACCGCGACGACATCCTCCTGGGCGGTGCCGGGAACGCCATCAACAACATCTACGCCCTCGGCGGCCTGCCGGTGCCCGTGTCCGTCCTCGGCGCCGACGCGGCCGGCGAAAAGCTCGTCCAGGATATGACCGGCCAGGGGATCGAGTGCGGCGGAATCCTCCTCACCGACCGCTATCGCACGCCGACCAAGGTGCGCATCCTCGGCGGCATGCCCCACGCCAGCCGGCAGCAGATCGTCCGCTACGACATCGAGGACTCGTTCGGCATGAACGAGGACGAGGCCGGGCGCTTCGCGGCGCTGCTGCGCGAGCAGATGTCGTTCTGCCACGCGGCCCTCATCAGCGACTACGGCTACGGCATCGTCAACTCCGCGCTCGCGGCGACGCTGACCCAGTACGCGCACGGCAAGCCCGTCACCCTCGACTCGCGTTACAACCTCCTCGGGTACCCCGGCGTCACCGCGGCGACGCCCAACGAGGAGGAGGCCGCGTCCGCCGCGGGGACGTCGCTCTTCAACGGAGAAGGGGAGGACCGCCTGTACGAAGTCGCCGAGACGCTGCAGGAGAGCCTCGACTGCGAGGCCATCCTGATCACCCGCGGCAGCCGGGGCATGGCCCTCTTCGAGCGCGAGGGGCCGCCGCTGTTCCTCCCCGTCTATGGCACCGACCAGGTCGCGGACGTCACCGGCGCCGGCGACACGGTCATCGCCACGTTCACCCTCGCCCTCGCGGCCGGGGCGTCGTATGCCGAGGCGTCCAAGCTGGCGAACTACGGCGGCGGGATCGTGGTGATGAAGATGGGCACGGCCACCGTGTCCAACGACGAGCTGCGCCACGCCATCGAGCGCGACGAAGAGCTGGCCGAGTGATGAACGCGCCGATCCTCGACGAAGCGCAGCTCACGGACGCCCTGGAGCGCGAGCGCGCGGCGGGCCGGTCCATCGCCTTCGCCAACGGCTGCTTCGACGTCCTGCACGTCGGCCACATTCGCTACCTGCAGGACGCCGCGCGCGTCGCGGACGTGCTCGTGGTCGGCGTGAACGGCGACGAGTCGGTGCGCGTGCTGAAAGGGGAGGGCCGGCCGGTGATGCCGGAGCGCGAGCGTGCGGAGCTCATCTCCGCCATCCGCGGCGTGTCGTACGTGACGATCTTCCGCGAGGACAGCCCCTCGCATCTGCTGCAGACGCTGAAGCCCGACTTCCAGTGCAAGGGCACCGACTACACGCCGGACTCGGTCCCGGAGGCAGAGATCGTGAAGTCGTACGGGGGGAAGGTCGTGATCGTGGGCGATCCGAAGGACCACTCCACCAGCGCGTTTCTGGAGAAAATGCGCGGGAAGTGACGCGCCTCCTCGTCCTCCGGCTCTCCGCCCTCGGCGACGTGATCCACACGCTTCCCGCGGTTGCCACCCTGCGCGGCCATGACGTGGCGTGGGTGGTCGAGGCACCGTACGCCGAGATCGTCGAGACCGTGGCCCGGGTCGAAGCCATCCCCGTGCGCATGAAGCAGTGGGGCCGCTCGCTGCTCGCTTCCCGCGCGGATATGCGCGCCGCCCTCGCGCGCATGCGCGGCGCCGATGTCTCGGTCGACTTCCAGGGCCTCGTCAAATCCGCCGCCCTGGGCTGGCTGGCCGGCGCGAAAACACGGATCGGCTTCGACAAGCACGCCATCCGCGAGAAGCCGGCGCTCCTCTTCACCAACAGGAAGGTTCCCGTCGATACCACCAGACACGTCGTCGACCAGAACCTCGAGCTCGCGCGAAGCGTGACTCCCGACGGGCAACCGGCCACTGTCGACTGGGAACCGTTTCTCACGCCCGTCCCCGGCTACGACCGCCGCATCGTCCTCCTCCCCGGCGCCGGCAAGCCCAACAAGCTCTGGCCGGTCGAGCACTTCCGCGAGCTGGCCCGGCTCCTCGGCGACCGCGCCCTGGTCGTCTGGGGCCCCGGGGAGCGGGAGCTGGCCGAGGCCATCGGCACGCCCGCCCCGCCCACCAACCTGCGCGAGCTGGCATGGGTGCTGCGGCATGCAGAGGTCGTCATCGGGGCGGACACGGGGCCGCTGCACCTCGCCGCCGCCCTGGGGACGAAGGTGATCGGCCTCTACGGACCGACCGATCCGCGCCGGAACGGCCCGTACGGCCAGCTCCACAATGTTGTGACCGCTGGACCGGCGGCGAAATGGATGGCTTCCATCACTGTTGAACAGGTCATGAACATGCTCCGGCGGGTGATGGCGTGAATGCGCTCGTGACCGCCGCGATCCTCGCGGCGACCCTGATGGCCGCGACTCCGGCGACGGAGGCTCCGCTGACCGGGGTCTTCGAGAAGGGGGAGACCCTCGACTACACCGTCAGCTGGCTGCGCATCACCGGCGGCAGCGGCCGCATGACCATCGCCCCCCTGGGCGACAACCAGCTCCGCATCACCTCGGCCGCCAAGTCCGGCGCCCGCTTCTCCCGCTTCTACAAGGTCAACGACCAGATCGAGTCCATCGTCGCCCGCAGCGACTTCTCCACCCTCCGCTACACCAAGCGCCTCGAGGAGAACGGCGACGCCATCCAGGAAGTGACCACCGTCGAAGACGGCGTCGCCACCCGCGTCCGCAAGAAGGTCAAGTCGGTCAAGGTCCCCCGCCCCGTCCTCGACCCCATCTCCGTCATCTACTTCCTGCGCACCCTCGAGCTCGCGCCGGGAAAGACCCACGACCTCACCCTCGTCGCCGACGCGAAGCTCTACAACGTCCACGCGAAAACCCTCCGCCGCGAGACCCTCCAGACCCCCGCCGGCCGCTTCCAGACCATCGTCGTCGAGCCGCGCATGGAGAGCGGAGGGGTCGTGCGCGAGGAGAAGATGACCATCTGGTACACGGATGACGACCGCCGCATCCCCGTGCGCATCCGGACGGAGGTGAAGTTCGGCAGCGTGACGGCAACGCTTCACCGAATGGCCAGTGGGGTAGGGTCGACGGAGCCGCCGGCGCTGCGGGGGCAGTGAGGGCTATCGAGCGCGTGTCGCCTTTTCGGCGGCGATCTCCGCCTGAATGCGGTCCACGAGGTAAGTCTTCAGGAGCGACTCGTAAGAGACGTCCCGCTTGCTCGCCAGCCTCTCTAATTCGGCAACGACGAACTCCGGCAGCGAGATGGAGATCGTTCGCAGCGTCGGCTTCAAACGCGACATCGGACGGTCCTTCGCCTTCGACCAGTCGATGTACTCCGTCGAGTCAGCGTGCGACCAGAACTCACGCTCCTCGTCTTCGCTATTGAACTTCGGGATTCGCTTTCGTGTAGCTCGCATAGGTCTTGCGCTCTCGCGCGTTCATATCGCGTGCAGAGATGGTCCGGATCAGATCGTGTCGTATCGTAAACGACACGAACAGCCACCGGCCGGCGTTCGTTTCGCCGAGAATGTAGAAGCGCTTTTCCGATCTCGAATGGTGTGGGTCTTCGAAGACCGGCCGTGGCCGGTTGAAGAACGCTTCTTCACATTCCCACCAGGCAACGCGGTGACTTTGCCAATTCTTGTCGATGTTGCCATCATCCCAGTCGAACCCGACGCAGTAATCCAGCGGGTCTCGGACCATACGTTACGCGCAGCTCTGATTATGCTCCCCCACCCTACCCCAACGGACATAAAATAACCCTCCCTCACGTTCACCGCCCGTCCCCAGCGAGTGATAAACTCGTTGATCTCGATTCGGTCAAGACTCTGAGCCGGGTGAGTTTAGAAACCTTATGAGCATTCGTCTCGGTGAGCTCCTCACCAAAGCCAGTCTGATTACCCAGGACCAGCTCAAGGAAGCGCTTCGCGTCCAGAAGGACAGCGGCGGGAAGCTCGGGGAGACCCTGATCAAGCTCGGGTTCGTCTCCGAAGAGGACATCACCGAGTGCCTCTCTCAGCAGTTCGGCGTCCCCTCCATCAATCTCCAGCACTTCGAGATCGACGCCTCGGTGATCAAGCTGATCCCCGGGGAGGTGGCCCGCAAGTACAACATCCTCCCGGTCAACAAGACCGGGGCCACGATCACCATCGCCATGGCCGACCCGACCAACGTCTTCGCCATGGACGACATCAAGTTCATGACCGGCTACAACGTCGAGCCGGTGGTGGCCTCCGAGCTGGGGATCAAGTCGGCCATCGACAACTACTACGGCACCACCTCCTCGCTCGAGCTGAAGAAGGTCATGGAGGACCTGCAGACGCAGGAGACCGCCGACCTGGAGGTGCTCGAGGACGACGAGGAGATGGACGTCAACGCCCTCGCCGACTCGGCCGAGGAGGCGCCCGTCGTCAAGCTCTGCAATCTCATCCTCACCGACGCCATCAAGCGCGGGGCGTCGGACATCCACGTCGAGCCGTACGAGAAGGAGTACCGGGTCCGTTTCCGCATCGACGGGATCCTCTACGAGATCATGAATCCGCCCCTGAAGCTCAAGGACGCCATGACCTCGCGCATGAAGATCCTGGCCAAGCTGGACATCTCCGAGAAGCGCCTCCCTCAGGACGGCCGCATCAAGCTCAAGATCAAGCTCGAGGACAAGAACAAGGAGCTCGACTTCCGCGTCTCGGTGCTCCCGACGCTCTTCGGCGAGAAGATCGTCATGCGCCTGCTCGACAAAGACAAGTTGATGCTCGACATGACGAAGCTTGGGTTCGAGCCCGAATCGCTCGCCAAGCAGGGCGAGGACGCGCCGGTCGTGCGGCTCGTGAATGTCGTGCTCATGTCGGCGATCCAGAAGGGCGCGAGCGACATTCACATCGAGCCCTACGAGAAGGAGCTGCGCGTCCGGTACCGCATCGACGGGATTCTCTACAACATCATGAGCCCGCCGATGAAGTACCGCGACGCGATCGTCTCGCGCGTGAAGATCATGTCGAAGCTCGACATCGCCGAGAAGCGGCTGCCGCAGGACGGGCGCATCAAGATCCGCTTCAACGAGAGCGGCACGCCCAAGGAAATCGACTTCCGCGTCTCGTGCCTGCCGACGCTCTTCGGCGAGAAGATCGTCATGCGCATCCTCGACAAGGACAAGCTGATGCTCGACATGACGCGACTCGGCTTCGAGTCCGAGTCGCTCTCGAAGTTCGAGTCGGCATCACTGGCAAAGCTGGAGGCCGCCATCGCCAAGCCGTGGGGCATGGTCCTCGTCACGGGGCCGACCGGCAGCGGTAAGACCAACACGCTCTACTCCGCCCTCTCGCGCATCAACACGCCAGAGGTCAACATCATCACCGCCGAGGACCCGGT
>JBIOTX010000420.1:0-39566 GCA_044866315.1 Thermoanaerobaculia bacterium | reverse complement strand
CCAGGTCCCTCGCTCCCGCTCGGGATGACAGCGGGGTTACCTCACCGTAAACGAGTCCACCACCTCCGGCCGGTACTCCTCCTTCACGGCTTTCTGCGACTGGAACCACGGCCGGCCGCAGGCGTCGCCGGGCGGGAGGAACTGCCAGTCGTCGGGAACGTTCCTCAGGCCGATCGTGTGCACGGTCAGCTCGCCGTTCGGACGGAGCCGCATCCGCAGGAAGTGCTTGTAGCCGGTCAGATACTGCGCGGAGAAAACCTCGTTCTGGTGCACGCCGGTCAGGGCGCTGTTGATGGAGACGTAGACGGCGAAGAGCCAGCTGCCGAGGAACCAGCCGAGGAGCATCATCGCGACGGTGAAAGTCACGTCGAACCGAAGGTCGTTCGGATTGCGTAGGGGTCGCAGAGCCCAGGCGATGAGCCACATGATCCCGATCGCCAGCGCCAGATGCGCCGGACCGTGGACCCACCCCAGACGGCGGCCGAGCGTCGAGTAGCCCTTCGCCGAGCCCGCGGTGAATGCGTACATGCCGACGATGATCAGCACGCCGAGGGCGGCGCTGAGCGGCGTGAACAACACGGCCTGGAAGAACTTCTTCCAGGTCACGCCGCCCGTCTGCATCGCCGCAAGCAGCGATCCTCCCGCGTCATTGAACAGGCCCGTGCCCCGGCTGCCACTCTGGAGCAGCCAGGCGAAGAGCAGGTAGAGCGCGCCGATGAGAAGGCCGAACTTCCAGTTCTGCCAGGGGATCTTCCAGATGCCGGCTTTCAGGCCGAGCGACTCCTTGGCGGTCGGGAACGCCGAGGCCTGCTTGTACGTGACGGACGGCTCCTGCGCGGCGACGGTCTCTTTCGTGCCCTCGCGGATGGTGATCGCCGACGGCATCTCCTCGGTGCCGAGAAGGTACGCGCCGGCGCCGCCCGCCGTCACGCGCACGGTGTGCTTCGGCTGCGCGGGATCATCGTTCCGCTCCGCGTAGCGCACGTAGTGATGAAGGTCGCCGGAGAGCACGAGCTTCAGCTGGAAGCCCCGGGAGCGGATGTAGCGCTTCTCGAAGTGAGCCAGCGTGTTGAAGGCCTCGACGTGCCGCCGGCATTTTGCCGCCGCATCGTCGCTCGCGCAGTGCACCCACCCCGGCTCGGCCGCGAGCAGGATGACCTTGTGCTTGGAGGGATCGGGATCGACCTTCAGCATCTCCTCGACGAGCGAGTCGAAGTACTGGAGCTGCGGGTGATCCATGTCCGACTCGAGCTGGCTGTCGATGGCCCAGATCCACCAGTGATTCGGCAGGCGGATGGAGAAGTAGCTGCGGCGCTGGTTCGTCTCCCATCCGCCGATCCACCGCCCGCCCTGTGTCGCGGACTTCTTCTGGCAGAAGATGCGAAGGAAGCCGGTCAGGCCGTCGTACCAGTCGTGATTGCCCGGCACGGCGTACATGTGCGGATGCTGTCCGCCGGCCGCGTACGGAAACGCGGCCCGGAATGGCCCGATGAAGCGGTTCTGGTACTCATCGCGGGAGGCGGTGGGATAGACCTGGTCGCCGCCGAGGATGAGGAACCGGCCGCGCTCGAGGGGATAGCCGAGGTTCATGTCCAGGCTCGAGCTCAGGAGGCGGGCCACCGCGTAGGTGGCGTCGAATCCGTCGCCGGTGTCGGCGGCATAGTCGAACCAGAGGTCGCCCTGGTGCTCGGAGTAATCGCCGTCGACGCCCGCGATGTCGGCCATGGCCGCCTGCAGCTCGCGCTTGTCGGCGTACGAGCCGAAGGTGGCGGCATTCGCCGCCTTCATGCCGGTGCGCGCGAGCTGTGCGGGGTCGAGCCAGTCGACCATCTTCTTTTCGGGCGTGAACTCGATCTCGGCGAGCGAGTCGTTCCGCGGGTGCGGGCACGCATCGTCGTTGCGCGGACAACGGGGGACAGCGGGAGACGGCGACAGCGGTACCGATGCACTCTGCGGCAGTGAGCTCATGAGGCCTCCTCGATTGTCTGTGAAGGGCTCATGATACGCCCGTTGGTGTACATTGCTCCATTCAACCGGAGGTCCCGCCATGAGCGTTCTCGAGCAAACCCAGACCCGCTATCCCGACGTGCGCAACTACATCGGCGGCGCGTTCACCGACGCGCCCGAGCGCGAGTATCTCGACGTCACCAATCCCGCGGACGGGAGCGTGATCTCCCGCGTGCCGCTGTCGGGCGCGGCCGAGGTCGACCAGGCCGCGGACGCCGCGCGGAAGGCGCAGCCGGGCTGGGCGGCCATGCCGATCAAGGAGCGCGTGCAGGTCTTCTTCCGCTACAAGGCCCTTTTGGAGAAGAACATCGACTCGCTGGCGGCGCTGGTGAGCGAGGAGAACGGGAAGATCCGCAGCGAGGCCGAGGCGGAGGTGCTCAAGTCGGCCGAGCTGTGCGAGTTCGCGACGTCGCTGCCGCAGATCGTGCCGGGCGAGGTCCTCGAGGTCTCGCGCGGCGTGGAGTGCCGCGTGGAGCGCTATCCCGTCGGCGTGGCGGCCTCCATCGCGCCGTTCAACTTCCCGAACATGGTCCCGAACTGGACCATCCCGAACGCCATCGCCCTCGGCAACGCCATGATCCTCAAGCCCTCCGAGCAGGTCCCGCTCAGCTCGTTGCGCATCGCCGAGCTGCTGCGCGAGGCCGGGCTGCCGGACGGCGTCCTGAACGTCGTTCACGGCGGCCAACAGTGCGTCGAGGCCATCTGCGACAACCCGTTCATCGACGCCATCAGCTTCGTCGGCTCGACGCACGTGGCCAAGATCGTCTACCGCCGCGGCACCGCCAGTCTCAAGCGCGTCCTGGCCCTCGGCGGGGCGAAGAATCACCTCATCGTCATGCCCGACGCCCAGCCGGAGATGACCTCGACGAACGTGGTGGCCTCCATGTCCGGCTGCGCCGGCCAGCGCTGCATGGCCGCCTCGGTGATGGTGGCCGTCGGCTCGACCGATCACATCATCGAGCGCATGGTCTCCATCGTCCGCGGCATGGTCCCCGGCGTCCACCTCGGGCCGGTGATCTCCAGGCAGGCCAAGGAGCGCATCGAGCGCTACATCACCGAGGCCGAGGAGGCCGGGGCGAAGGTCCTGGTCGACGGCCGCGGGTACGTGGTGCCGGGCAGGGAGAGCGGCTTCTACGTCGGACCGACGCTCATCGATCACGTCACCCCCGACATGCGCATCGCCCAGGAGGAGGTCTTCGGGCCGGTCATGGTCATCGTGCGGTCCAAGGACGTCGACGAGGCCCTGCGCGTGCAGCACCGCTCGCCCTACGGCAACGCCGCGTCGGTCTTCACCGAGAGCGGGGCCGCGGCCCGGTACGTCATGGAGAAGGCGAGCGCCGGCATGGTCGGCGTCAACGTCGGCGTCCCCGTCCCCCGCGAGCCCTTCGGCTTCGGCGGCTGGAACGAGTCCAAGTTCGGCGTGGGCGACATCACCGGCCGCGGCTCGATCGAGTTCTGGACTCAGTCCAAGAAGATGACCACGAAGTGGAACAAGGAGGCCGGGGTGAACTGGATGTCGTGAGCGAAGGCGCTCACTCCATCTTCTCGAAGAACGTATTGATCACCCCGAACCCCTCGACCCACACGTCGTTGATGCGCACGCCGAACGCGGTCGTGCCGTTGAGGAAGCGGTTGGCGAACGAGCCGGAGATCTCCCGCGAGCTCCCGTCGTCGAAGCTCGCCGTGGCCGTAAAGTCCGGGCCGTTGAGCACGAAGTCGTGCAGCACGGCCACCCGCCCCAGCTCGACGTATGTGCCGCTCAGCCGGCCGTTGCGCACTTCCAGCACCAGTCCGTGGACCTCGCTCGGACCGCGATAGCTCCCGGCGTACTGCGCAATCTCCCGGACCGCCGGCTCGAAGCGCTTGTCCTTGTGTTTGTTTTTGTTCTTGGCGGCGTGGGCGGAGGCGGCGACCAGGAGGAGGACGAGGAGGATCGTGAGCTTGCGCATGTCTTTAGGTACGTACGGAACAAGCGCGGGTTAGTTTGGAGTGCGGCGGCTGCGCCGCCGCTTTGAAAGCGATGGCGCAGCCACCGCACTCCAAAACTATTCGTCCTTCTCCTTGAACACCGTGTCGATCGCCAGGCCCGCCGCCAGGAGGAGCTGCGCGATCTCCCGCCGGCCCGCGGCCGCGTCGGATAAAGCGATCACGTACGTGTCCGCGGTGGTGAAGAGCTCGCGGGCGAGGCCGGCCCACTTCTTCGTCACCCGGCCGAGCTCTTCGCCGCCTGTGCCGAGGAGGGTAAAGTTCCATCCTTTCCAGTCGCCTTTGACGCTGCCGATCTCGCGGTCCTGGGTGTCGAAGATGCGGAACGACGGGCCGATGGAGATGGCCTTGGCCCGGAAGTAGCCGAGTTGCTGCGTATTCGACCAGACGTGCACCTTCGGGCGGAACAGGGCCACGCCGCGGCGGATGGAGAGCACCGGCGGCTCGGTCTCGCGCTCGTACACGTTGACCACCGTGGGCAGCCACTTGTTGTTGACCAGGAGGCGCAGGTATTTGGTCGCGCCCGGCGGCTCCTCCCTGGCGATGCCGATAGGGCGGCCGGAGTCGGGATCGAGGATGTCGTAGGTGTCCACGAGCTTGAGGACGCCCGGGCGCTCTTTGATCACGTAGGTTTTCCGGTCGAGCATCCACGCAGTGTATCGTGGCTTTCTCATAGAAAAGGAGCCGCGCGCCATGACCTACGTCGACGACGAGATCTCCTCGAAGACGAAGATGTCCCCTTACGTGGAAGACTTCATGGCCGGGGTCCGGGCCAAGAACCCGGCCGAGCCGGAGTTTCACCAAGCCGTGGTGGAAGTGGCCGAGTCGGTCGCCATCGTCCTCGACCGGCACCCCGAGTACCGCCACGCCCGGATCCTCGAGCGGATGGTCGAGCCGGAGCGGGTGATCATGTTCCGCGTCCCCTGGATCGACGATCGCGGCGAGATCCGCGTCAACCGCGGCTTCCGCATCCAGATGAACAGCGCCCTGGGACCCTACAAAGGCGGCTTGCGCTTCCACTCCTCGGTCAACCTCGGCATCCTCAAGTTCCTGGCCTTCGAACAGGTCTTCAAGAACAGCCTGACCACGCTGCCGATGGGCGGCGGCAAGGGCGGCTCGGACTTCGATCCGAAGGGAAAGACGAACAACGAGGTCATGCGCTTCTGCCAGGCCTTCATGACCGAGCTGTTCCGCCACATCGGCTGCGACACCGACGTGCCGGCCGGCGACATCGGCGTCGGCGGGCGGGAGATCGGCTACCTCTTCGGCATGTACAAGAAGCTCCGCAACGAGTTCACCGGCGTGCTCACCGGCAAGGGCCTGAACTGGGGCGGCTCGCTGATCCGGCCCGAGGCCACCGGCTACGGCGCGGTCTATTTCGCGGCCGAGATGCTGTCCACGCGCGGCCAGACACTGGAAGGGAAGACCTGTCTCGTGTCCGGCAGCGGGAACGTCGCCCAGTACACCATCGAGAAGCTGATCCAGCTCGGGGCGAAGGCGGTCACGCTCTCGGACTCGGACGGCTACATCTACGACGAGGCGGGGATCGACCGGGTGAAGCTCGACTACGTGCTCGACCTCAAGAACGTGCGGCGCGGCCGCATCTCCGAGTACGCGGACGAGTTCAAGACCGCGGTATACACGCCGTTCACGCCGGGCACGGACCACAATCCGCTCTGGACCCACAAGGCCGACTGCGCCTTCCCCAGCGCGACGCAGAACGAGATCAACGCCAACGACGCCCGGAACCTGCTCCGGGGCGGCGTCTTCGTCGTCGCCGAGGGCTCGAACATGCCGACCACGATCGGCGGCGTGAACCAATTCCTCGATGCCGGAATCCTCTATGGTCCGGGCAAGGCCGCGAACGCCGGCGGCGTGGCCACATCCGGGCTGGAGATGAGCCAGAACAGCATGCGCCTCTCCTGGGGCCGGGAGGAAGTCGATCAGAGGCTGCAGGAGATCATGAAGCGCATCCACGGCACGTGCGTGGAGATGGCCGACCGCTTCGGCACGCCCGGGAACTACGTCAACGGGGCCAACATCGGAGGGTTCCTCAAGGTCGCCGACGCGATGATGGATCAGGGCGTGGTGTAGGGCGGCGAGCGGGACGCTCGCCCTACAATCATCCCGTGAGCGGCGACGCCTTTGATCCCGCCGAGATCGAGCAGTCCTCGGGGACCTGGCTCCAGGGATTCCAGCAGCTCGAGCGCCGCCGGGTCCGGGACATCCTCCTCGTCTCCAGCCTCTTCGGCTTCTACCTCTTCGAAGAGGAAGGCCTGCTCTACGAGCAGATTCAGAGCGAGTACCGGGGGCTGCAGCTCTCGCACACGCCGGAGTTCACGCGCGTCTCCAGCGGCCGGGAGGCCCTGAAGATGCTCGACGCCGGCACGCGCTTCGACCTCATCATCATGACCCTGCACGTGGAAGACGCCACGCCGCTGCGCCTGGCACGGGCGATCCGCGAGCGGGGCATCGCCACGCCGATCGTCCTCCTCGGCTACGACAACCGCGAGCTGAACGACCTCATCACCCACCACGGCATGGCCGCGTTCACCCGGGTCTTCGTCTGGCGCGGCGACTTCCGCCTGCTGATGGCCATCATCAAGAACCTCGAGGACGAGCTCAACGTCCGGGAGGACACGAGCCGGTTCGGCGTGCAGTGCATCCTCCTGATCGAGGACAGCATCCGCTACGCCTCGGATTTTCTGCCCCTGCTCTACTCGGAGGTCATCCGCCACTCGCAGCAACTCATCGCCGAGAGCGTGAACGCCGCCCATCGCTCGCTGCGCATGCGCGCCCGCCCCAAGATCCTCCTGCGCCGGACCTGGGAAGAGGCCGTGGCCTGCTTCGACGAGTTCGAGGAGCACATCACCGGCGTGATCTCGGACGTCGAGTTCCCGCGCGGCGGCGAGATCGACGAGCGGGCCGGATTCGCCTTCGCCAGGATGGTGAGCGCGCGCTACTTCGACATCCCGGTCCTGCTGCAGTCGACCGAGGAGGCCTGCGCGCGCGAGGCCCGCGAGAGCGGCGCGCTCTTCCTGGCCAAGACCTCGGCCCAGCTCCCCGAGGAGCTCCGCGGTCTGCTCCGCGAGCACTTCGCCTTCGGCGACTTCGTGTTCCGCATGCTCGACGGCCAGGAGGTCGGCCGGGCCACGGACCTCAGGTCGCTCGAGGAACAGCTGCAGGTCATCCCCGACGAGAGCCTCCGCCATCACGCCTCGCGCAACCACTTCTCGAACTGGCTGAAGGCGAGGACAGAGTTTCGCCTGGCCGCGCGGCTGCGCCCCATGCGGGTGGAGGACTTCCGCTCCACGGCCGACATGCGGGCCCACCTGATCCGCCAGGTCGCCGAGCACCGCGCCTTCCGGCAGCGCGGCCTGCTCACCGAGTTCTCGGAGGACACGTTCGATCCCCAGTCCTCCTTCGCCCGGACCGGCGCCGGCTCGGTCGGCGGCAAGGCCCGCGGCCTGGCCTTCCTCAACCTCCTGCTCTCCGGAGAGGGCGTGCGCGGCCGGTTCGACGGTCTCGACATCGAGGTGCCTCCCGGCATCGTCATCGGCACCGACGCCTTCGACCGCTTCATGGAGCAGAACGGCCTGCACTCGTCCGGTCTCGCGGGGATGTCCGACGAGGAGATCCACCTCCGCTTTCTGGAGGCCGACCGCTTCCCGGAGTCGACCAAGAAGGAGCTGGCGACGTTTCTCGATCTCTGCCGCGAGCCGCTCGCCGTCCGTTCCTCGAGCCTCCTGGAAGACTCGCAGTTCCACCCCTTCGCCGGCGTCTACCAGACCTACATGATTCCGAACAGCCATCCCGAGCCGGCGGTCCGGCTCCGGGAGCTGATCACGGCCATCAAGCGCGTCTACGCCTCGACCTTCTACCAGTCGGCGCGCGAGTACCTGAAGGTCACCTCTCTGCGCTTCGAGGACGAGAAGATGGCTGTCATCGTCCAGCAGATGGTGGGCGCGCGCCACGGGCAGCGTTTCTATCCCGAGATCGCCGGCGTAGCCCGCTCGTACAACTTCTATCCGGTCGGTCCGCAGAAGCCGGAGGACGGTGTCGTGTCCATGGCCCTGGGACTCGGCAGGACCGTCGTCGAAGGGGGGGCGGCAGTCCACTTCTGCGCGCGCTATCCCGATCACCTCCAGCAGTTCTTCTCCACGCGTGACGCCCGGCGGAACAACCAGCGGAATTTCTACGCGCTGGACATGTCCGACCAGGCGCCGCCCATGCAGCCGATCGCCGACGAGCGCGTGGTGTCCTACCAGCTCGGCGAGGCGGAGAAGGACGGGACCCTCCAGTTCATCGCATCGACGTTCTCCGCCGAGAACGACGCCATCTACGACGGCGTCTCGCGGCCGGGCATGCGCATCGTCACCTTCGCCCCCATTCTCCGGAACCGGATGATCCCGCTCGCCGAGGCGCTCGATTTCCTCTGCGCCCTCGGCTCGTGGGGGATCGGCACGCCGGTGGAGATCGAGTTCGCCGTCGATCTCTCCGTTCCCGCGGACGCCGCCCGGAAGCTGCGCCTCCTGCAGATCCGCCCGCTCCCCCTGAGCCGGGAGACCGACGAGCTGAGCATCACCGAGATTCCGGGCGAGGAGCTGATCTGCCAGAGCACGCAGGTGCTTGGACACGGCGCCATCCGCGACCTGCGCGACATCGTGGTCGTGGACATCGATCGCTTCGACCGGACGAAGAGCCACGAGGCCGCGCGCGAGATCGGCGCGATCAACCAGCGCCTGGTCGAGCAGCGGCGCGCCTATCTGCTGGTCGGGCCGGGGCGGTGGGGCAGCCTCGACCCGCTGCTGGGCATCCCGGTGAAGTGGGAGCAGATCTCCGGCGCCCGGGCCATCGTCGAGGCGTCGTTCAAGGACATGAACGTCGACCCCTCCCAGGGCTCGCACTTCTTTCAGAACCTCACCGCTTTCCAGGTGGGCTACTTCTCCGTCCACCCGCGCGTGCGCAACAGCTTCGTCGACTGGGAGTGGCTGGCCGGCCAGAAGTCCGTTCGCAGCGGCGCGTTCGTCCGGCACATCCGCACCAGCGGCGACATCGTGGCCAAGATGGACGGACACACCCGGCGGGGCGTAATCCTCAAGCCGGGTCGTGAGCGAGCACAGGAATGACGGATGAGGAGATCGAGCGACTGATCGTCGAGGTGGCGCAGCCGTTGGCGGAACGGATTCTCGCGCGGTACAGCCGCACCGAAGGAACGGTTCGTCCGCACGACGCGGAAGACATCCTCTCCACGGTGAACATGCGGGTGGTGCGCAAGCTGCGCTCGGAAGAAGACGCGGTGCGCGACCTCCCCGACTACGTCGCCACGCTCACCTACAACGCCATCCACGATCACTTCCGGCGGCGCTATCCGGAGCGGACGCGCCTCAAGAACCGCCTGCGCTACATGCTCACGCATGACCCGCGGCTCGCGCTGTTGTCGACCGAAGAAGGTCGAATGGCCGGCCTGGCGCAACCCCGCGGCCGGCGTCGCGGATCGAACAAGGACGCGGACGCAGTCGTGGAGATCCTGCAGCGCGAGGGCAAGCCGATGCCCTTGGACCGGCTCGTCGAGGTCACCGCGGAGTTGTGGGGGATCGTCGACGCGCGGCCGGTCGAGACGGAGCCGCGCGCGTCCGGCGACACGATCCAACAGATGGAGCAGCGCCAGTTCCTCGGCGCGCTCTGGCGCGAGATCCGGCTGCTCCCGCCGCAGCAGCGGAAGGCCCTGCTGCTCAACCTCCGCGAGGGCGAGACGGCCAGCCCGATCACTCTGCTCGTGGGGACCGGGACGGCGACCTTCGACGAGATCGCCGCGGCGATGGAGATGAGCGCAGACGAGCTGCAGGCGATCTGGAACGACCTGCCGCTCGGCGATCTGCACATCGGCGAGATGCTCGGACTCACGCGCCAGCAGGTGATCAATCTCAGAAAGTCGGCGCGGGAACGGCTGTCACGTCGTCTAATGAAGAGGGGGTCATGAGCGATCAGGACGACATCGCCCGCATGCAGAGGCTTCTCGCGGACGAAGCGGGTGAGCCGCCGCGGCACCTGACCTACGACGACCTGGCGGCGTGGGTCGACGGCGAGCGGCGGAGCGAGGTGGAAGAACATCTCGCCGAGTGCGATCTCTGCCGCGACGAAGCCGCCGATCTGGCCCGCCTCCGCGAGGCGATGAAGCCCCGACGGAACTGGACCTGGTACGCCCTCGCCGCCGCGGCTGTCCTGGCGCTGGTCGTTGCGCTGGCCCTCCTCCGCCGCCCCCACCCACCGACCCAGCCGCCGCCGATCGTGCGCGAGACGCCGCCTTCGCCGGCCCCGAAGCCGCCCGAGCGCATCACGCCGCCGGCCCCGGCCTACGCACGCGCGGAGTGGGCGCAACTCGTCGCAAGCGCCCTCGCGTCCGGGCGACTGCCTTACCCCGCCGATCTGGCCCTGTTGCGCGGCGGAAGGGAGGCCGTCCGCGGCGAAGACGAAGACGATCCCGTTCGTCTGCGGCCGAGGGGCGTGGTGATCGACGACGTTCGCCCCGTTTTCTCCTGGCCTCCGACGCCCGGCGCGAGCTTCGTCGTCTCGATCTTCGAGCGCGATCGCGAAGTGGCGCACAGCGAGCTGCTGACGGCATCGCGCTGGACGCCGCCCGAACCGCTCGCCCGCGGGCGCACGTACATCTGGCAGGTGGAGGTGAAGTCCGACGGCACGACGATCGAGGTCCTCCCCGCGCCGCCCTCCCGGCCCGCCCGCTTCCGCATCGCCAGCGCCGCCGATCACGACGAGATCGCGGCCGCACGGCGCGAGCACCCGAGCGATCCTCTCCTTCTGGCAACGCTCTACGCCAAGGCGGGCATGGAAGCGGAGGCGCGGGCGGCGCTGCGGCAGCTGGCCGCATCCGCCGACCCGAAAGTGCAGCGGCTGCTGGCGAACGCGCGCGCAGAGTAAGCTTCTCCTCCATGCGCCGCCCGGCCCTTCTCCTCGCAGCACTGCTTTCCGCCCTCGCGGCGCGCGGGGACTCGGTCGAGCCGGTGATCCGCGACTTCTTCACCGCGTACGCCGGCGGCGACGTTGCCGCGGCGAGCGCGCGGTGGGATGGGCAGCTCCCGGACACGATTGCGCGCACGATGCGCGTGCGCTGCATGCGTCCCGGCGCGCTGCGCATCGTTTCGCTGGAGATCAGCGATGACGCGGCGGTGGCGCGGATCGAGGCGGAGGTCACCTCCTGGAGCACGGTCGACACGCCGCACGAGCGGATGGAGAAGGAGCTGCGCACCGTCCGCCTTCGCAACATCGGCGGCTCGTGGAAGATCGAGAGCTGGGACCGCGCGCCGAGCGCGCGCGACGCCGCATCGGCCATCGCCCTCGCCGACCGCGCCGTCCTGGAGATCAATCGCGGCGAGCACGATCGGGCTCGCCAGGCCATCGACCTGGCGAAGGAGATCGCCGACGAGAGCGGAGACCCGCTGGCGATCAGCACCGCGCTCGCGGCGGAGAGCGCCTACATCCGCCTTCCCGCGCACCGCGACATCGCCGCCAGCGCGAGCGTTGCCGAGGAGGCGCTGCGCCACGCCGAGGCCGCCGGCGACGCCGATGCCATCGCCCGGGCCCTGCTCCGCCTCGGACGCGCGAGCCGCGCCCACACGGCCACCACCCGGGCCCTGTTCCGCCGCGCGCTCGCGCTCGAGGACGCAATCGTCGATCTCTCCCTCCTCCCCCGGGTCTGCGCCCAGCTCGCCGAGGATGCGAGCACGGTCGGGAACTACCGCGAGGAAATGCGCTTCGGGCTCCTGGCCGCGCGCTACGCGAAGCTGGCCGACGATCCGGCCGGGCAGCTCGCGGCGGAGACGAACATGGCCGGCGCGTATCTGGGCCAGGCGGACCTGGAGCTGGCGCGGTTTCATTTCGAGCGCGTGCGGACGATGGCCCGCGCGCTCGGTTTCGTCGCCGCGGAAGGATCGGCGCTGCACCTCCTGTCGCGCATCGAGGGCCGCCTCGGCTTCGACGAGGACATCGTCGCCGCCCATCGCGAGGAGGCCCTGGCCATCGCCTTGCGCATGTGCAATCACATCGCCGTCGCGGAGCTGCTGCAGGATCGGGCATTGGCGCACGTGGCCCGCGAGCAGTTCGATGCGGCCTCGCTCGACCTGATGCACTCCTTCCGCGAGGCCGATGCGGGCGCGCCGTACACCGGGCCGCAGCTCGACGGCGGAATGCAGGTCTTCGCCCACCTCCTCTGGCGGCAGGGAAAGGTCGAAGAGGCCCTGCGCGTCGCCGAGCGCTACGACACCAACGTGGAGATGCAGGCCCTGGCGGCATCGGCGCTGATCCGCCTCGGCCGTCCGCGGGAGGCGCTGGGCGGGCTGGAGCAGACGATCGAAATGTGCGAGAACGCCCGCGGGGCGGTCGTCGGCAACGAGCGCCAGCAGGCGCTCTTCCTCGGCCGCTACGCGGTGGCGTACATGTCCCTCATCGACGTCCACCTCGCCGCGGGAGAGCCGGAGCAGGCGTTCCGGGTGGCCCAGCGGATGAAGGCGCGCGTGCTGCGCGACACGCTGGCCGCCGGCCCCATCGACGCGGAGCGCGACGGCGACGCCGAGCAGCGGGCGAACCGCGAGATCGCCCAGCTCAACACGGCCCTCATCGCCGCGCGCGAGCCGGAGCGCATCCGGGCGATCCGCGAGGAGCTGGCGCGGGTACGGGTGGAGCTCGCGGACTTCGCCGGCCGCGACGACGCTCTGCGGCGCGAGCATCGGGCCCTTTCGACGGCGGCGATCGATCTCGCGCCGGTGGTCGATCGCGCGGTGGTCATCGATTACGTGATCGGGCAGGAGAAGACCGCGATCTTCGTGATCAAGCGCGGGCCGGACGGCGCGCCGAAGGTGATCGCCCATGCGCTGAAGATCGAGCCGCACAAGCTCGCCGCGCGCGTGCGCGAGCTGCGCGCGGCCCTCGAGCAGCGCAACCTGCAGTACGGCGCGCTGTCGGAGTCGATGTACGCGCTCCTGGTCGCGCCGATCGAGCACGAGATCGCCGGCGCGCCGCTGGTGGGCATCGTTCCCGCCGGCCCGCTCTGGAACGTTCCCTTCCACGCCCTGCGCGATGCGAACGGCCGTTATCTCGCCGAGAAAACGTCCGTGTTCTACGCGCCCTCGGTGGTCGTGCTCGCGGAGACGCTGCGCCGCGAGCCGCCGGCGGACGCGCGCCGCCAGCCCACGCTCCTCGCGTTCGCCAACCCGAACATCCGGGCCACGACCGCCGCCGAGCTACGCACGTTCCACGAGCGCGCCGACCTCGGCGCGATCCCCGAGGCCGAGGAGGAAGTGCGGAGTCTGGCGCGGCTCTATGGACCGCAGCGGAGCCGGGTCTACATCGGCGACGAGGCCCGGGAGTCGGTGCTCAAGCGCGAGGCCGGCGGGTACGACGTGCTGCACGTCGCCTCGCACGGCCTCCTCGACGACAGCGCCCCGATGTTCTCCGCGCTCGTGCTCTCGAAGGCGCCGAACGATGAGAGCGAGGACGGATTGCTCGAGGCCCGGGAGATCTCCGCGCTGCGGCCGGGAACGCGCATCGCCGTGCTCTCCGCCTGCGAGACCGGCAGGGGCCAGATCAGCAGCGGCGAAGGCGTGATCGGCCTGTCCTGGGCCCTCCTCGCGGCCGGCTGCCCGACGGCGGTGGTCAGCCAGTGGAAGGCCGTATCCGTGCCGACCGCCACGCTGATGGTCGAGTTCCACCGCAACCTCCTGCGCGGCACCGACGCGGCGGCGTCGCTCCAAAAAGCACAGCTCGCCCTCATGCACGACGAGCGCTTCTCCCATCCCTTCTACTGGGCGCCGTTCGTCATCGTCGGCGCTCCGTAAAACGCGGCCGGTAATATCGCCGCCCCCTCCGCGTCCTCGCCGGCATCAGGAGGACTCATGAAGAAAATCGTGGTGGCTTTTTCTCTTCTTCTCGTTGCCATGGCGGCGCTGCCGGCCTTCGGGCAGAGCTGTACGCAGGGCGGGACGACGATCTGCGGCCCGACCTGCGGAAACGACTACGACATCCTGTATGACCCGACGTTCTCGCAGACCAGTTGCAACGCCTGGCAGTTCGGCTCCGGCACGCAGCGGGCGACGAGCGGCACCTACTGCGGCTATTGGCCCGCCCCCTTCGGCCAGTTCAACGGCCCAAACTCGAACTGGGAGCAGATCTCCCAGACCACGACCGCGCTCTCGGGCGGCGACGGCTGGTTCTCCTTCCGCTACGAGTACGAGATCACCGACCCGGGCAACAGCGCCATGCTCGACGTCTGGCTCGTCGACGGGAACGGGACGTGGTATCACATCGATCAGCCGCCGGGAGGCGCGCAGTACTGCGTCACGCGCCTCATCAGCCTCGGCTATCACACGAGCTGGAAGGGCCAGAACCTGACCGTCTACCTCTTCGGCTACGTCCCCAACAGCAACTCCAAGATCGTCGTCGACAACGTCAAGCTGTTCCAGCACCAGTTCTGAGCGAGGTTGCGGTGGAGCGGCGGGCTCTCAGCCCGCCGCGACCGATCCGCCTACCGCTTGTACTTCGCGGCGATCTTCGCCAGTTGCGTGTCCAGGTCCTCGCGCGAGAGCCAGCGGCCGCGCACCATCACCCCGTCGATCTTGTCCACGTTGGCGATGTCGTCGAGCGGGTTGGCCCCCAGGAGCACGAGGTCGGCGCGCTTGCCCGGCTCGATCGTACCGAACGCGTCCTTCTTCTTGAAGTACTCGCCCACGTTCACCGTGCCGCTGACGAGGATGTCCCACGGGGTCATGCCGGCGTCGCGCATCCGCAGCAGCTCGCGGTGAAGCGAGAAGCCCGGGACGCTGAACTGTTGCGGCGCGTCCGTGCCCATCAGGATCTTCACCCCGCCCTCGTGCAGGGCGCGGAGGATGGTCCGGCGGGCGGCGAGGACGTTCGCGGCGGTCTCCCGCGGGATCTGCTTGAGCCGGTCCTCGTAGGCCTTCGACCAGTTCTCCACCGGTCCGGCCGGCACGTACTTCAGCTCGGGATAGGCACGCAGGGTCTCCAGCGGGATGGCGCTGTAGAGCACCTCCCAGAGCGCGGACGTCGGCACGATCCACGCGCCCGCGGCCTTGGTCTTCTCCACCACCTCGGCGAGCTTCTTCGGGTCCATCGGACCCTTGTCGCCGCCGAGGTACTCGACGTAGCCGTCGATGTGATCGAAGGTCTCGTGGCCCATCTCCAGCGCGTGCAAGAGGCCCACTTCCTCGGGGACGTGGCCGGCGAAGCGGATGCCGACCTCGTTCGCCGTCTTCGCCATGGCGTCATACTCGGCGCGGGTGAGACCGGGGTGCACCTTCAGCAGGTCCCACCCTTCGGCTTTCTGGGCCTTGGCCTTGGTAATCGCCTCGTCCACGGAGTTGATGGACTGGCCGTTGAAGGACGGGCCGGCGAGGTAGAGAGTCGGCCCGAGGATCTCGCCCTTGGCGGTCTTCTCGCGCAGCTCGAGCTGGCCGGGGTGGCCGAGCATGCCGCGCACGGTGGTGATGCCGTTCGCCACGTAGAGCAGGAGCACGTCCTCGACCATCCCGCCGGGCGCATTCATCGGCGGAACGTGGCCGTGCATCTCGGCCAGGCCCGGGATGAGGAACTTGCCCGTCCCGTCGATCACCTTCGCGTCCTTGGGAACCTTCCCCTTCTTGCCGACGGACTCGATGCGGCCGTCGCGGACGACCACGGTCTGCTTCTCCGCGACCTTCGGGGAGGTCATGGAGATGACGTTCACGTTGCGGAAGACGACCACATCCGCGAACGCGGAGAACGAGAGGAGGAGGGTGAGAGTCAGAGCGAGCGTACGCATGCCGCCTGACAAACTACGCGGCGCAAGCTGTTTGTTCCGTGACGGATCAGTGTCGAAGCAGCAATTACTGCGTGGGCAGCGTGAAGCCGTGTCGCAGCGCGACCGCGGCGATCTTCCCCATGTCCTCGCACGAGCCCGCCGTCTCGGCGTCCAGTTCGACGAAGAACTGGGAGGCGCCGCCGGGGCTGGTGATCACCACGAACTTCGCCGACTTGGAGCGGATGCGGTAGCCGTGGGTCGTCCCCGCGGGGATGCGCACGAAGCAGCCCGGCGTGATCCGGCTCTTCGTCCCCTCGAGATAGAGATCGGCCTCCCCGTCGACGACGAGGTAGCTCTCCTCCCACGGGTGGGCATGCGGCGGCGGCCCGCTCCCCTCCGGCCCTTCCAGCTCGAACATCTCGTACGTGCCCCCGGTCTCGGCGCTGTCGATGAGGACGCGGACGACGTCTCCGACCACGCGCAGGCGCGTTCCGTCGGTGGGGCGGGCGATGGTGCTGGGCATGCGGTTTTTCTCCTTCGTTCCCCTCTACGGGCCCCGAGACCGATCGGTCGTACAATCCCCAGCAACCCAGCAACTCAGGAACCCAGCAACCGGAGGACCCATGACGGCGATCGACCCGCCCATCCAGGTACCCGTCTCCCGCCCCGATTTCGTGGAGCTCGAGGCCGACGTCTCGCACAGCCCGCTCTGGAACAAGGACCTGGCGCCGACGCCGCTCTCCCGGCGGACGTGGTCGACTTACAACATCGCCGCCCTCTGGATCGGCATGTCCGTGGTCATCACCACCTACACGCTGGCCTCGGGACTGATGGCGCAGGGGATGAACTGGGCCCAGGCCCTGGTCACCATCCTCCTCGGCAACGTCATCGTCCTCCTCCCGATGATCCTCAACGCCCACGCCGGAACGAAGTACGGCGTCTCCTTCCCCGTCCTGTGCCGGGCCAGCTTCGGCGTGAAAGGAGCGAATGTGCCGGCCATCCTCCGCGCCATCGTGGCCTGCGGCTGGTTCGGGATTCAGACCTGGATCGGCGGCCTGGCTCTCGACGCGCTCGCCGCCGCCGCCTGGCCGGGATGGAAGAACATCGCCGCCGGAAAGGCCATCGCCTTCGCCGTCTTCTGGCTGATGCAGGTGGCGATCATCATCAAGGGGACGGAAGGCATCAAGCATTTGGAGAGCTGGTCGGCGCCGCTGCTCCTCCTCGGCGGGGTGGTGCTCCTGTACTGGGCCATTCGCAACGGCGGGGGCCTGGGCAACATCCTCTCCCAGTCGTCGAAGCTGCAGAGAGGGCAGACGCCGTTCTGGACCCTCTTCCCCGCCGCACTCACGGCCAACGTCGGCTACTGGGCCACGCTCTCGCTGAACATCCCCGACTTCACCCGCTACGCTAAGAGCCAGCGCTCGCAGGCCACCGGCCAGGCCCTCGGCCTGCCCACGACCATGACCGCGTTCGCCTTCATCGGCGTGGCCGTGACCAGCGCCACGATCGTGGTGTTCGGCCGCGCGATCTGGGATCCGATCGAGCTCGTCTCCATCATCGGCACGCCGGCGGTGATCATCTTTGCCGCGCTGGTCGTCCTGGCCGCGCAGATCACCACGAACATGGCCGCGAACGTGGTCTCTCCGGCCAACGATTTCTCCAATCTGGCGCCGCGCAAGATCTCGTACGTCACCGGCGGCCTGATCACCGCCGTCATCGGCATCCTGATGATGCCGTGGAAGCTCTACTCCGACGCCGCGGCCTACATCTTCACCTGGCTGATCGGCTACTCCAGCCTCATGGGCGCCCTGGGCGGCATCCTCATCGCCGACTACTGGATCGTGCGCCGGCAGAAGCTGAGCCTGCGCGACCTCTTCGAGCTCCAGGGCCAGTACACGTATACGAACGGCATCAACTGGAAGGCTATCGCCGCGCTGGTGATCTCCGTCGCCCCGGTCGTGCCCGGCTTCCTCCGCGCCGCCAGCACGCCCGGCGGGCAGGTCCCGAATCCAGGGGTCTTCGACTACCTCTACACGTACGCGTGGTTCGTGACGTTCGCTCTCAGTTTCCTGGTCTACCTGGCCCTGATGCGGAAAACCGCGCGATAATGGGTGTTTTCCCATAACCGAAGGAGACTCCCATGGCCGATCTGTCGACAACGTTCACCGGCATCCGCTTCGAGAACCCGTTCCTCCTGGCCTCGGCGCCGCCGACCGAGTCGGACTCGAACATCATGCGCGCCTTCGAGGCCGGCTGGGGCGGCATCGTCTGCAAGACCATCGGCATGCACCCGGTGGTGAACGTGAAGGGGCCCAAGACCAAGTTCCTCCGGGCCGAGAACAGCGGCACGCGCCTGTCGATGAACAAGCGCCCCGACACCACGCTCGTGGCCTCCTGGAACTGGGAGCTGATCTCCGACAAGGGCATCGACTGGTGGCTGCCCCGCATCGAGAAGATCAAGAAGGCCTTCCCCGACAAGGTCTACATCGCCTCGATCATGGCCGGCTCCGGCAATGACAAGGAGCTCCACAACTGGCAGTACCTCACCCGGGCCGTGCAGGACGCCGGCGCGGACGGCATCGAGCTCAACTTCTCCTGCCCGCACATGGATCGCATCGACATGGGCTCGAACGTCGGCAAGGACAAGGTCCTCTGCTCGGTCGTGACCATGGCCGTGAAGGAAGTGGCCAAGGTCCCGGTTTGGGTCAAGCTCACCCCGGCGACGTCGAACATCGCCGAGGAGGCCGGGGCCACCTTCCGCGGCGGCGCGGATGCGATCTCGTCCTCGAACACCTGGCCCTCGCTTCCGCCGATCGACCCGGAGACCCTCGACTTCGAGATGAACGTCGACGGCTACACGTCCTCCGGCGGCCTCGGCGGCCCGGCCATCCTCCCGCTGTCGATGGCCAAGATGGCCCAGATGACCAAGGCCTTCCCCGACCAGGCCTTCTCCGGCATCGGCGGCGTGTCGACGTTCGACCACGCCCTGAACTACTTCCTCCTCGGCTGCGGCACGGTCCAGGTCTGCACCGCGGCCATGCTCGACAGCGCCATCGGCCCGAACGTGATCAAGACCCTGAGGGCCGGCATGACCGAGTTCCTGGAGAAGAACGCCCACCGCGGCTGGACCCGCCTGGAGGACTTCCGCGGCCTCCGCCGCGACCGCATCGTCCCGCACTCGCAGATCAAGAGGCCCGAGCAGTTCGATTATCACGGCGGGTATGAGGACGAAGGGTACGCGGTGCCGGCCGTGACGGCGTGATCGCCGCCGCGGTCGCGATCCTGGCGAGCGTGGTCTCCTGCCCGAAGGAGATTCCGTACCGCCCACCCGACCGCGCCACGGCCATTCGCCTCCGCCCCCATCTCCGCGTCGGCCACTCCGTCGAGGAGGCGCCCTCCGCCTGCGTCACCCGCGACGGCCGTATCTACTTCGGCCTCGGCTTCTACGAAGGGGAAGGCGCGGACGGCATCGGCGGCGTCGGCATGTACGACCCGGCGACGAAGAAGCTCCAGGTGGCCGCCCGCCGTGGCTTCGCGACAAGTCCGTCACCGCGATCGCGCACGACGGCAAGGCGCTCTGGCTCGGCGTGATGCAGGAGTACGAGAAGAGCAACATGCCGCACGGCCTGGCGCGCTACCACTGGGCCACGGACACGATCGAGCCGATGCGCGGCGAGGACGCGCCGTGCGGGTTTACCGTCGGAACGATCGCCGTCCGCGAGGGCGTCCTGTCGGTGACCACGGACCTGGGCCTGTCGCGTCTCGACCTCGCAACCGGCAAGTGGACGCACCAGAGGCCTTGCCGTGAGGTCTACCGCCGCCTTCTGGCCGCGAAGCCTCCGTCGTTCCCCGAGGATGAATCGACCGCCGAGCTGATTGCCCGGTTCGATCCCGAGGTCGTGCGCGAAGTGCTGCTCGCCCGCGATCCGAAGACCTGGCACTGGAGCGAGACCCGCGCGGTCGGGACGATCCTCCGCGACTTAGACGAGTTGCGGCGGTACGTGATCGAGCCGATCCCGCGGACTTCCGAGGCTCGGCGGGCGGCGATCCGCGCCTTCGCGGAGCAGAAGCACCGCGAGCCGGCGTGGCGGGACTTCGCCATCCAGTACGCGCGCGTGTACCGCGAGCCGGAGGTGCTGCGCTGGTTCCGCGGCGACCCGAAGGTGTTCGACTTTCTGGTGCAGCAGGGTGCGGTCGAGGTGCTGCCGTGGATCGACGCCCGGCGCGCGATCCCGGTCCTCCTCCGGGTCATGAATACGACTGACGATCCGTCGAAGCTCGCTGTAGCCATCGAGGCCATCGAGCGCACCGCTCACCTGCGCATCGAGCCGGACGGAGCGCGCGTGAAGCTCGCAGCGAACAGCGACACTCCCGAATACGCGGACGAGGAGTTTGGCGCGTTCCGGCGGTGGGGAACGGATGTCGCGTCACTGCGGAAGATCGTCGCGCACTGGAGAGTTTGGAGTGCGGCGGCGATGCCGCCGCTTTGAAAGCGGCAGCGCAGCTGCCGCACTCCAAATCACACGAGCTGCGTTCGCTATTGATCGAGCTGCGTTCAGCTTTTCCCGAACAGTGCTCACTCCGCCCCGAGTTGCCCTCAGCGTCTTTGAAAGCGGCGGCTACGGCCGCCGCACTCCTATAGCCTCGATCTCCAGCAGCAGCTCTTTCCGGCACACATCCGCTTCGAGATAGAGGTTCGCCGGAAACACGCCCTCGAGCCGCCGGGCGATGCGCTCGTAGTCGGAGGCGCGGCGGATGTACGTCTTCGCCGCCACGATCCGGTCCAGGGCGACGAGGGTCTCGATGTTCCGCAGAGTCTCGTCGAGCTGGCGGTCGACGTCGCCGATGTGCAGGGTCTCGTGTCCAACCACGCTGGACGTGCCGGAGACGAAGGTCGTGTCGCCCCACACGGTCGCCCGCGAGAAGGACGGGCTCTTGGGGCCGTAGCGCGGCGGGTAGTCGTAGGCGCTGACCTGGCGTGGGTTCTCCACCTGCACCCCCGGCTCGCGGGCGGCGAGAAAGTACGTGATCAGACCGCGCCCCGGCATGCCTACGGCGCTCGCCGCGGGCAGGTCGGTGTTGTGGTGGTACCCGGCCTCGACGAAGGCGTCGTGCCGGCCGGCGCAGAAGCGCTGATAGCGCTCGCGCCCGGCCTCCACCTCGTTGATGCTGCCCACGAAGTTCCACATCCGCACAAAGAACGGATAGCCCGCGGCCCGCGCATCGGCGATCGCGCTGGTGTAGACGCGCCAGGCGAGCGACTCCAGCGGCGCGTTCTCCTCCGCGCTCACCGAGCCGAAGATCAGCGCGTCATTCTCGCGCGCTGGCCAAGTCTCGACCGCAGGCTCGCCGCCGAGCGCGCGCACCGGAACGTGCAGCGCGCCGGCCAGGGGCGCGCCGAAGGCGATGCTGCCTCGCGGCGCGAGCTCAACGAAGCTTGAAGTTGACGGTGAGATTGAAGATGACATCGACAGGGACCCCATCCAACTTGCCGGGCTCGAACTTCCATTTCGACAGGGCGAACACCGCCGCGCCGTTGAGTTCCGGCCACGGCGACTGCTTGAGCAGGCGAATGTCGCGCACGCAGCCGGTCTTGCTGATGTGCGACTCCATGATGATCAGCATCGAGCCGCCCGTCATCGACCGGCGCGCGCTCTCCGGGAACATCGGCTCCTCGCGCTTCACGACCTTGGGGGCCTTGATCTCGCTGCCTCCGCCGAAGCGGTGCACGCCGAAGACGCGGGCATTCTCGACCAGCCCCTCGTCCATGCACTGCACGTCGCCGCGCGCCTTCACCATCAGGAGGTCGTCCGCGGTGAGCCTGGCCACGAACGACGACGGCTCCGCAAGCGAGAGCCGCATCATCGTCTCCAGCGCCTTCCTGCACGCCCCGTCCGCGCCGATCTGTTTCAGGTCGATGGACTGCACGCGCCCGACGCGGTCGACGGTCGCGCCGGCGATCCCCATCCATCCCTCACGGCAGCGCGTCTGCTTCATGAGCGCCTCGGGCAGACCGGGCGGCAGCATGAGCGACAGCGCGAACGCCGGCTCGGCGACGACTGTCCCCGTTTGCTTCGACCGGCGCCGAATCACGCCCTCGGAGCGATCGGAGCCGGAGCCGACGGTGGCAAGTTCGTCGGGCGTCAGAAAGCGCACGACGTCCGGGTTGCCCCAGCAGGCGAAGCTGGTGTTGACGCATTCGATCCAGTCCTTCTGCCGGCGCGGCTCGCCGCCGAGCATCCGCCGCAGGAGCTCGCGTCCGAACGTCTCCCGGACCGTCGCTCCCTCGGGCGCCGGCGCCAGGATCGGCTCCCGCAACAACTCAGGGATCTTCGCCGGATCGGCGGCGTAGGTCTCGATCAGGTGCCACAGCACGCTGGCCCGCATCTCCGACGTAGGCGCCCCGAGCCCGGCCATCGCCACGCCGGGATCGAGCGCGACCTTCGCGTCCGTGAACGCGCTGACGACCGAGGTGAACCCGCGCTCGTCGCGCTTGCCGAGGAGGCGTGCGGCGAGCGCGGACGCGTGCGCGGAGCGGCCCCAGAGCGCGAGGTGCAGCGGCGCTGAGGGGGCGCGCAGCTTGGGGGTGTACTTCAGATAGAGATCGAGCGCCCGCGGCGCGCCGAGACGGGCCAGGGCCTCGCTGAACACGCCGTCGATGCCCGTCGGGAAGCGCGGCAGCTGCTCGGCGGCGAAGGCGATGTCGTCGTCGACGCCGAGGATCACCAGGGCCCGCACCTGTTCCCGCGCGGCCTCGGCATTCTTCTCCGCGGCGAGGGCCTCGCGCAGCTGAGGAACCACGGCGTCCAGATCGCGCACCAGCGCCAGGCGGGCCGCCGTCGCACGCGTGAGCGCGTCCGGCGACTTCACCGCCCCGGCGACACGCGCCGCGTCGACGGACGGCTCCCGCACCAGGAGCGCGAGCGTGGCCGCGTCTTGGGCCCGCAGCGGAACCGCCAGGAGGAGCAGGAGGACGACCCGTCTCACCGCGGACATTGAACCACAGGCTAGACTTGGACAGGCAGGATTGCCTGTCCTCCACACGATGCCGAAGAAGACGATCTGGATCGTGGCCGGCGGCCTGGCCCTCGTCCTCTACGCCGCCTGGCGCGCGGGCAGCTACCCGGCGCGGGTGGCGCTCTTCAACCATTCCGGGCGAACGATCCAGGACGTCGCCGTCACCACCGAAGGGCGCCGGGTGATCATCGGCGAGCTGCGCAACGGCGAGTCGCGCGCGGTCTCCGTGCCCAGCGGCGGGCGGATCGTCGTCACCTTCCGCGGTCTCGAGGAGCGGCGCTGGGAGTCGCCCGAGCCCACCCGCCCAGCCAAGGCAATCATCCTTTCCATCGACGGCGCGGAGAGCGTCGCCGTCATGGACAAGTCCGCCTACCGCTAGAATGGCGCGCCATGAGAACGATCATCAAGAACGGCAGGATCGTGACCGCGGTCGACGACTACCACGCCGACATCCTCGTCGAGGACGGCAAGGTGGCGATGATCGCCAAATCCATCGACGCCGAGGCCGACAAGGTCATCGACGCCTCGAATCGCCTGGTCATCCCGGGCGGTATCGACCCGCACACGCACATGGACCTGCCGTTCGGCGGCACGTCCTCGTCCGACAACTTCGAGACGGGCACGATCGCCGCGGCCCACGGCGGCACGACGACGATCATCGACTTCGCCGTGCAGTACAAGGGACAGGACCTGAACGAGGCCCTGGATGTCTGGTTCAAGAAGGCCGAGGGGCGGACATCGGTCGACTACGGCTTCCACCTCATCTGCACCGACCTTCCCGACGAGCGCCTGCCGCAGATGAAGGCCCTCATCGATCAGGGCGTCACCAGCTTCAAGTTGTTCATGGCCTATCCGGGCGTCTTCCTCGTCGACGACGCCACGATCTACAAGGCCATGCTCACCGCCGGCGAGGCGGGCGGCCTGATCTGCATGCACGCCGAGAACGGCGTGGTCATCGATGCGATCGTCAAGCGCGCGCTGGCCGAGGGGAAGACCGCGCCGAAGTATCACGCGCTGACGCGGCCGACCAAGGCGGAGGCGGAGGGCGTGCATCGCGCCATCGCTCTCGCCGACATGGCCCAGGCGCCGGTGTACATCGTCCACCTCAGCTGCAGCGACGCGCTGGAGGAAGTCACGCGCGCCCGCGACAACGGCATCCCCGCGTATGCGGAGACCTGCCCGCAGTACCTCTTCCTCGACTACAGCGTGTACGAGCAACCCGGGTTCGAAGGCGCGAAGTGGGTCATGACCCCGCCCATCCGTGAGAAGTGGAATCAGGACAAGCTCTGGCGCGGCCTGCAATTCAACGACCTGCAGGTCGTGTCCACCGACCACTGTCCGTTCTGCTTCAAAGAGCAGAAAGAGCTCGGGCGTGACGACTTCTCCAAGATCCCCAACGGCGGCCCGGGCGTCGAGCACCGGATGAGCCTCATCTACAACGGCGGCGTCGCGCAGGGGCGCATCTCCCTGAACCGTTTCGTCGAAATCACCTCCACCGCCGCCGCGAAGATCTTCGGCCTCTTCCCGAAGAAGGGCACCATCGCCGTGGGATCCGACGCCGACATCGTCGTCTTCGACCCGAACGAGGAGATGACCATCAGCGCCAAGACCCACCACATGAACGTCGACTACTCCTGCTACGAAGGAATGAAGGTGCGCGGCGTGACCAAGACCGTGCTCAGCCGCGGCGACGTGGTCATCGAGGACGGGAAATACGTGACGAAGCCGGGGCGGGGGGAGTTCCTCAGGCGCGGTCTGGCGTTCTCTCCGCGGTGATTCGATTTCTGAGGTTGCTGGGTTCCTGGGTTGCTCGGTTGCTGGGCGGCGCACCGAGACCCGCCGAAGTCCGTCCTATCGAGCCACCCAGCGTCCCCATGACCACGGAACCCCGTGATCCCGTGCCCCCGTCACCCCCCGTGCCCCCATCACCCTCCGAACCCCCCGTTTCCCCTCAACTGAGTTACCCTGTACCCCCCAAACCCACACAGGAGCGCCCCATGTCCCGAATCGTAAAGTGCGGCCTCATCCAGACTTCTCTCGCCGCCGACTCCAGTGAGTCGATCGAGACGATCCGTAATGCCCAGATCGAGAGCACTCTCCGGTACATCGATCAGGCCGGGCAGGAAGGCGTGCAGATGCTCTGCATGCAGGAGATCTTCACCGGCCCGTACTTTTGCGCGGAGCAGAACCCGCGCTGGTTCGACGCCGTCGAGAAGATCCCCGACGGGCCGACCACGAAGCTGATGCAGGAGTACGCGGCCAAGTACCAGATGGTCATCGTCGTGCCCATCTACGAAGAGGACGGGCCCGGCATCTACTACAACACCGCCGCCGTCATCGACGCCGACGGCTCCTACCTCGGCAAGTACCGCAAGAACCACATCCCCCACACCGCCCCCGGCTTCTGGGAGAAGTTCTACTTCCGCCCCGGCAACCTCGGCTACCCGGTCTTCCAGACCCGCTACGCCAAGGTCGGCGTCTACATCTGCTACGACCGCCACTTCCCCGAGGGCGCGCGCGAGCTCGGCCTCGGCGGCGCGGAAGTCGTCTTCAACCCCTCCGCCACCGTGGCCGGCCTCTCCGAGTACCTCTGGAAGCTCGAGCAGCCCGCCCACGCCGTCGCCAACGGCTACTTCGTCGGCGCCATCAACCGCGTCGGCTACGAAGGCCCCTGGAACATCGGCGAGTTCTACGGCCAGAGCTACTTCTGCGACCCCCGCGGCCAGATCCTGTCCATTGCCGATAGGGACAAGGACGCCCTCGTCACCGCCGAGCTCGACCTCGACAAGATCCGGGAGGTGCGCCACACGTGGCAGTTCTTCCGGGACCGGAGACCGGAGACGTATAACGGGCTGTGCCGGTTGTAGGTAGATATCGGTGGCGGACGTTCCTGATACCGCCTCATGGTTACCGACTCGAGCAACTGAAACGCTCGAGTCGGCGTTCGTCAAGCGATGTATCGCCGCCGAAGAGGCAATTCGGGTACGCACCGACTACGAGCGGCGAATGGCGGTGCACAGCTTCGACAGCGGACTGCCTATCGAAGAAGTCGTGCGCGATGAACTTAGGAGAATTCTTCCGGCACGCTATTCCGTCCGCGCGGGCACTGTAGTTGATGCAACCGGCTACACCGCTGGAGACTGCGACGTCGTCGTATTCAACGACATCTGGTTTCCCGTGGTGAAACCAGGTCCCGTTGAATCAGCGCGCCAGTTCATGCTACCGATCGAGGGTGTGTACGCCGTTGGCGAGGTCAAACAGACATTGTCCGGTGACACCCTCACGGCGGCACTCAAGAAACTCGTTGCATGTCACCGGCTGGAAAGACCTGAGACTTTCGCTCATCGGCTCGTCGAAAATCGCGAACAATCCGACTGCGTCCACGGATTGACCAACCCGTTGTATTCATTCGTTGTGGCGCTAGATGTGGGTGTCGGCGAGACTTTTGAGAGCCTCATCGATCAATTCTTCACCATTAATCAAACGCTACGCCGGCTAGATGTCGTTCGGGCCATGTCGGTGTTCGGTCACGGCACAGTCATCTGGGGAGTCGACGATCCGGAGGATCCCACGCACACGACAGCGCGCGCCGCGCTGTTTCAGGAGGAGGACCTCTACAAGCGGATTTACCCGATGTTTTTTCGCGCTACAGATCACGGACCAGCGCTTTATGGATTGCTGAGCAATCTCCTATTTCATTCAGTTCTCGCCCCTGAAGACTTCGCGGCTAATTACGGCCAGCACGTGCCCTTAACGTCATTACCGACTGACCGCAAGAAGATCAGCTTGGCACCGGATGCGGAGTGGCTTGAGCGCCTCGACACGCCGTGTAGCAAACGCCACCACCGACACTGAACGCCTCGGTAGAGTCGCCGTTTGGCTGAGTGAGCGCGGCACGCCGGTTGCGACTACGTGGTATCGGAGGGAAACCAACAATGTCACACAACAACAGCCGCGGCAGTGCCGACCCTGCCGCATCCAGCAATACCCCCGCCGAGCCGGAGCGCAAGCACGAGAGCGGCGGGAACATGGGCGCCGGCAAGTCCGGCGGGAAGAGCTTCGGCGCCGAGAAGCCCGAGAACCGTGACGACCACGGCTCCCGCGAGGCTGGCCACACCTGGGACAAATAGCAGTAAAGGCTGAGCCTGCGCCTGCGGGCTCAGCCGGAAATCATCTCCTCCTCCTACCCGTTTTCCTCGATACAAAATACACAAGTGGTCACGCGATAAGGGCTAACTCCCGGCGACGGGAGGGCGCAAAGTGACGGGTCTGCCAGCGCAGACGGCCGCACTGCCGAACGTGATTCTTCGCGACCTTCGCGAGGAACTTTTCCGTGACCGGAAAGGACGTTCCCGTGAAGGTTCGCATTCTTTCGCTGTTCGTTTTTGCCGCCGCGCTCGCAGCGCCGTCGTTCGCCCACCACGCGGTCCGCCCGCTGGCCTCGCAGGCCATGCCGCATCCGGTTCCGGCCTACCTCCAGCCGTTCTTCGCCGAGGCCTCGGCGAAGTACCACGTCGACGTGAACCTGCTCGCCGCGGTGGCGTTCAAGGAGTCGCGCTACAACCCGAAGGCCGTCTCGCGCATCGGTGCCGAAGGGATCATGCAGCTCAAGCCGAAGACGGCGCGGTCGCTCGGCGTCACCGATTCCTTCGATCCGCGCCAGAATATCCTCGGCGGGGCGAAGTACCTGCGCAAGCAGCTCGATCGCTTCGACGGCAACGTCGACATGGCCCTCGCGGCGTACAACGCGGGCTGGGTGCTGGTGTCGAAGAAGGGCCCGAACGCGACCGAGGAATCGGCCGAGTACGTGGTTACGATCAAGAGGTACTACGCGAACGCGCTGGCCACGCTGCCGACGGCCTGAAGGCCGTCGCTCCACTACAATCGCGGGTCATGAGCAGTGATCCGCGCTATCCGATCGGCCCCTTCCAGCGACGCGACTCTCTCGATGCCGACGAGCGGCGGACGATGATCGACACCATCGCCGCCGCGCCGGCGCGGCTGCGCGAGGCCGTGAGCGGTCTCGACGACGCGCAACTCGACACGCCATACCGGGAGGGCGGGTGGACGGTGCGCCAGGTGGTGCATCACGTCCCGGACAGCCACATCAACGCGTTCATCCGCCTCAAGCTGGCGCTGACGGAGAACGAGCCGACCATCCGGCCGTACGACGAGTCGGAGTGGGCGAAGCTCTCCGACGCCCGCGACACGCCGATCGAGGTCTCGCTGACGCTGCTCGAGTCGCTGCACGCGCGCTGGGTCGGGCTCATGCGCTCGCTGAGCGAGGGCGACTTCCGCCGCACCTTCCGGCATCCCGAGCACGACGGCACGCAGACCTTGGATTGGCTGGTGGCGATGTACGCCTGGCACAGCCGCCATCACGTGGCCCACATCACCTCCCTCCGGCAGCGCATGGGATGGTGACGCGCACCCTCACCGGGAACGACTTCGACGTCGTCCACGCCACGTTCCTGGAGGCGTTCAGCGACTACCTCGTGCCGCTGGCGCTCACCCGCGAGCAGCTCGCGGAGATGATGACCCGGCGCGGCTGGGTGCCCGAGGCCTCGGTGGGCATCTTCGACGGCGAGCGCATGGTCGCCTTCACGCTCAACGGCATCGAAGGCGATCGGGCGTACGACAGCGGCACCGGCGTCGTCCCCTCCCATCGCCGCCGCGGCCTCGGCAAGGAGATGATCGACTTCGTCGAGCCGGTCTTGCGCGGGCGGGGGTGCGCGGAGTACGTGCTGGAGGTGCTCGAGCCGAACGAGAAGGCGATCGGGTTGTATCTCGGCGCGGGGTTTCGCGAGACGCGACGGTTTCAGTGCTGGCGTCTGGAGTGCGGCGGCGATGCCGCCGCTTTCGAAAGCGGCAGCGCAGCTGCCGCACTCCAAAAGGATTGGTGGGACGTCGAGCCTTCGTGGCAGAACTCGAGCGCGTCGATCCGGCGTGCGAAAGACACGTATCGGATCCTCGGGAACGAAGACGGATACGTCGTCGTCTTCCCTTCCAACGGCGACATCCCGCAACTGGCGGTGCGGCCGGAGGCCCGCAGGCGCGGTCTCGGCACGCGGCTGCTGCAGGCAGCGGCCGCTGCGGCCGGCAAGCCGCTGAGAATCGTGAACGTCGAGGATCACCCAGGCATCGCCGCGTTTCTCGAAGCCGCCGGCGCGGTCCGGACGGTGCGCCAGATCGAGATGGTCAAGCCGCTGTGATCGAGATCAAGATCTGCTGCATCAGCAGCCACGCCGAGGCGGCCATGGCCATCGAGGCGGGCGTGAACGTCCTCGGGCTGGTGTCGGCGATGCCGAGCGGCCCCGGCGTCATCGATGAGGAGCTGATCGCCTCCATCGCCTCCTCCGTTGACGCGCAAACGTTCCTTCTCACCTCCCTCTGCGAGCCGGAGGCGATCGTCGAACAGCACCATCGCTGCGGGACGACCGGCATCCAGCTCTGCGATGCCCTCCCGCCCGGCGCGATTCCGCGGCTGCGCGAGGCGCTGCCCGGCGTGCGGCTGGTGCAGGTCATCCACGTCACCGGCGAGGCGTCGTACGACGAGGCCATGCGCGCGGCGAAAGACGCGGATGCGCTCCTTCTCGACTCCGGCAATCCGATGCTGCAGGTGAAAGAGCTCGGCGGCACCGGCCGCGTGCACGACTGGTCGATCAGCCGGCGCATCTGTGCCGACGCTGGCGTGCCCGTGTTCCTCGCCGGCGGACTGCGCCCGGAGAATGTCGCCACCGCGCTCGAAGAGGTGCCGGCCACGGGCGTGGACATCTGCAGCGGCGTCCGCACGGACGGCGCGCTCGATCGCGAGAAGCTGCGGCGTTTCGTCTCCGCCGTGCGCGCGCGTTAGGGGAACGCTTTGTGCTTCGTCCGCGGCGGATGCTTCCGTCATGCCCCAGAACGTGCTCGTAGTCGAGGACGACGACTCGATCCGGAAGCTCCTGATCGATTACCTCCACGAGAGCGAGCACCTCAACGTCGACGGCGCGCGCGACGGCGTCGAAGCCCTGCACCTTATCGGTACCAAGTCCTACGCGGCGATCGTCCTCGATCTGATGATGCCCTACATGAGCGGCGTCGATTTCCTCGACTCTATCGAGGCCCTCTCCTCCGATCCTTCGGTGAAGACGCTGGACGTGCTGCCGCCGGTCGTGGTCATCACCGCCGCGCCGCAGGAGGCCATCACCAGCGCGGACATCGAGCACCGTTTCCCAGGACTGGTCCGCCGCGTGTTCCGCAAGCCACTCGACGTCTGCGAGCTGGCCCGCGACCTCAAGTCACTGCTGTAGCGGAGTCGATGGCCCGGATCACGGTCTCGCGCGAAAGGTCGCCCTTGTAGATCACGGCTACGGCTCGGCTGAGGATCTGGGCCCGCTCCTCGTCGTTGACGAAGCGCGAGGTGATCACGATGACCGGGATGTGGGCCGTGGCCGGTTCGGCCTTGAGGCGCTGCAACACCTCGTGTCCGCCGATGCCGGGCATCATCAGGTCGAGCAGGATCACGTCCGGCTGTTCCGTCTGGGCCCGGGCGATGCCCACCAGCCCATTCTCGGCCTCGGAGACCTCCGTGCCCGAGCGCATAGCGAAGCTGGAGATGGCGTAGCGCGCGGTCTCGTCGTCGTCGATGACCAGGATGCGCAGCGCGGCTTCGGGAGACTCCGTGACGCGACCGCGCGGCAGCGTCGCGGGGATGAACGCCCGCCGCTCCAGCTCCACCGGGATCTCGGCGAAGAACACCGATCCCACGCCGGGCGTGCTGCGCACGCCGACGGACCCGCCGAGGAGCGTGGCCAGCTTGCGCGTCAGCGGCAGACCGAGGCCCGTCCCCTTGTGGCTCCGCTGCAGCGGGTGATCGATCTGGGTGAACTCCTCGAAGATGCGCTCCTGGTCCTCCGGCGCGATGCCGATGCCGGTGTCGGCCACGGTGAAGACCACCGACTTCCCATCCGCCGACACCGCCGCCGTCACCCGCACCTCCCCCGCCTCGGTGTACTTGAGGGCGTTGGAGATGAAGTTGCGCAGGATCTGGGAGACCTTCCCTTCGTCCGTGTTCATCGGCGGGACGTCCTCGGGCTCGTCGAAGACGAGCGCCAAGGAGCGGTTGAGCAGCAGCGGGCGGAGCATGCCGCGGAGGGCGCTGAAGAGGTTCGTCACCTCGAACTCCGCCGTGCGCACCTCGATCTTGCCCGCTTCGATCTTGGCCAGGTCGAGGAGATCGCTGACCAGGTTCTCCAGTCCTTCCGCGGCGCGGCGGATGAGGGAGACCTGCTTGCGCGCCTCGTCCGAGCTCAGCGACTCGTCGAGGAGACGCGTCAAGGCGAGGATGGAGTTCACCGGCGTGCGGAACTCGTGGCTGACGTCGGAGAGGAAGCGCGACTTCACATGGTCGGCGCGGCGCAGCGACTCCGCCTTCTCGTCCAGCTCCGCGTACAGGGCGAGCACGCCGCGGTTCGTGTCCTCCAGCTCCTGGTTCAACCGCTCGAGCTCTTCCTGCCGCTCGTTGAGCTGTCCCAGGGCCTGCAGCAGCTCGCCGTTCTGCTGCTGGATCTCCTCGAGCGGACTCTCCGGCCGCTGCCGCGACAGCTCGTCGACGACCCGGGCGATGCCCTGCCGGCTCAGCTCGGGCGCATGGTCGCGGAGGCGCTTCTTCATCACCACCGTGGTCCCTTTTTCCGGCGCGGAGGTGATCTCCAGCTCGTCCATCAGCCGGCGCGCGCCGACGATGCCGATGCCCATTCCCGTCGTCGAGCGATAGGTGCCGCCCAGCACCGAGTCGAGATTCTCGATCCCCGGGCCGCGGTCGCTGACGGTCATGGTGAGCGACTGCGCGCCGTCCAGCCCCTCGATGCCAAACTCGACCTTGCCGCCGCCTCCGTAGCGCAGGGCGTTGCGGGCGATCTCCGAGGCCACCGTGGCGATGCGGGTCTGATCCTGTTCGTCGAAGCCGAGCGCGGCCGCGATCTGGCGGGCACGCCGGCGCGCAGCCACCAGGTCGTACTCGAAGTGGAGCGCGATCGAGGAGAGAGGTGTGACAGACATCAGGAGGCCTTGACTACGACCACTGTGGCGTCGTCATTCCCCCTGGCGTAGTCGCGATAGAGGACAGCTGCGATGAGAGCGGGATGGTGTTGCATCAAACCTGGGTAATTACCGACCGCCCAGTTCGTCGTGAGTCCATCAGAATGCAAGATGAGCACCGAGGAGGGATGCCAGGGATAGGAGAAGGTCTGTACCCTGCGCATCTCGTGGCCGACGATGCCCGGCATGGAGACCGTCCGGCGCATCTCGTCGTCGGTGTTGATGGATCCGGCGATGTTCCCGGCGCCGACGAGCTCGACGCGGCTGTGCGTGGCGTGAATGCGCGCCAGGGCGAGCGCCGCGCCGCGCGTGGGGCGGAGCGCGCCGTGGGCGTCCTGCATCAGCCGCTCGAGATCGGCCTCCGGCTGCTCTCTCACCACGCGCATGGCGGCCGCGGCGGCGGTGGCGGCGAAGCTGCCGTGCCCGAGGCCGTCGGCGAGGGCGATGGTGATGGAGTCGCCGCTGGGGACGGCCGTCCAGGCGTCGCCGCACTCGATCTCGCCGGTCTTGGCCACGGAGATGCCGCCGACAGTGAAGCGCGAGGGGATTTCATAGGGGCGCGCCGGAGGAGGAGTATCGCCCACGCGGCAGAGAATGGCCGTGCCGCGCTCGCGCAGCGAAAAGGTCTCCACGTCGAGGCAGGCGCGGTGGATCGCGCCCAGGCCCGTGCCCGGACTGCCCGCCGTGGAGAACCCGTCTTCGCGCGCGGCGCCCACGTTGGCGATGCCGTTCCCCTTGTCGATGGCGACCAGCGCCAACACGCGCTCCTGGGTGTGGTCGGCGCCGAACACGATCGCTCCGCCGCCGGCGTGCTTGACCAGGTTCGTAGCCAGCTCGGTCGCGACCAGGGCCGCCTTTCCGGCCGCCACCTCGCTCAGGCGCAATGACTGGGCACATTGGGCCGTCATGCGGCGTGCCGAGGCCACCGCGCTCCCGTCGGAGACGCGCACGATCTCTCCCATCCGGATCACGACGCGCCTTTCCAGCGGACGATGGTCACCCGCGTTCCCTCGCCGGGCGCCGAATCGATGTGAAACTCGTTCGCCAGGCGCTTCGCGCCGCCCAGGCCCAGGCCCATGCCCCTGCCGGTGGTAAAGCCGTCGCGCAGGGCCTCGTTGATGTTCGGGATGCCCGGGCCCTTGTCCTCGAAGGTGAGTCGCAGACCGCGCCGCAGGCCGTCGTCGACCTCCTCGAGCAGCAGGACGCCGCCCTTCGCGTAGTCGACCATGTTCCGGGCCAGCTCGCTGGCCGCGGTCACGACCTTGGTCTGCTCGATCAGACTGAGTCCGATGTCGACCGCCCAGGCCCGCACCACATGGCGCACGCGGACGACTTCCGTCGAAGTACCGACCGCGAACGTCTCACGCCTGCTCGTCACCGGCATCCGTCATCTCCACGCCGGAATCACGGGTGAGCTCCCGGAGCAGGTCCATGCCCCGCTCGATGTTCAGGGCCGAGCGCACGCCGGTCAGCGACAGTCCCAGCTCCACCAGGGTGATGGCCACCGAGGGCTGCATCCCCACGACCACCGTCTCCGCGTCCAGCACCCGGGCCATGGCCGCGGTGTTGGCGAGCATCCTTCCGATGAACGAGTCGACCACGTCCAGCGAGGAGATGTCGATCAGCACGCCCTTGGCCCGATGCTTGACGATCTGCGCGGTCAGGTCGTCCTGCAGGTGCATCGCCGTGCGGTCGTCCATGTCCACCTGAATCGAGACGAGGAGAAATCTCCCCATCTTCAGGATCGGAATCCGTTCCATCACTGACTCCGCCGGGTCACGGCCAGCCCCAGGCGCGTCAGCGCCAGCGCGAAGGCGTCGGCGAGCGTGGCCTTCGTGGCCACGTCGTTGATCTCCACGCCGAGGTGCACGATGGTCTGGGCGATCTGCGGGCGGATGCCGCTGATGATGCAGTCCGCTCCCATCAGCCGCGCCGCGGCCACGGTCTTGAGCAGGTGCTGGGCCACGAGCGTGTCCACCACCGGCACGCCGGTGATGTCGATGATGGCGATGGACGAGCCGGTATCGACCACCGCCTGGAGCAGGCTCTCCATCACCACCTGTGTGCGCGCGCTGTCGAGGGTGCCGATGAGCGGCAGGGCCAGGACGCCGCGCCAGAGCTGCACCACCGGCGTGGAGAGCTCGAGCAGCTCCTGCTGCTGGTGGTTGATGATCTGCTCGCGCCCCTTCTGATAGATCTCGGTCGAGTACAGCCCGAGCTTGTCGAGGATCAGGGTCGCCGTCCAGAGCAGTTCCGCGGCCTCGTTGGCGTCGCGGTCACGGTGCAGGCTCGCGAACAGCGGGCGCTTGAGGGAGAAGACGAACGACGCGGTCTCACCGGGGGTGAAGCCCTGCTTGGCCCGCGAGCGGGTCACGTTGGCGAGGAACTCGCGCACCCGCGACCAGGCTTCGGAGGTGTAGACGTCGGCGTCGCCTCCGATCTGCATCGCCGCGACGAGGAGGTTCAGAAGCTCGCGGCTGTGCTGCTCGAGCTCCCCCGGCCGCAGCAGGTTGTTGCGCAGCGAGAGGTCCTGCTGCTGCTGCCGCACCCACTCCCCCAGCATCTCTCCTTCGTCCTTGCGCAACACCTCCGCAAGGGCGGTCATCCGCGCGTCAGCCATGGGAAATACTCCCTTCGTCGGGTTTAGAACCAATCTCGAGCTAGCAAATCGGACGCCATGGCCTTGCGATACGATGCGCCGGCCCATGGGTCCGAGCCGTTTCGTCACCATCCACGGCCACTTCTATCAGCCGCCGCGCGAGAACCCGTGGCTGGAGGCAGTGGAGACGCAGGACTCCGCCCACCCCTACCACGACTGGAACGAGCGCATCACCGCCGAGTGCTACGAGCCCAACGCCACGGCCCGGATCATGGACGAGCACGATCGCATCCGGCGGATCGTCAACAACTATGCCTCGATCAGTTTCAACTTCGGGCCGACGCTCCTGAGCTGGCTCGAAGTCGCGGCGCCGGAGACCTACGCCGCGATCCTCGAGGCCGACCGCACCTCGCGCGAGCGCTTCTCCGGGCACGGCGACGCCATCGCCCAGGCCTACAACCACGTCATCCTCCCCCTGGCCAGCGAACGGGACATCCGCACCCAGGTGCGCTGGGGCATCCGCGACTTCGAGCATCGCTTCGGGCGCAAGCCTGAGGGAATGTGGCTGCCGGAGACGGCGGTGGACCTCCGGACGCTGGAGGCGCTGGCCGCGGAGGGCATCGCCTTCACCATCCTCGAGCCGCATCAGGCCACGACGGCCGTCGATCCGAGGACGCCGTACATCTGCCGGCTGCCGTCCGGGAAGAAGATCGCGGTCTTCTTCTACGACGGCCCGATCTCGCGCGCCGTCGCCTTCGAGCAGCTGCTCGCGCGCGGCGAGAACCTCGCCCACCGCCTCAGCGGCGCCTTCGGCGACTCCCGCCGCGCGCAGCTGGTCAACATCGCCACCGACGGCGAGACCTACGGCCACCACCACCGCTTCGGGGAGATGGCCCTCGCCTACGCCCTGCAGTACATCGAGGACCACGAGCTGGCCACGATCACGAACTACGGCGAGCACCTGGAAAAGCACCCCCACCGGCACGAGGTGGAGATCCGCGAGTCCACGTCGTGGAGCTGCTCGCACGGCGTGGAGCGCTGGCGCAGCGACTGCGGCTGCAACGCCGGCGCGCCCGCGGGATGGACGCAGCAGTGGCGCGGGCCGCTGCGCGCCTCCCTGGACTGGCTGCGCGATCAGGCCGCGGCGATCTTCGAGCGCCACGGCGCGGACGTGCTGCGCGATCCGTGGGCCGCGCGCGACGAGTACATCGAGGTGATCCTCGACCGCTCCGAGGAGAGCGTCGGGCGGTTCCTGGCCAGGCACGCCAGTGGAGGCCAGGCTATCGTGCCTGGCCAGCCCCTCGGACAGGCAGGATTGCCTGTCCCCCACATCCTCGACCTCCTGGAGATGCAGCGCAACGCCATGCTCATGTACACGAGCTGCGGCTGGTTCTTCAACGACGTCTCCGGCATCGAGACCGTGCAGGTGATGCACTATGCCGGGCGGGTGATCCAGCTCGCCGAGCGCGTCTCCGGCACGCACCTCGAGACGCAGTTCCTCGATCGCCTCGCAGAGGCGCGCAGCAACCTGCCCGAGCGCGGCACGGCCCGGCAGATCTACGAGCGCGAGGTCATCCCGGCCCGACTCGACCTCTCGCGCGTGGCCGCGCACTACGCGGTGCTCTCGCTCTTCGACAGCTTCGACGACGAAGCCCGGGTGTACTGCTACGACGTCAACCGCCACGACTTTGCCATCCACAAGGCCGGCCGCGCGCGCATGTCCGTGGGGTGGATCGACGTCCGCTCGATCGTCACCCACGAGACCGCGTCCTTCGAGTTCGCCGTCCTGCACCTCGGCGAGACCGAGCTGACCGGCGGCGTGCGCTATCGCCGCTCCGGATCCGACTACGAGCACGTCCATGAGCGGCTCACCGAGGCCATGCAGCCGGGGGAGATCCCGGCGGTGATTCGCCTGCTCGACCAGCACTTCGGGCGCATCCCCATCACCATCCGCTCGCTCTTCCGCGACGAGCAGCGGCGCATCCTCAAGGAGCTGCTCAACGCGACGCTGGAGGAGGCCGAGTCGGCGTTCCGCCAGTTGCACGAGCGCTACGACCCGCTGATGCGCTACCACGCCCGCCTCGGCATCCCCGTGCCGAAGGTCCTGCGGACCGCCGCGGAGTTCGATCTCAACCTGCAGATCCGCCGGCTGCTCGAGGATCCGCAGCCGCCGCTGCCGGAGGTCGAGTCCCGCCTGCGCGAGGCCCGTGACGAGCAGGTGGCCCTGGACGAGACGACGCTCATGGCTTTCCGCCAAGCCGTGGAGCGCGCCTCGGAGCTCTTCCGCGAGCGCGCCGACGACCTCGATCGCCTGGAGACGCTGTTGACGCTGGTCTCCCTCGTGCGCGAGTCCCGGCTGAACGTCGACCTGCGCGCGGCCCAGAACCGCTACTACCGTATGCGCCGCACCGTGCGGCCGGCGATCGAGGCCTCCTCCAACAACGGCCACGCCGGCCGGCGCTGGCTCGAACTGTTCGATGCCCTCGGCGAGCAGCTGTCCATCACCGACGAGACTGCCTCCTGATGCATACCACCGCACACACCCCGAGCACCGGCCGCAACGCCGGCGTCCTCCTCCATCCGACCTCCCTGCCCGGCTGCTACGGCATCGGCGACCTCGGCGACGAGATGGTGGCGTTCCTCGATTGGGCGGCCGAGGCCGGCTTTCGCCTCTGGCAGGTGCTGCCGCTCAACCCGACCGGCTACGGCGCCTCGCCCTATGGATGCCTCTCGTCCTTCGCCGGCAACCCGCTCCTGATCTCCCCCCAGAAACTGCTGCAGGAGAACCTGCTCGAGCCGGAGGACGTGGCGGACCTGCCCATCTTCCCGGACGAGCGCGTCGCGTTCGATCGCGTCGAGGAGCTCAAGCTGCGCCTGCTGCGGCGGGCCTGGGAGCGCTTCCGCGATCAGGCCGCGCTCGACGCGTTCATCGGTCATCCCGAGCAGCGCGACTGGCTCGACGACTACGCGCTGTACATGTCCCTGAAGACCAATTCCGGCGGCGCGCCATGGTGGCAGTGGGGCCGCGCCCTGGCCCGTCGCGACGAGAAGGCCATGAGCGCCGCGCGCAAGCAGCACGCGGCCGACATCCGCTTCTGGCAGTTCGTGCAGTACCTCTTCTTCATCCAGTGGGCGTCCGTGCGCGAGGCCGCGCACGCGCGCGGGATCCGCATCCTGGGCGACGTGCCGATCTACGTCGCCTGCGACAGCGCCGACGTCTGGAGCAACCGCGAGCTCTTCGAGCTCGACGACAAAGGCGAGCCGCGCGTCGTCGCCGGCGTCCCGCCCGACTACTTCAGCAAGACCGGTCAGCGCTGGGGCAACCCGCTGTATCGATGGGATGCCATGGCCGCGTCGAAGTTCCACTGGTGGGTCGCGCGCGTCCAGACCAACCTGCGCTTCGCCGACGTCATCCGCCTCGACCACTTCCGCGGCTTCGCCTCGTACTGGGAGATCCCCGCGAGCGAGCCGACGGCCATTCACGGCCGCTGGATGCCCGGCCCCGGCCTGGCCCTCTTCGACGCCATCCGCGAGGCCCTCGGTGGACTTCCTCTCGTCGCCGAGGACCTCGGCTTCATCACCGAGGACGTCCACGAGCTACGGCGGACGATCGGCGTGCCGGGCATGCGCATCCTCCAGTTCGGTTTCGCCCACCCCGACAGCCCGCACATGCCCCACCGCTTCGAGCCCCACACCGTCGTCTACTCCGGCACCCACGACAACGACACCGCCCGCGGCTGGTACGCCCACGCCTCCGAGAAAGAGCGCGATATCGCCGCCGCCTACCTCGGCTGCGACGACGAGGACGTCGCCTGGCAACTCATCCGCACCGCCTACACTTCCGTCGCCGAGACCGCCATCGTCCCCGTCCAGGACATCCTCGGTCTTGGCAGCGAGGCGCGCATGAACACCCCCGGCGCGGAGAAGGACAACTGGAGCTGGCGCTTGCTCCCCGGCGCGCTGACCGCAGAGCACGCGGAGCGCCTGCGAGCGCTTGCGGAGATTACGGGGCGGGCGTAGGCGCCGCGTCTACGGTGCCATGCTGTAGCCGCCGCTGCCGACCAGGTAGCGCGTGCCATCGGGACCGGTAACCCCTACGACGAATGCCGTCTTCGGCGTGGGAGCCGTCTCACCCGGGCGTGCCCAGACGTACTCTACCCATCCTTCACCGGGCTGTCCCTTCGCCACGGCCAGCATCTCGCGCATGAAGTACCTGCCATTCGCATCCTGGACGTCCGCCTCGTTCCGCCCAACGCGCTCCGGACCCGCGGGATGGCACACCGTCACCCCCGTGTCGGCGTTCGTGACGAAGATGTAGTAGTCCCTCGCCCGCCAGCGCGGCCCGTTGAAGTCGGAGCACGCCTCGACCCCTCGCGTGCCGACCAGCTGCGCCGCGCGCTCGACGTAGCGACGCACCTCGTCGCGGGTGTTCGTGCGCGGCGTGTACGAGGTAGCGCACGCCGTTGCGAGGCACAGGAGGAGGAGGCTCACGGCACGGGAAGTCATCAACACTACTCTTCGAAGATCTCGCCGACCGCGAGCGAGAAGCCCGGGAGGAGCGGCGTCGTCAGCACGTCGCCGCTGCGCAGTTCGGCAACCTGAGACAGACCCGACTCCGGCCGCCGGTGGATGCGCAGCCATTCCTCTTCGGGATCGACGATCCAGTACTCGGCAACGCCAAAGTGCGCATAGCGCTTGCGCTTCAGCGTTTCGTCGTAGCCGCGATTCGAAGGCGAGAGCACCTCAACCACCAGATCGGGAGATCCCTGCAGGTTCGCCTTCGTGATCAGGTGCATGCGCGCGGCGCTGATGAAGAGGATGTCCGGCTGCACGACATCCACGTTCGACAGAACGGTGTCGTACGGTGCGACGACTACCTTCCCCAGACGGTGAGCTCGTACATATGTGCGGAGTAACAAGGCCAACTGCAGCAGCACTCCCTGGTGCTTCGTGTTGGGGGAAGGGCTCACGTAATGCTCCCCGTCGATGATCTCGTGACGCTTCCCGTCGTCGGGGATGAGGCAGTAGTCCTCGTACGTCAGCTTGGTCGAGGTCTGCGATGCCATG
>JBIOTX010000419.1:0-20497 GCA_044866315.1 Thermoanaerobaculia bacterium | reverse complement strand
TTTCGGCGGGCTGAGAGCCCGCCGCTCCAAGGGGCGGGATTCTAGCGCGTGGTACACTCCGCCAGGTCCAAATAATCCGCAACGGAGCCCTCCCATGCGCAAATCCGCGCCGATCGTCCTCGTCCTGATGCTGTTTTCCACGGCGGCGTTTGCGGCGCTCGACCCGAAGAACGCCGCGGCCGACTACGCGAAGCTGCAGGGCTGGAAGTTCTCGGCTCCCGTGCCGCTCCCGGCCGGCGGAGTGACCATCACCCGCGACACGGCCACCTGGACGCTGCAGTCGGGCACGGTGCGGCTGATGGAGCCGACCAGCGACGGCACGGTCACCGGGCTCGTCTTCGAAGGGCAGGGCCGCTTCAAGATGGCCGTGCCCGACCGCTACGAGCTGGCCCAGCTGCGCCGCTTCGCCGTCCGGCCGGACATGACCGAATTCGAGCAGCCGATCACGCAGATGGTCCTGCGCACCTCCGATCCGGCCATCACCAAACTCTTCCCCGCCACGGATGCCGGCTACACGCCGAACCCGCTGGCCGAGAAGCGCCACGTCTGGATCATGACCCAGACCTTCACCGACCTCGACGCGCAGATCATCGCCGCGCTGCTCAACCCGGGCGCGGTGAAGATCACCGCGGACATGAAGACCGCCGACCACGACTGGCTGACCTGGGACTACGACTCGCAGTTGGACGAGGAGATCACCCTCCTCCGCTACGACCGCGACAACGTCGAGAGCTGGGTGAGTCTCGACCGGGCCCAGGATCGCGCCCAGGACGGCCGCACCGGTCCGCACAACGCCGCACCGGTGATGCTCGAGCACATCGACGTCGTGGCCGACCTCACCAAGCGCGGCTCGATCGGCGAAGTGGGCAGCAACAACCAGCGCACGATCAACGGGCACTACGTGGTGGACTGCACGTTCACCGGCGCGGCCGAGTCGGTCTCGGCGCTGCGCCTCGACCTCTGGGCACTGGCCCGGGACGTCAAGGCCTTCAGCGACAGCGGCGAGCCGCTGACGGTCCTGCGCGACCGCATCGGCAAGCGCGCGGCCATGCTCGACAACAAGCTCCACGACGACGACTTCATCGTCGTCCTGCCCACGCCGCTCAAACGCGACGAGGCCCGCAAGGTCCGTTTCGAGTACGACCTCGAGACCGCGAACTACGCCCCGGGCAACGTCTGGTATCCGACCGTGCCGGGAGCGTGGGAGCAGACCCACACCGCACGCCTCGAGATGACCGTGCAGAAGAAGAACGAGCTTCGGGCCATGGGCCGCATGGAGGGCAAGACCGAGAGCGGCAACAGCGAGACCTCGGTGTGGCTCGTGGAGAAGCCGGCCAAGATGATCACCTTCTCCACGGCCACGCGCTTCGAGGAAGTGAAGCTCGAGGTGAACGGCATCCCGCCGGTGGTCTCCTTCGGCCCCGACTATCAGTTCGGCAACAAGGCCAAGGTCCGCAACGTCGGCGCCGACGTCGCCAACAGCCTGCAGTTCTTCCAGGTCCTGCTCAACGACAAGCTCGACGCCCCGAACATGTACGTCACCAGCATCGCCGCCGGCCACGGCCAGGCCTTCGACGGCTTCCTGCACATGACCGAGTACACCTACGAGTCCGAGCACCCCGGCGCGTCCGAGCTGTTCCGGGCCCACGAGGTGGCCCACCAGTGGTTCGGCCACAAGATCGGCTGGAAGAGCTATCGCGACCAGTGGCTGAGCGAGGCCCTGGCCGAGTACGCGGCCATGATGTTCGTGGAGAGCTTCGTCAAGGGCGGCGACAAGTACATGGAGGAGATCCTCCGCTCCTACGACTCGATCGTGAAGGGGAACTTCGGCGGCGGCTTCTCGAAGTTCAACCGCCCCTGGCTGGCGGGGATGATGATGGAGCTCAGCGCCGTCGAGAAGCAGCGCATCGGCCCCATCGGCCACGGCTGGCGGGCCAGCACCGCGGCCATGCCCGCGGCCTACCAGGTCCAGGCCTATCACAAGGGGCCGCTGGTTCTGCACATGCTCCGGCTGATGCTCCGCTACAAGACCCAGAGCGACGACCTGTTCGTGAACATCCTGCGCGAGTACGTCAAGGAGTTCAGCGGCAAGGCCGCCTCGACCGAGGACTTCCGGCGCGTGGTCGAGCGCGTCGCGCCCGGAAACTGGGGCTGGTTCTTCGACTCCTGGATCTACGGCAACGACCTGCCGGCCTACACCTGGAAGTACGACGTGAAGCAGGAGGGCGACGGGCTCATGCTCACCGTCGAGACCGAGCGCCGCAACGCCGACGAGTCTTTCTTCACCATCATCCCGGTGCGGGTGGAGTTCGACGGCAACCGCATGGGCTACATGTTCCTGCAGAGCAAGGGCTCGAAATCGAGCGTGACCCAGAAGGTGCCGGTCCGTCCCAAGAAAGTCGTCTTTGGACCCGATTGGTCACTGCTGGCGTCCATCCGCCGCGATTAATATGCTCGACCGGCCAATGAAACTACGCGCATTCCTCCTCGCTCTCGCCTTCGCCTTCTCCACGCTCGCCTTCGCCCGCGCGCCGCAGCAGAATGCCGCCCGGCCGCAGCCGAAGCTCACCGGCTTCCAGGCCGAGTTCCTGGCCAACCTCGACGAGGTGCAGGACAAGATCATGGACCTCGCCGAGGCCACGCCGGCGGACAAATACTCCTGGCGGCCGCCCGGGGACGTGCGCTCGATCAGCGAGGTCTACATGCACGTCGCCGGCGGGAACTACTTTTTGGCCACGTTCCTCGGCGTCAAGCCGCCCGCGGGCATGCGCGACCTCGAGAAGGAGGTCACCAAGAAGGCCGACGTGATCGCGGAGCTCAAGCGCTCGTTCGATCACCTCCGCTCCGCCGCGGCCACGGCCAACGACCTGGAGAAGCCGGTGAAGATGTTCGGCAATCAGACCACCCACCGCGGCGTGCTGGTGACCATGCTCAGCCACCTCCACGAGCACCTCGGGCAGTCGATCGCCTACGCGCGCATGAACGGGGTCGTGCCGCCCTGGTCGCGCTAACTGGCTACTGGCTACTGGCTACTGGCTACCGCTTCCAGCGCTGCACGTACTCCGGCACCGGCAGGGTCATGCCCTCGTTGTCGATCGGCGCGCCCGGCACCATCCGCAGCGGCAGCACGCCCGCCCACACCGGCAGGCTCAGGTCCTCGGCGTCGTCGTTCGCGCCGCCGGTGCGCACCTTCGCCGACCCTTCCTCGATGGGCAAGCGCAGGACCATCGAGCGCTTCAGCTCCGCCTCGTTCGCCGGGCGGGCGTCGGCGGTGCGGCCGGGGATGACATGCTCGACGAGGAGGTCGAGCTGGCGAAGCTTCTCCTCGCGGTCGGTGACCTCGAAGGCCTTGCCGAGGATGACCGCGCAGCGATAGTTGAGCGAGTGGTGGAAGGCCGAGCGGGCGATGACCAGCCCGTCGAGCAGGGTCACCGTCACGCAGCACTCCACGCCGTCGCGGATCGTGCGCAGCATGCGGTTGGCCGCCGAGCCGTGGAAGTAGAGCTGGTCGCCCTCGCGCCAGTGGATGGTGGGGATGACGAACGGCGCGCCGTCCACGACGAAGCCGACGTGGCAGTACACCGCCTCGTCCAGGATGGCGTAGACCGTGTCCCGGTCGTACAGGGCGCGCTTGGCGATGCGCTTGACGGTAGTGCGCTCGGTTTGCAGGGTGCTCATCGTGCTAGTACAATCCTTCTCGTATGCTAGTACAAAATTACCTCAGCGGCACGACCGCGGTCAACATCGCCGGCTCGGTGGAGACGGCGGTCTCCAGCGGGAAGATCGGCGCCGGGACGCAGCTGCCTCCCGTGCGCGCCGCGGCGGAGCACCTCCGGGTCAGCCCGGCCACCGTCGCCGCCGCCTACCGCCTGCTGAAGGACCGTGGGGTCATTGTCGCCGATGGACGGCGGGGAACGCGAGTGCGGCCCGCGCCGCCGCTCACGCTGGTCGTGGATGCGGACGTGCCGGCGGGCGTGCGGAACCTCTCCGAGGGCAATCCCGATGCGGAGCTGCTCCCCGATCTGGGCGCGGCCATGCGGCGGGTGAAGATCGCCCAGCGGGTCTACGGCGAGGAGCTGAACGACCCCGAGCTCCTGGCTCTGGCCCGGGAGAGCTTTCGCGAGGATCACGTGCCCGCCGAGCACGTGGCCGTCGTCAGCGGCGCGCTCGACGGCCTCGAGCGCGTGCTCCGCGAGCATCTCCGCCCCGGCGACCGCGTGGCCGTCGAGGACCCGTGCTTTTCCGGAGTGCTCGACCTCCTCACCGCGCTGGCGCTGGTGCCCGTCCCCGTGGCCGTCGACGACGAGGGGCTGATCCCCGCGGAGCTCCGCCGGGCGCTCAAGCCGTGCCGCGCGCTCATCGCCACCCCGCGGGCCCAGAACCCGACCGGAGCCGCGCTCTCGGCCAGGCGCGCCCGCGAGCTGCGCGCGGTCCTCGCCCTCCGTCCGGACGTGCTCGTCATCGAGGACGACCACGCCGGCCGCGTGGCCGGCGCCGAGTACCGCACGCTCGTCGACGGGAAGCGCGAGCGCTGGGCCGTCGTCCGCTCCGTCTCCAAGTCCCTCGGCCCCGACCTCCGCCTGGCCCTCCTCGCCTCCGACCCCCGCACCCACGCCCGCGTCGAGGGCCGCCAGACCCTCGGCATCCGCTGGGTCAGCCACCTCCTCCAGCGCCTGGTCGCCGCCCTCTGGCGCGACCGCGCCCCGCTCCGCGCCGGCCGCGCCTACGCCGAGCGCCGCGAGGCCCTGCTGCGCGAGCTCCGAGCGCGCGGCATCAACGCGCACGGCGCCTCCGGCCTCAACGTCTGGATTCCCGTCGCCGACGAGAACGCCGTCATCGCCGCGCTCCTCCAGTGCGGCTGGGCGGTCAAGGCCGGCGCGCGCTACCGGCTGGACGCGCCGCCGGCGATCCGCGTGACCATCGCTGCGCTGCATCCGCGCGAGGCCGCGGCGTTCGCCGAAGACCTCTCCCGCGCCCTCACGCTGCGCCGGCGGACGGCGGAGGCCTGATGTCGCTGACGAACCTCCTCTTCTTCGCCGCCATGGAGCTCGTCCTCTGCTTCACCCCCGGCCCGGCCGTGCTCCTCGTCGTCTCCCAGGCCATGAAGCGCGGCTTCCGCCCGTCCATGCGCGGCGCCTTCGGCATCCTCACCGGCAACGCCCTCTACTTCGCCCTCTCCGCCACCGGCCTCGGCGCCCTCCTGGTCGCCTCGCGCGAGGTCTTCGAGGTCATCAAGTGGATCGGCGCCGGGTACCTGATCCTCATCGGCCTGAAGATGATCCTCGCCCCCTCCCCCGCCCCGGCGGCGGAGGACGCGCCGCCGGACGCGGGCAGCAACTTCGTGCAGGGCCTCATCACCCAGCTCGCCAACCCCAAGGCCATCGTCTTCTTCACCGCCCTCTTGCCGCAGTTCATCGACCCCCGCGGCCCGGTGACCCTGCAGTTCGTCGTCCTCGGCGTGATCTCCACGGTCATCGAGCTGCCGGTCCTGGCCATCTACGCCTTCGCCGCCGACCGCGGCCGCGCCCTCTACCGCCGCCACACCCGGGTGGTGGAGCGGGTGGCGGGAGGGCTGCTCGTGGCTGCGGGGGCGAAGCTGGCGGCGACGCGGTAAACAAAAAAGGGGCGGGCCGAAGCCCGCCCCCGTGCTGCATGAGAGAGTAGACGCGCTACTGCACGGTCAGCGCCGTATCGTCCACCACGAACGAGGTCTGGAGCGAGCTGTCCTCGGTCGCGTAGAGACGGACGCGGATGGTCTGGCCGGCGTACGAGAGCAGGTTGAACGACTTCTGCACGTACGTGGAGTTCTTGTTGAGGTTCGAGTACGTGGCCAGGGTGGTGTAGGTCGAGCCGCCGTTGTTGCTCACCTGGACGCGGACGGTGTCGTAGGCGATCGAGGTGGTGGTCTCGGCGGAGTCGATGCGGATCCAGAACGTCAGCGTGGCGCTGGTGGCCGAGGCCGGGATGGTCACGTTCTGGTAGATGTAGTCGGTGTGGGTCGTGCCGTAGCCGCAGAGCCAGGCCTTCCAGGCGCCGCTGCGCGCCGGGCGGCCGGTCGAGCTGTCGATGACGCCGGCGGTCTGGGTCCAGTTGCCGTTGTTGCCGAGCTCGAAGCCGGGGTTGAGCAGGAGCTGCTGTGTGCCGCCGCCGCAGCCGGTGACGGTGAACGAGCCCGCGCTGACGGCCGTGCCGCCGGCGGTGGTCACGCGCACCTGGCCGCTCGAGGAGCAGTTCGGGACGGTGGCGGTGATCTGCGTGGAGCTGTTCACGCTGAAGCTCGCGCCCTGGTTGTTGAAGCTGACCGCGGTCGCGCCGGTGAAGTTCGCGCCGGTGATGGTGACCGAGGTGCCCACGCCGCCCGAGGTCGGAGAGAAGCCGGAGATCGACGGAGCGGGCGTGCCGCCGCCACCGCCGATGAAGCCGCTGTACAGCAGGCGGTTCGGCGAGCCGGTGAGCGGGTTGGTGACCTTGTTCAGGGTGGAGTTGTTGACGATCTCCGCGGCCACGGTCGCGGGCGACGCGGAGGTGTTCCCCTCCAGGTAGAGCGCGGCCACGCCGGCCACGTGCGGCGTCGCCATGGACGTGCCGCTGATGGTGTTCGTCGCGGTCGTGCTCGTGTACCACGCCGAGGTGATCGACGAGCCCGGAGCGAAGATGTCGAGGCAGGGGCCGTAGTTGGAGAACGACGAGCGCGCGTCGGTCGAGGTGGTCGAGCCGACGGTGATGGCGGCGGTCACGCGGGCCGGCGAGAAGTTGCAGGCCGGCTGCGGGTTGCCGAACTGGTCGCCGTTGCCGGCGGCAATGGCGTAGGTCACGCCGTCGTTGATCGAGGCGTTGACCGCGTCGTCGAGGGCCTGGGACGCGCCGCCGCCGAGGGACATGTTGGCCACGGCCGGCTGCCCGGCGGCGTGGTTGCCCGTCACCCAGTTGATGCCGGCGATGACGCCGGAGTCGGTGCCGTTGCCCGAGCAGTCGAGCACGCGCACGGCCACCAGGGTCACGCCCTTGGCCACGCCGTAGGTCGAGCCGCCGACCGTGCCGGCGACGTGCGTGCCGTGGCCGTGGCAGTCCAGGGCGGGCAGCGAGCCGTCCACGGCGTCATGGCCGTCGATGGCCCGGCCGCCGAACTGGGTGTGCGAGGTCAGGATGCCGGTGTCGATGATGTACGCCTTCACCCCCGCGCCGGTGGCGTTGTAGGTGTAGCTGTTGCTCAGCGGCAGGTCGCGCTGGTCGATGCGGTCGATGCCCCACGTCGCCGGCGACTGCGTCGCGTTGATGCTCACGGGCCCGTCTTCCTCGACGTACTCGACGCGCGGATCGGCGGCCAGCGCCTCCGCTTCCTTCGCCGACAGCTTCACCGAGAAGCCCTTCAGCGCGTGCTTGTACACGTGGTCCTTGCGGCCGCGATGCTTGTAGGTCAGCTCGTCGGACACGGCATCCACTTCCGCTTCGGTCAGACGGGCGTTGAGGACGACGATGTACTGATCGGGGATCCTGTTCGACTTCTTGACCAATTTGTCTTTTTTCGGGCCGCCGGCCAGAGCCGGGAGGGCCAGGAGAACCACCAGGAGAGAGAGGAGGACGCGCTTCATTCCGAAACCCCTTTCAAAGTTGCGTTTGCGGGGTTTCCGATGAGCACACGCTCGGCCAGCTTTCATGCCGGAACTAAGTGCTTGATCCGTAACGGACTTGTGAACGGAACCGGTTTCACAAGGGGTCAGAACGTGGACCGAATCCGTCCAACCCGTGGGTCAATTCGACATCCACGGTCTCGCCGCTGACCCGCGCAACCGGCCTCAGGCGGTCGCCAGCTCTTTGACTCTGCTGAACATACCGGGCGTGTAGGCCGTGATCGACCCGGTGAAGGCCGAGGCGGCGACGGTCAGCGGTGAGGCCAGCCAGAGTTTCCCGGGGCCGGAGCGGCCCTTGTAATTGCGGTTGATGGCGCTGACCGTGACCTGTTCGCCCGTCTCCGACACGCCGGGGCCGCAGCCGATGCAGGCCCCGCAGCCGGGGTGCAGCACCGTCGCGCCGGCGCGCTCGAACGTGTCCAGGAGGCCGTTCTCGCGGGCGAACTTCTCCACGGCCTGGGACCCGAACTGGATGAAGAACTTCACCCCGTCGGCGACCCGCAGGCCGGCGTCGACGGCCTCCTTCGCCACCTGGTGGTAGAAGAGGAAGTCGTCGATCTTGCCGGCGGTGCAGGAGCCGGCGTAGGCGATGTCGATCCTGACCTCGCCGATGTCGGCGATCAGCGCGCCGTTGGTCGGATCGGAGGCGATGCCGTGATCGGGATCGCCCGGATGGGCGACCATCGGCTCGATCTTCGCGAGTTCGATCGTGTGCACGCCTCCGGCGTACTCGGCGCCGGGATCGGGCGAGACCGCGCGCGCGCGCAGCTGCTCGACGTCCACGCCGGGCCGCATCGAGGCGATCCACTCGAAGGTCTTCTCGTCCGCCTCGACGATGGCCGTGCGCGCGGAGCACTCCGTGGCCATGTTCGCCAGCGTGGCCCGCTCGTCCAGCGAAAGCGACCTGACGCCGGGGCCGGTGAACTCCATGATCCGGTCGAGCGTCATTTGCGGCTTCGCGTATTGGAGAAGGATGTGCAGCATCACGTCCTTGGCGGTGACGTTCGGCCGCAGCCGCCCCACCAGCTCGAAGCGGATCGACTCGGAGACCTCGACGGTGGTGAACCCGGAGTGCACCAGGTTCGCGTACTCGGTCGCGCCCACGCCCCAGGCCAGGGCGTTGTTCACCCCGCCCATGCAGGTGTGGCTGTCGGTGGCCTGGATGAAGTCGCCCGGATCGATGATCGCCTCGCGGGCGACCTCATGGCAGATGCCGGGAGAGACGTTGTCGGTCGCCGAGAAATCGCGGCAGCCCGTGTGCCGCTGATACTCGCGCTGCATGTCCCTGAGGGTCTGGATCTTGTCCAGAAAAGGGCGCATGCGCGGCACGTCGTCGGCGTAGATGAGGTGATCCTCGAACACGGCGAACTTCTGCGGGTTCGTGATCTCGTAGTCCGGCCCGTACTCCTGCGTCAGAAAGTAATGCACCTGGGCGGTGGTGAACTCGTGGGTGTACCCGCCGTCGACGTCCACGACTACCGCGTCGCCGGGCTTGACGTAGCGCTCGTGCTCCTCGACCCCGCGCATGTGCCGGGCCAGGATCTTCTCCCCCATCGTCATCGGCCGCGGCGCATTGCGCGGCACGGGCAGCTTCACGTCGCCCCGCGCGACCGCCTTCGAGAACGGGAACAGGCCGCCCCATTGGATGATGAGCTGGGTGATCGGGTCGTACTTTTCGTACAGCTCGCGCAGAGGCACGCCCTCGCCCGCCTGCAGGCGTTCGAGCATCTCGTGCGTGCCCATGAGCAGGCCCTGGTTGATGTTGTTGCCGGCGTGGATCGGCGCGAAGGACGCGGCGATGGCCAGGCGGATACCGCTGAAGACCTCGCACTGCGTGGCCGTCTCGCGCGAGGAGCCGACGCCCTTGCGATAGCCGGAGACGATGACCTCGAAGTTGCCGCTCCGCAGCGCGTCGGGCGGGAAGAGCCGCTCGCCGTTCACGATCAGCCCCGCGTAGGCGTTGCGGGCGATGTCCTCCGGCTTGTAGTCGAAGCAGACCCAGGCTGGGGTCATGGCGTCGGTGTTGATGTCGTCCAGCAGATCCTCGACGCGCAGGTCCTTCATCTGCAGGTCGAGCTCGCCGGAGAGCTGTCTGCGGATGAGCTCGGGATCTTTGGTCAGGAAGAGGACGCGTTTGCCGGGGGTGAGGGTGATGACCTGGGGTGGCTTCATCGTGATGGTTAACCTCGCTCCCTCTTCATACCTTTCCTGGCCCGAATCACAAAATGGATCGGGCAGCCGACCAGGCCCATGGCGTCGCGGAACTGGTTCTCCAGGTACCGGCGATAGGAGAAGTGCAGCGGCTCGTCCACGTTGGAGAAGAGCGCGAACGTCGGCGGCCCGGACTTGAGCTGGGTCACGTAGTAGAAGCGCCGGGGGCGGCCGCGCACGGCGGGAGGGTTGTGGGCGGTGACGGCGCGCTCGAGGATGGCGTTGAGCTCCGAGGTGCGGAACTTGCGGCGGTAACCCTCGATGATCGTGTCGATCTTCGGGAAGATCTTCTCCACGTTCCGGCCGGTCTTCGCCGAGATGAACAGCAGTGGCGCGTAGGCCAGGAACTTGAGCTTGAAGCGGAGCTGGTCCTCGAACTTTTTGTAGTCGTCCGGCGCGTGCTCGCCGACGTCCCACTTGTTGACCAGGATCATGGCCGCCTTCCCGGCATCCTCGGCGTACCCCGCCACGGTCGCGTCCTGTGCCGTCACGCCCTCGGTGGCCTCGATCATCACCAGCCCGATCTCGCAGCGCTCGATGGCCTTGCGTGCCGAGATCACGGCCAGCTTCTCCGCCTCGTCGGTGGTCTTGCCTTTGCGGCGGATCCCGGCCGTATCGATGATCAGGTAGGGCTTGCCGTTGCGGGTGATTTCCGAGTCGATGGCGTCGCGCGTCGTGCCGCTGATCGGCGAGACCACCGCCCGCTCCTGCTGCGTGAGCCGGTTCAGCAGCGACGACTTGCCGACGTTCGGGCGCCCAATGATGGCCACGCGGACAGGCGCGTTCTCGTCCTCCTCTTCCTCCTCAGCCGACTCCGCCGGGACGATCTCGCCGATGGCGTCGAGCACGTCGTCCGTGCCGTCGCCGTGCTCGGCGGACATGGGAAGCACCCGCTCGAAGCCGAGCTCCCAGAACTCCGGCACGGCCTCCTCGGCGTCCTTGCGGTCGGTCTTGTTGACCACGAGCACCGTCTTCGCCGCCTCCGGCCGCAGCTCCTGGGCGATGTCCCGGTCCTCGGCGAGAGGTCCCGCCGCGCCGTCGACTACGAAGAGGATGAAGTCCGCCTCGCGCAGCGCGCGCTGGGCCTGCTCGCGGATCTCCCCCGCAAATGCCGACATCGGCGACTCGCCGTACTCGAGCCCGCCCGTGTCGGTCAGCTCGTAGCGGCGGCCGTCGTCGAGCGACACGACCTCGGTCAGCCGGTCGCGGGTCATGCCCGGCAGATCGTGGATCAGCGCCCGGCGCTTGCCGGCCAGACGGTTGAAGAGCGTCGACTTCCCGACGTTGGGACGGCCGACGATGACCACTTTTTTCAGTGTGCGATTTGCCATGCTCCGTACATCAGCAGCGCGCCGGCGGCGGTATTGAAGAAATTGAGCACGCCGTTCGGGATGGGATCGATGCGCTTCCGATTCCAACTTCCGAGGACGCTTTCCAGATACGAGCCGAGGAAGGCGCTGGCGGTGACGAGGGCCATCACCTCCACCCCGGTCTCGGGGCCGTACAGCCGCGGCAGACCGCGATTGAACGCCGTCACGCCCGCGACCGCCACCAGCGCACCGCCCATGACTCCCACGAGCGTTCCTTCCACCGAGATGGCCCCCTCCGTACCGACCGGCACGCGCTGCAGCGTGAGCGGCAGAAAGGCCCGGCGGCCGATGAGCTGCCCGATCTCCGATGCGGTCGTGTCCGCGGCGGCCGTCGCCAGCGAGGCGATGCCCATCAGGTAGATCATGGCGATGAGGTCGAGGTCGAGCGCGCGCGAGATCGCGACGGCGCAGATCGCCGCGACGCCGGCGTTCGAGAAGGCGTGGCTGAAGCCGCGCCGCCCCCCGCCCTCCTGCGCCAGCCCCGCGCGCGCCTTCCGGGCGTAGCCGAGCTTCGTCGCCGCCGTGCCGATGATGAAGAACGCCAGCAGGGCCACGTACAGCGGCCAGCCCGAGCAGAGAATGATGATCGCGCCGAGGAACCAGCCGCCGATGGCGCCGGACGCGTTCACGCTGCGGGCGAAGTAGCCGGCCAGGGCGAGCACGCCGTTCACGATCAGCCAGGGAACGGCGTGCGGATAGATGCCGAACTCGCCGTCGGGCCTCAGCCCGGCGATCATCAGCGCCACCGCCGCCGCCGCGGGGACAGTGAGGTTGTCGTCCACGCGCAGCGGCAGCGTCTCCGTGATCGCCGCGGCCAGCGTGGCGATGAGGACGACGACCGGGTGCCGATAGTCCATCCAGTACGCGATGGCCAGGGCCATCCCCCCGCCGGCGACGAGAAAGGCCAGGAATCCGCCCCAGCTCTTGTCGGGGTTCCACGGCAGCGGCCCGATGCGCAGGAACTTGCCCGCGAGCGTGGCCACGCCATCGCCGAATGCCAGCAGCGCCCAGGCGATCGCCGCGTAGTGGAGCTGATCACGGAAGACCAGGATCAGCAGCAGCACGGCCATTGGATAGATGACGATCCCCGCGTCGTACCCGCGCTCGTGCCGGGCCACGGACTTGCCCACCAGCCTGTGCAGCACCAGCCAGTTGCTGACGGTGGCCGCCGCGCACACCCCCGCCGCCGCCCACCACGGGATGAACTTCAGGGCGAAGGCCACGAAGCCGATGGCGATGTGCAGGCCTTTGCGGAGGATCTCGTTCGTTGCGTGAGCCATGGGCCGCGCGAATAATACGCGCGCTCATGACCGACTCCCCCGCCCCCGCCCCTCGTGCCGCGGTCATCCTCGCCGGCGGCGCCGGCACGCGCCTCCGCCCCCTGAGCTCCGACGAGAACCCGAAGCAGTTCCTCCCGCTCTTCGAGGGCCGCTCGCTCCTGCAACTGACGTTCGACCGCCTGCGCCGCCTCCTCGCCGCGGATGCGATCTTCGTCTCCACCAACGCCCAGTACGCCGCCAAGTGCCGCGAGCAGCTCCCCTACCTCCCGCCCGGCAACGTCATCGCCGAGCCCGCGCGCCGCAACACCGCCCCCGCCATCGCCCTCTCTACCTTCGCCATCGAGGAGCGCCACGGCCGGCCCTGCACCGTCTCCTTCCTCGCCTCCGACCACTACATCGGCGACGTCGACGAGTTCGTCCGAGTCCTCGACCGCGCCTACGCCTTCGCCGAGCGGGCCGACTACCTCGTCGCCATCGGCATCGAGCCCGACGAGCCGAACACCGGCTACGGCTACCTCGAGCTCGGCGCGGGCCTCGAGGGCGAGATGCTCCGCGTCCGCGCCTTCACCGAGAAACCCACCCGCGAGCGCGCCGAGGAGTTCCTCCGGGCCGGCAACTACACCTGGAACGCCAGCATGTTCGTCTGGCGCTCCGACGTCTTCCGCCGCGCCCTCGAGGAAACCGCGCCGGAGATCGCCCGCGTCACGGCCGAAAACTACGAGTCGATGCCCTCGATCTCCATCGACTACGCGCTGATGGAGAAGGCGCCGCGGGTGGCCACCATCCGCGGCGACTTCCAGTGGTCGGACGTGGGGTCCTTCGAGGCTTTGCGGCGCGCCGGAGTCGACGTCGACGCCATCCTCAGTAGGTAAACACCCGCGGCACGCCGACCTGGATCGACGCGTCGACGTCGGCCGCGGCGTCGACCTCGATCGTGATCCGGTCCCCCGCCTGCGGCTTCGGGAACGTGCCGGTGAGGGAGTTGCAGTACAGGTCCCCTTCCGTGCCGTCGTGATCTTCCAGCAGGTACCAGTTGGTGTTTCCGTTGTGGGTGATGCCGGCCCAGAGCTGCACGAAGCTCACGTTGCTGTCATACGGGTCGTAGAAGCTGACGTCGACGTGTCCCTCCCAGGTGTTGCCGATGTAATCGCCGGAGTCGACGATGAAGCTGAAGAGGATGTACCCGTCTGCGAAGTCTTCCGTGGTCCAGGCGGTCTTGCCGGGGTAGCACATCGTCGACTGCTGGGAGTCGCCGCCGACGTCGATGCAACTGACGGCCGGCACGTACTCCCAGAAGCACGCGCCGCCCAGACACCAGCCTTGCTGGTCGATCGGACAGTCGGTCGCCATCGCCGGGGAAGCGGACAGCGCGAACAGCACGAGAAGCAGCCACAGAGCTCTTGTTTTCTGCATAGTTCCTCCCGATGTCATGCGGACATGAATGGGACTGGATATTAGTGGGGTCTCACGAAAAAAGCGTGCTGGATCTCACTTCTGTCCTGTGATCGGAAACACGACCCGGCCCGACCACGGGTACTCGATCTGACGCGAGACCGTATCGAATGCGGTCGTGGCGATGGCGTCATAGCGATCCCGCCCCACGACGAGCAGGCGAAGGGATCCCATCGGGAGATTCCGACCTACCCAGGCTCCGTTCTGGTCGGTCATAGGAACCGACCACGTCGCCAGCGCCAGCGCCGGACCCGACAACTTGGTGCCATCGAGCCAAACCACGACGTGCGCACCCTGGGCACGGTCGCGCGACAGCTCCTCGGCGACGACCGTCAGCGGTTCTGCGGGAGTCCCTAACGACCAGGTGACGGAGCGATCGCTCGATGGCCAACGCCGTACGGTGCTCGCACCGTCGGGGTGTCGCAGCAGGAGCAGGGCGCCTTCGGCGATGGTAGGCACCTCGAGCACCCCCTCGCCGTCGAAGGAGCCTCGCCAGAGTGCTTTCAGCGCCGCATCGAGCGCCCAGACCTCCGCGTGGGCTGCCGGTGATCCGTTCGGAAGGAGGAGGCGCAGTTGTCCGGTGGCGGGGAGCGGCTCCAGCCAGATGTCGAGCTCCCGGCGAGGATCGTCCACCACCGCTCTCAGAGGCTCCCCTCGCGCATAGCGATCGGCTTGAACATCGACCACCAGCTCGCCCGTTCGAAGCGGCGGAAGGAGGGCCAGTCCCGAGGCATCGGTCACCACTCGCTGGGTCTCCCGACGTGATCCTCCGATCTCGTCCTTCCACAGGCTGCCCACCAGCACGCGCGCGCCCTCGATCCCTTTTCCGTTCGTCTTATCTCGAACCCGGACGCGGTAATCGGTGCGTGGGATGTGAAAGTCGACGGTTCCGCTGTCAAAGATCTCCCGGAAGGCGTCGAGAAAGGGCGGCCCGTTCCGCTCCGCAAGCGTCACCCGCGCGGTGTAGACATCCGGCCACCACAGGGTGGTCTCGTAGAACCCGCGCTCGTTCGTCTCCACCGCCGGCCAGGCATCGCCGTTCAGAAAGGAGACCCTGCCCCGCGTTGGCTCATCGCCGTAATAGACCGTTCCGCGAACGACGAGGGGCTGGAGATCGAAGATCACGGCGGCGTCCTGACCAGAACTGAGATCGACGTCCTCGTGCACTTTCCATTCACCGAGCGTCAGGGTGAAGCGAAGTGCATCGGCCGGAAGCGCAGGTAGCTCCTGGGCACCATCCTTTACCGTCTCCCGCCGGACCGACTCGTCCCGGCCGGCCCGCGTCACTTCCAGAGGCATCTCCTCCGGCAGCGGAGCGTCCGCCGGAGCGTTGACAGAAACCTTCACCGTCGGCAGCGGCGCGGCCTGGGCTCGCACCGTCGTGACCTTGCCACGGACGAGCTGCACCTCGCGCGGCGCCCAGAACACGACGTCTGACTCCACCGAGATCGTTGCCCGTCTCGCATCGACCTCGTACCAGATGGCGATCATTCGATTGGTCGCGTCGATGACGACATCCGCTGGTCGCTGCCTGTTCCCATCGTTCAGTTTGAGGCGAGTGGCGCCGGGATTTTTCAACGTCTGCGTCGCGACCGGCTTATCGAGCACCACCAGAACGTCGCTGGCGACGGGAGGCTCGGGCCAGACGGAGACCGTTCTTCCTGCCTTGACGTCGAATGGCCGCGACAGCGCGATCGCATCATTCGTCCGGCGGTCGAATCGGCCCATCACCGCACTGCCCTCCGGCATCTGCACGGGCGAGCGAGCGTCCCGGGTGGCGATACGCCTGTCGAAGATCCACCATGTCTTGCTCCGTGAGTGCGTGGCGCGGGTAGAGACGACGCGAATGCTTTCGTGAGATGCAATCGCTCGTTCCGCCGGGATGCCGACCGAGCCCGCCGGCGCGACCGGTACGATCCCTCCCATTCCGCGGCCGCGGAACGGGTCTCCGTTGTAGATCAGCACGGCCCATGTCGGCGTCATCTCCCCGCGCCGCTCCAGCCAATACCGATACCTGTCCGCGGGGGGCGCAAACCATTGCCCGCAGGCGTAGCGAAGCTCTCGATCGAGATTCGTTTCCGGAACGAGGTGAACTTCACAGCCCGCGGCGGTGGCCAGTGGTTGCCCGCGCTGGTCCGCGCTGGCCGCCATGGTGGACGGCCAGAACAGCAGACCGACCTTGCCGTCCACGTTCCCAGTGCTGAGATCGGGAATCGGGACACGGCGGGAATCGGTCCCCAGCAGACCGGCGAGGATGCAAATGACCGCGCGAATCAAGGCCGCCATCAGAAGGAGAATAACGTCCTGCAGCACACCTTTCGGAGTGCGGCGGCAGAGCCGCCGCTTTGATCAAAGCGGTGGCTACGCCACCGCACTCCGAAAAAGCGCGCTCGCGTTCTCCCACAGCACCCGCCTCTCCACCTCCTCCCCGAACCCCTGCGCCAGAAACTCCTCCACGTTCCCCCGCATCGACGCCACCCCCGGTGAGGGCCAGTCCGTGCCCCACAGGACCTTGTCCGCGATGGACGCGAGGCGCGGGACGTAGCGGCCGAGCGCCTTGGGCGGGATGCCCGAGATATCGAGATGCACGTTCGCGTGGCGGCGGGCGAGGAAGAACGCGGTCTCGCCGTAAAGGGGTCGTCCACTGTGGGCGAGGATGATCTTCAGGCGCGGGAAGTCGAGGGCCACGTCGTCGATGGGCATGGGGTCGGCGAAGACGTTGCGCGCGCGGGGGAAGACGGACGTCCCGGTGTGGAACATCACCGGCACGCCGCGCTCTTCGCACTCGCGATAGATCTCCGAGAGCTGCCACAGCTCACCGCGATAAGCATTAGGCGAGAAGAGCTGGTGCGGGGGATGGATCTTGATCATGCCGATGCCGAGGTCGAGGACGCGGCGGATCTCGTCGCGGACGTTCAGCTCGTGCAGCGGGTTGACCGAGCCGACGGCGACGAGGCGGTCGCGATGGTCCTTCGTGAAGTTCGCGATCCAGTCGTTGACCTCGCGCTTGAAGCCCATCACGTCGGGGGAGACGTAGTTGATGCAGCAGATCCGCTCGATGCCCTCGGCGTCCAGGTGGCGCAGCAGGTTCTCCGGCGAGCTGAGGATGTCCTTGGCATTGGCGTGCGAGGGATCGTCGATCATGGCCAGCGCGTCGGCGTTGACCATCTGCCACGGCTGGACGTGGACGTGGACATCGAAGACGCGCATCACGCCAGCATCACCAGCCGCATGCACACCGCGCTCGACGGGCAGGCGTCCTGGAATTCGCGCGAGCCGAGAAGCTGGGGGTGCACTTCGTCGCGGTCGATGGTCTTGAAGCCGCGCTTCTTGAAGTACTCCTCGGCGGTGGTGGTGAGCAGGTAGAACTCGCGCAGGCCGCGCGAGGCCAGGCGGTCGAGCAGCTGCCGCACGATGCGCCGCCCGAGGCCCTGGCTGCGGTACTCCGGCGCCACCGCGACGGAGCGGATCAGCGCCGCGAACTGATAGGCCTCGGCGCCCCCACAGGCGACCATCTGCTCGCCGTCGCGGGCGATGAGGAACGTGCGCCAGTGATCGTCGACGCCGGCGGTGGGAAGGTCGTTGGCGACGAGGAAGGCCTTGATGGCGTCGAGATCGCTCGCCGTCGCGGGGGTGATGCGGATGTCGGACATCGGACGCGAGCGATCATAAAGGAAACGGCGGGCTAAAAGCCCGCCGTTCCACGTTCACTTGATTGACTTTAGTGGCGCCCGCTGGACGAGTCGCCGGTGTTGCCCATCGAGCCGCGACGCGACTTCTCGGACTCGATGTTCGAGTTCTGCTCGCCGAGGTTGCTGGACGAGCCAGAGTTGCGGCCGGACGACGAACCCCAGCTGCCCTGACCACTGCGGCGGGTGGACTCGTTCTCCTGGCCCAGATTGCGGTTGCTGCTCACGTCTTCATTGCGGTTGCGATTCATGTCCTGTCCTCCTTCGAGATCCTCCGAGCGTCCGATGTTCTGCCCGAACTCGACGCTGCTTCCGCTCTGACGGCCCTTCTCCTGATCGACCTTGCGATTGATGTCACCCGCTTCGGTCGGGGTCGAGCGCTGGCTCATGCGGTCGCGTTCACGGTTCTCCATTGCACCTCCTATGGTTTGGCTCCGAGTCGCCTCGGAACACTGATTTGAAGTGCAATGCAGGTGCCTTAACGCAATTCGAATGTGACAGTTACGTTGTGCATCACCTCTTGTGTTCCGGACTCGACGGGGACGTCCTGAGCGGCGATGCGGGCCTCCATGGCCGCCGCGCGCTGGAACGGCTGTGGCGGCGGGACGTCTTGAATGCCCTCCTGGATGAGCATGGCTCGCCCGAGGGTGCGGCCGGCGGCCTGAGCCAGGAGTGTGGCCTTGGCCCGGGCATCCTCGAAGGCCGCCTTCAGCCCCTCCGAGCGGCCGCGGGCGGGATCTGCGACCTCGAAGTTGATCCCGGAGGATGTGTTCACCCCGGCATCGATGGCCACGCCGAGGAAGCGGCCGGCGTCGGCGATCTTCGTGCTGCGGACGGTGATGCTGTTATTGACCTGGTAGCCGACGATGCGCGGGAGCTTGCCCTGTTGCTGCTGGGAGTAGTCCTGCTGCGGATAGATGCTGAAGTTCGAGGTCTGGATGTCCTTGTCGGCCGCGCCCGCCGCCTTGAGTGCGGCGATGACCGCGGCCGTGCGGCGGTTGTTCTCGGCCACGGCATCCTCGACCGTGTTCGCCACCGTCTGCACGCCGACGTTGAAGCTGAAGCGGTCGGGAACGAGCGTCACCTTCCCCGTGCCGGTCACGGTCACGGTCTCGGCCCAGGTGACCGGACGCGGCTGCGCCGCGGGCTGCTGTGCGAGGGCAGCCGTGGCGGCCGCGGCGGCGATGATCAGGGAGAGAAATCTTTTCATGGAGCCTCCTCGTTTGTGGCTGGGATCGGTCACGCAAATGGCAGACCCAAACGATAAGGTCCCCGGCCAGCCCTCCGGCCGCTACTACGTGGACTCCCAGTGCATCGACTGCGATCTCTGCCGCGAGACCTCCCCCACCAACTTCATGCGCAACGACGGCGAGTGCTTCTCCTTCGTCTACAAACAGCCCGAGACGCCGGAGGAGGAGACCCTCTGCAAGGACGCCATGGATAACTGTCCGGTGGAGGCGATCGGAAATGACGGGTAGCGGTTCAGTGCAGCTTCTTGTCCACTGACACCTGCTCGTGCCAGTCGTCCGCGAGCAGGACTTCGATCAGCTCCTGCAGCTCCTCCATGTGGAAGGGCTTGGTCAGGGCGGCGGTCATGTTGTTGCCCTTGGTGATGGTGAGGATGTCGCCTTTCCCCGAGGCGACGACGACGGGGGTCTGCTTGCCCTGCTGCACGTACCAGGCGATCCACTCCTCGCCGCTCATGCCCGGGAGGTTGAGGTCGAGGAGGATCAGCTTCGTGTCCGGGTTGGCGGCCAGAATGCTCATCCCCTCGACCGCGCCGGTGGCGGACAGCACCTCGTAGCCGCGCTTCTGCAGATAAGTCTTGTAGAGGGCCAGGACCTCCGGGTCGTCCTCGATCGCCAGGATCTTGTTCTGCATCTTGCTGCTGCGTTGTTGCTCGAGCATGCGTCTTTCTCCATGTCCGCCTGCACCGGTCTCTTGCGAACTCCATGCTCACTGCTGAGGTGATAATGCGGAGCCGTGGGAGTCGCGCTCTGGATCGGAAGTGGTGCTCTCGCCTGGGCCCTTGCGAGGATCATTCCGCCCGGCCGGGCTGGCTGGCTCCCGGAGCTCGCGGCCGCCCTCGGAACGGCGGTCGTCCTCGGCCTCGCCGCGACCGCCATGGACTTCGGCGGCTGGCGCGAGCCCGACTGGCGGGCCGGCCTGTTCGCCTTCCTCGGCGCCCTGGCTCTCCTGGGATGTGTCCGTTCTGTCACCATTTTCCGGCGGCGCTCTCTAAAATGAACAGATCATGAATGCCCGCCGCCCTGCCCTTGCCCTGCCCGCGCTGTTCCTCCTGGTCTCCTGCGCCGCCTACAGGGCCCAGCACGCGGGCCTCGACACCAACACCACCCGCACCGAAGCCGCCGCCCGCGAGATCAAGACCGATCCGTCCATGATGGCGTCCTTCGACACCCAGCCCCTGGCCACCAAGCAGGCCCTCCTCATTTCCGAGATCGACAAGTACACGGACGAGCTCAAGGCCAACGGCAAGTACGACTGCTGCGTCAAGCCCGCCTGCAAGCAGTGCGCGATCAACGCCGGCGAGTGCCACTGCCGGCAGGTCATCGGCGCGAACGGCCCCTGCTGCGGCGAGTGCACCCAGTCCTGGGTCGAGGGCCGCGGCAACATCCCCGGCGTCGACCGCGAGCAGGTCCTCGCCCACCTCGGCTGCGTAAGGGAGCTGTACGAGAAGAAGGTGCCCGAGGGGATGGCCCCTCCGGGGCAGCCGGCGGAGCCGAAGAAGGACCAGTAGCGGGGTCGCGAGGTCACGAGGTTAAGGGGCACGAAGGGCCCGAGGGGCACGGGCCCAGGTTGTCCAGTTGTCGGGTTGTCAGGTGGCGAGATTCACCGGACAACTG
>JBIOTX010000418.1:0-10773 GCA_044866315.1 Thermoanaerobaculia bacterium | reverse complement strand
GCGTTCCCGGCGCGCGAGTTCCAGCTGGGTGTGCGGTGGGTGTTCTAACTTGGAGCTGAACCTCAAAGACAAAGTCGTCATCGTCACCGGTGGCGCGGCCGGCATCGGCCGTGCCACGGCGGCGGCGTTCGAGGCCGAGGGGGCGCGGGTGGTGGTGTGGGACCTCCCCGAGGTCGACGTCACGAAGGGCGACGTCGTCAACGCCGCCGCGCAGAAGGTGATCGACGAGCACGGGCGCATCGACGTGCTGGTCAATAACGCCGGCATCCTCCGCGACGCGCTGCTCGTGAAGTGGAAAGACGGCGCGGTGGCCTCGATGATGGACGACGCCACGTTCGACGCGGTGATCAACGTCAACTTGAGGGGCGTCTTTCTCTGTACGCGCGCGGTCGTGCCGCAGATGATCAAGCAGGGCGGCGGATCGATCCTCAACGCCTCGTCGATCGTCGGCCTCTACGGAAACTTCGGACAGACCAACTACGCGGCCACGAAGGCGGGCGTGATCAGCTTCACCCGCACCTGGGCCCGCGAGCTGGGGCGCCACGGCATCCGCGTCAACTGCGTCGCCCCCGGCTTCATCGCCACGGACATGGTCAAGGCCATGCCCGCGAAAGTGCTGGACACCATGTCCGCGAAGACGCCCCTGGGCACGCTCGGCGAGCCGGAGGACATCGCCAACGCCTACGTCTGGCTGGCCTCGAAAGCCGCGAAGTTCGTGCACGGGGCGGTCTTGTCCGTCGACGGCGGTCTGGTGATGGGAACCTGATGACCTACGCGAACATCGTTGCAACCGGCTCCTATCTGCCGGAGATCGAAGTCACGAACGACACGCTCCGGCAGCGCTTCAACGGCAGCGCGCCGGAGTTCGTGGACAAGATGGAGGCCTCGAGCGGGATCCTCAAACGCTGGTATGCCCCACCGGACTGGGCGGCCTCGGATCTCGCGCTGAAGGCGGCGCAGCAGGCGCTGGAGCGCGCGGGGAAGACGGCTGAGGAGCTCGACCTGGTCATCGTCGGCACGGACTCGCCGGACTACATCACCCCGGCGACGTCGGTCGTGCTGCAGGCGAAGCTGGGGGCGAAGAATGCGGGCACGTTCGACGTCGGCTGCGCCTGCGCGTCCTTTCCCACGGCGATCTCGAACGCCGCCGGGCTGATGGCCACGAACCCCGCGCTGAAGACCGTGCTCGTCGTCGGCGTGTACCAGATGCACAAGCTGGCCAGTGAGAAGGACCCGATGGTCTTCTTCTACGGCGACGGCGCGGGCGCGGCGATCCTCGAGCGCGGCACCGAGCCGGGCTTCGTCGCCGCGGCCTTCCAGGCCGACGGCTCGTATGCGAAGAACTGGCTGATCCCGGCCGGCGGCACGGCAGAGCCGGCGAGCGAAGAGGCCGCGCGCGCGGGCCACACCGTGGTGAAGATGGTCGAGCGCTATCCGCCGGAGATCAACAACGAGGGCTGGCCGCGGCTCGTCCGGCGCGTGGCCGAGAACGGCGGCTTCGCGGTCAAGGACATCGACTTCGTCATCTTCACCCAGGTGCGCAAGCCCACCATCGAGCTGGTGATGAACGACCTCGAGCTGCCGATGGAGAAGACCCACACGATCATGGAGAAGTGGGGCTACACCGGCTCGGCGTGCATCCCCATGGCCCTCGACGACGCGCTGCAGCAGAAGAAGATCAAGCCGGGCGATCTGGTGGTCCTGGTCGGCTCCGGCGTCGGCTACAACCAGGCCGCCGCGGCCTTCCGCCTGCCCGCCCGGGAGAAGCGCCTCTTTGGAGATTGAGTCCGCCGCCGAGTACGTGCGCCTCACGCGCGCGACGCTCGCCGCCTCGGGCTTCGAGCGGCGCGAGGTGGAGGGAACGGTCTACTGGAGTGGAGGACAGGCAATCCTGCCTGTCCTCGTCCTCATCCACGGCGTGAACGACCAAGCCGGCACCTGGTTCACCATCGCCCCCACCCTGGCCCGCACCCATCGCGTGATCCTCCCCGATCTCCCCGGCCACGGCGAGAGCGAGCCCCGCGAAGGCGCGCTCACCCTTTCGATGATGGTGCAGCGCATCGAAGCCATCGTCGCCGCCGAAGTCCCCGAGCCATTCATCCTCCTCGGCAACTCCCTCGGCGGCTGGATCGCCATGCTCTACGCGCTCGTCCACCCCGCGCGCGTGGCCCATCTCGTCCTCGAGACCTCCGGCGGCCTCTCCCGCCCCGTCGACTCGCCCGTCATCGCCACCAATCGCGACGAGGCGATGCTCATCCTCCGCAACGTCCACGGCCCGCGCTTCGAGCCGCAGGAGTGGATGATCGAGGCCCTCCTCGCCCGCGCCACCGACTCGCCGATGCTGCGCGTCACCGGCGCGGAGCAGCACTTCATGGACCCGCATCTGGCCAACATCCAAGTCCCGACGACGATCCTCTGGGGCGCCGACGACGGCGTGCTGCCGGTCGCGTATGCCGAGGCCCTGCAGGCGGGGATCGAAGGTGCGAGACTGCACATCATCGAAGGAGCCGCGCACATCCCCCACATCCAGCAGCCGGAGCGATTCCTCGCATGTTTGCCCTCGATCTCCTGAGCGAGCGCGCCCGGGTCACTCCCGATCGCCTGGCCCTGGTCTCGGTCGAGACCGGCGAGCGCCTGACCTACGCCGAGCTGAACTCCCGCGCCGAGCGCGCCGCGGACACCCTCCGCGCCATCGGCCTGAATCCCGGTGACCGCTTCGGCCTCCTCGCCCACAATTGCATCGAATTCCTCGAGCTCTTCTTCGCCGCCGGCAAGACGGGCGCGATCGTCGTCCCCCTGTCGACGCGCGCGACGGCACACGAGCTGGAGCACATTGTTGGCGATTGCGACATGAAGGCGTTGTTTTACGGTCCCGAATTCGAAGAGGTGAGTAGCCAGTTGCCAGTAGCCAGTAGCCAGCCGATTTCCGCCCGGACCACCACTGGCAACTGGCAACCGGCTACTGGCTACTCCGACTCGGAGCACACGTACTGCCTGCTCTACACGAGCGGCACCACCGGCAAACCCAAGGGCGTGATGATTCCCCGCCGCCAGCTCTACTGGAACGGCTACAACACCGCCGTCAACTGGGGGCTGCGCGAGGACGACGTCTCGCCGATCTTCACGCCGCTGTATCACGCCGGCGGACTGGCCGCGTTCTGCATCCCCATCTTCTGCGTCGGCGGGACGATCGTGCTGCACAAGTCCTTCGACACGTCCGTGGTCTGGCGCACCATCGAGCGCGAGCGCTGCACGGTCGTCCTCGGCGTCCCGACCATCTGGAAGCTGCTCCTGGACGCGCCGGAATTCGCGACCGCGGATCTGTCCCACGTCCGCTGGTTCATCTCCGGCGGCGCGCCGCTGCCGCAGTACCTCATCGACGCCTACCAGAAGCGCGGCGTGGTCTTCAAACAGGGCTACGGCATGACCGAGGTGGGTGTGAACTGCTTCACCATGACCGTCGAGGACTCCTTCCGGAAGCCCGGCTCCATCGGCAAGCCGATGATGTTCACCGAGGTCGAGCTGCGGAACATGGACGGCGAAGTGGGCGAGATGTACATCCGCGGCCCGCACGTCTCCAGCGGCTACTGGAACAACGAGGACGCCACGCGCGCGTCGTACGGCGAAGACGGCTGGTTCCGCACCGGCGACCTCGCCCGCCGCGACGAGGACGGCTTCTTCTACATCGCCGGCCGCCGCAAGGAGATGTTCATCAGCGGCGGCGTGAACGTCTACCCCGCCGAGATCGAGGCCGAGCTGGTCTCCCACCCGTCCGTCTCCGACGCCGCCGTCATCGCCATCCCCGACGACACCTGGGGAGAGGTCGGCGTCGCCTTCGTCGTCGGCGCGGTGAGCGAAGAGGAGATCGCCAGCTACCTGACCCTGCGCATCGCAAAGTACAAGGTGCCGAAGCGGTTCGTGTTCGTGGAGGCGTTGCCGCGGACGGCGTACGGGAAGGTGGTGAAGGAAGAGCTCGCGAAGAGGTTGCGGGATCACGAGGTCGCGGGGTAATCACCCCGCAACTCCGTTGCGAGCTATCTTAGAATCTCGCAAGTGGTTTACTGGCAGCACTTTGAAGCATCCGAGTGGGAGATCGAGTACGACGTCGGGAAACTCGCCTCCCATGGGATTTCCGAGTGGGAAGCCGAGGAGGTAATCTTCAACGGTTTCGTGGTGCGCCCGAACAAGAAGGTACACGGTCCGAATCGTTACCAGCTGGCGGGACGAACCGATGGAGGCAGAGCGTTACTCTTGATCGTCTATGTCTCTGGTGAACGCCGGATGCGCGTGCTGAACGGATGGCCCCTGTGACCGAACGGACGAAAGAGCAACTCACGGACGAGGAGATGAACGAGCTCGTCTTCGCGGACGTGAACGATCCTTCGGCGTGGGGTGAGCCCATTGTCGTGGGGCCATCCAAGGGACCGCGGCGAATCAGGCACGCAAAGCATCTGGAGCTCGCGTCCAAGTTCTACGTGCTGTCCGTGCTTCACCGGCTCGGAGTCGACGCAACGCTCACGTCCTCACCAGCGGACAACGCCGATATCACTGTCATTTACGAGTCCGGGGATGTGCTCACGGTCGAGATCAAGACGATCACGGGACCGATGGAGTGGCGCGTTGCGGAGTTCCTCACTCGGGCGAACCACTTTCTTGCATTCGTGTGGTACCCCGAGTCGAAAGAGCCGAGCGTCTCACCGACGGTTTTCATCGTGGCATCCGAGCAACTGCGAACGTTCCTTACCGAGCACGAGGGCGCAAGTCTGTCGTTGGCGCGCCTCGACGAGGAAGTTCAGGCGCGAAATGCGTGGCAGCGCCTCGCCATTGCCGCCGCCGCAACCTCGTAACCTCGTGACTCGCACGGCTGAGTTGGTCACCAAAAACACCTGACACGGGAACGTTACAAGTCCCTCCGCCCTCCCCCCCGTTCCCGCGTACCATTCTCGTTTCACGGGAGAACGCCATGCTGGCCCTCATGCGCGTCGCAGCCGCGCTGATCCTCACTTCCACCGCCGTACTCGCCCAGGTCAAGGAGACCGTGACGGTCTCCTATGTCGAAGTACCGGTGACCGTTACGGGGCGCGACGGGCAGCCGGTGCGGGGGCTCACGGCGGCGAATTTCGAGCTGATCGACGACGGGCAGAAGCGGGCCGTGGCCTCGTTCGATCCGATCGACTTCGCCTCCTTCGCCTCCATGAGCGCGGTCTCGCCGCTGAATCCCGCGGCGCGGCGCAATTTCCTGATCCTCTTCGACCTCACCTTCTCCACGCCGGTGGCGCGCGGGAGGGCCCAGGCGGCGGCCCGCGACTTCGTGCTGAGGATGGTCGAGCGCCGCGACCGCATCGCCGTGGCCACCATCGACGTCCAGCGCGGCTTCCGGCTGCTGACTGCCTTCACCACCGACCGCGGTCTGATCAAGTCCGCCATCGACGATCCGGACCGCTTCAACAGCTCCGATCCGCTGCGCATCGGCCCCTCCACCCTGGACACGCTCCGCGCGTCGTGGATCGGCAGCTCGCAGTCGGACACGCGCGGCGGGGCGGTCGACGACCTGTCGCGCTACACCGCCCGCACCGAGGATCTCGACCAGCGCCGGCGCGTGGAGAATCAGATCGAGACCCTCACCGACGTGGCCAGGAGCCTGCGCCGCGTCTCCGGCCAGAAGATGGTGGTCTTCCTCTCCGAGGGCTTCGATCCCACGTTCATTCAGGGAACGGAGAACCGCTTCACCGAGGAGCGGGTCTACGAGATGAACGCCATCGAGAAAGGGGAGGTCTGGAAGGTCGACAGCGACGCCCGCTACGGCAGCGCCTCCGGCGTCAATCTGCTCGAGCGGATGTCGCAGCTCTTCCGTCGCTCGGACGTGGTCCTGCACGCGCTCGACATCAAGGGCCTCCGCGTCGACAACACCGCCGAGGGCGGCCTGGTGAAGAAGTCGAACGAGGGGCTGTTCCTGCTCGCCAATGCCACCGGCGGAGAGGTCTTCCACAGCAACAACGACCTCGGCCAGAACTTCGGCAAGGTGGTCGAGCACCACCAGGTGGTCTACATCCTCGGCTTCAACGCCCCGACCAGCCAGCCGGGGAAGTTTCACAGTCTGAAGGTGAAGCTGGTCGGCGTGCCCGGCGCGCGCGTCTCCCACCGCACCGGCTACTACGAGGCCGGGAACGACACGAACGTCGACCGCGCGCTCTCGAACGCCGAGGTCGTGCTCAACGACATCCCCCAGCCGGACATCCGCGTGCACTCGCTGGCCGCGCCGTTCCCGACCACGGCCGTGAAGTCGCAGGTGCCGGTCATCCTGGAGGTCTCCGGACCCGACCTGGTGAAGGCCGCCAAGGGCGACGCCACCGCGGCGGAGATCTTCATCTACGCCTTCGACGAGGAAGGGCTCGTGCGCGACTCGCTCTTCGAACGGGTCTCGCTCGATCTGACCAAGGCCCGGGAGCGGCTCGGCGAGGCCGGCGTGAAGTACTACGGCACGCTCAGCCTGCCGCCCGGCAAGTACGCCGTGCGCACGCTCGTGCGCGTGGTCGGGACGGAGAAGCGCGGCTTCGCCCGCAGCGACGTGGTCGTGCCGAACGAGAACGACGTGTCGATCTCGCCGCCGTTCTTCGTCGAGCCCGCGGGCAAGTGGGTGATGGTCAAGGGCGGCTCGCACGACGAGACCAACGCCGCGTATCCGTTCGAGCTGAACGGCGAGTCGTTCATCCCCACGGCGGGGGTGAAGCTCGAGGCCGGCGCGCCGCGCAAGTTCGTGATCTTCGTCTACAACGCCGAGCCGGACGAGCTGACCTGGGAGCTGCATCCGGACGCGAAGCTGGTCTCCCAGCTCCGCAGCGAGCTGGGGGCGAAGGTGATGTTCGAGACGGTCGGCGCGGCCGCGGCGGCGCCGGCGCTCACGGTGACGGTTCGCAAGAAGGGCTCGACCGACGTTCGCACTTCCACGTTGCCGCTGATCCGATGAGGAAACCGCTCGCACTCGCCGTCCTGTTCATCACCACGCTCGCCGGTGCGCAGACATCGGAGCGAGTGACCGTCAGCGTGGTCGAGGTGCCGGTCACGGTCGTCGGCAAGGGCGGCGCTCCGGTGCGCGGTCTGACCGCGGAGAACTTCCAGGTCTTCGACGACGGGAAGAAGCGCGAGATCACCGGCTTCGACGCCATCGACTTCGCCCAGAAGAAGAGCGAGCTGACGGCGATCACGCCGCTGCCGCCCGCGGCGCGGCGGAACTTTCTCCTGCTGTTCGACCTCTCCTTCAGCACCCCCACCTCGGTCACCCGCGCCCAGCAGGCGGCGCGCGAGTTCCTCGCCAAGATGGTCGGCCGTCCCGACCGCGTGGCCGTGGCCACGATCGACGTGCAGCGCGGCTTCCGCCTCGTCACCGGATTCACCACCGACCACAAGCTGATCGCCGACGCGCTCGACAACCCGTCGGGGTTCATCGGCTACGACCCGCTGCAGCTGGCCAGCAACTTCGTCACCAAGGACCTGCCGTCGGCGCGCCTCCTCGACCGCGACACCAATCTCTTCCGGCTCATGTCCGAGCGTGCCGAGGAGAACTGGAACAAGGAGAAGGCCGAGCGGCAGATCGACATGCTCGGCGCAGTGGCGCGCTCGCTGCGCACCGTCAACGGCCGCAAGTACGTGGTCTTCCTCTCCGACGGCTTCGACGCCCACTTCCTGCAGGGAACGGACGACCTGACCCGCGAGGAGCGCGAGAACCGCGAGGCCGCCCGCGAGCGCGGCGAGGTCTGGAAGTTCGATCCCGACAAGACCTACGGCCACACCTCGGTGGGCGGCTTCCTGCGCCAGATGACCCAGCGCTTCCGCCGCTCGGACGTCGTCCTGCACGCCATCGACACCCGCGGCGTGCGCACGCACGTCGACGCGCGCGAGGGCTTCGTCAAGGAGACCAACGACTCCTTGCACGTCCTCGCCTCGGCCACCGGCGGGACGGTCTTCCAGAACACGAACGACCTCACCGCCAACTTCGACCGCCTCCTGCGCCGCGAGGAAGTGGTGTACGTCCTGGCCTTCCGCGCCCCGGCCTCCGAGGCCGGCAAGTACCACGAGCTGAGCGTGAAGGTCAGCGGCGTCGAAGGCGCGCGCGTAACGCACCGGCCGGGCTATCACGAGACCGGCGACGAGACCGGCGTGGAGCGCACGCTGTCCGTGGCCGAGATCCTGATCAACGACATCCCCCAGACCGATCTGCGCGTGGCGGCGACGGCGATGCCGTTCCCGGCGACGGCCGAGGTCTCGCAGGTCCCCGTCATCGTCGAAGTCTCCGGCACGGACATCGTGGCCGCGGCCTTGGCCGGCGAGGCCACGGCGGACATCTTCGTCTATGCCTTCGCCGAGGACGGCGTGGTGCGGGACTCGCTCGCGCAGCGGCTCGAGATCGATCTGGCCAAGGCCGGGCCGCGTCTCCTCGCCGGCGGGCTGCGCTACTACGGCACCCTCGCCCTCCCGCCCGGCCGCTACGCCGTGCGCAGCTTCGTGCGGGTGAACGAGACCCGCAAGACCGGATTCGTGCGCACGGACCTCCTGGTGCCGGCGGCGTCGGAGCTGGTGGTCTCGCAGCCGCTGTTCTTCGACGTGGAGCGTCCGGGCATCGTCGTGCGCGGCAAGTCGCACGCGCCGGACGGCGCGCCGAATCCGTTCGAGATCGGCGGCGAGGCCTTCGCCCCCACCCTCCGCCCGCCCCACGGCGCGCGCCGCTTCGCGATCTTCGTGGCCAACGCCGCCGCCGAGCAGCTCACGTTCGCGGTCGCCCCGGCGGCGAAGGTGGTCTCCACCGAGTCCGTGCCGGGCATGGTCCGGCTGCTCTTCGAGATCGAGCCGGTCGAGCCGCAGCCGCAGTGGCTCACCGTCACCGTTCGTACCAACGGGTCGGACCGGAGCCGCACCGCTTCCGCGTCGCTCGTCGCAGGCCAATAGGAGACCGACCATGCGCCACGCCCTCGTCCTGCTCTTCGTCGCCACGGCCGCCCTCGGCCAGGTCCAGGAGAAGATCACGGTCAACGTGGTGGAAGTGCCGGTCACCGTCGTCGGCAAGGACGGGGAGCCGGTGCGCGGCCTGACCGCGGCGAACTTCCAGGTCCTCGACGACGGCAAGCGCCGGGACGTCTCCGGCTTCGAGGCCATCGACTTCGCGACGCAGAAGAACCTCACCGCCATCTCCCAGCTCCCGCCGGCGGCGCGGCGGAACTTCGTGATCCTGTTCGATCTCTCCTACAGCTCCCCGGCCTCGGTCACCCGCGCGCGCAAGGCCGCGAGCGAGTTCATCACCAAGATGGCCCAGCCCACGGATCGCCTCGCCGTCGCCACCATCGACGTCGTGCGCGGCTTCCGCCTCGTCACCGGCTTCACCACCGACCGCGTGCTCCTGGCTCAGGCCATCCAGAGCCCGGAGACGTTCCGCGGATTCGATCCGCTGCAGATCGCCGGACCGGCCATCCTCATCCGCCCGACGATGGGCGAGGCGGGCGGGATGATCGCTGCCGGCGACGTCGGAACGGCCGAGGATTCGGCGGGCGATGGCGAGGCCGGCGACGGCGGGAGAGCGGTGCAGGCCGGCCGCAAGGCCATGAAGGACGCGGCCAACCTCCAGCAGCTCGAGCTGGCGCGCCTCACCGAGCGCGACGACCAGGCCTACCAGGCCGACAAGGTCGAAAAGCAGATCGATCTCCTCGGCGGCCTCGCCCACGCCCTGCGCAGCGTGAGCGGCCGCAAGTTCGTGGTCTTCCTCTCCGACGGCTTCGACGCCCGCACCGTGCAGGGCTCGGAGACCCGCGGCGGCAGCGAGGCCGACGACCTGGCCGCCGCGCGCGAGAAGGGCGAGGTCTGGAAGTTCGACAACGACAAGCGCTTCGGCAACTCCACGACCATGGCCTTCTACCAGCAGATGTCGGAGCTCTTCAAACGCTCCGACGTCGTGCTCCACGCCATCGACACCAAGGGCCTGCGCGTGAACGTCGACGCCCGTACCGGCGTGACCACGAGCAACAACAATGACTCGCTGTTCCTCCTGGCCAACGCCACCGGAGGAACGGTCTTCCGCAACACGAACGACATCGCCTCCGACTTCGCCCGGCTGGTGCGGCAGGAGGAGGTGGTCTACGTCCTCGCCTTCAGCGCGCCGTCGTCCGAGCCGGGGCGCTTCCATCCGCTGAAGGTGAAGCTGGTGAACGTGCCCGGCGCGCGCGTGCAACACCGCGCCGGCTACTACGAGACCGGCGCGGAGTCCGAGGCGGAGCAGAACATCAGCGTCGCCCAGATCATCGTCAACGACATCCCGCGCAACGGACTGCGCGTGACCGCGCTGCCGGTGGCCTTCCGCGGCGAAGGCGACGTGGCCCAGGTGCCGGTCGTCGTCGACGTCGCCGGCGTGGACCTCCTGGCCGCCGCTGACGATGAGATCCTCCTGGCCGACGTGTTCATCTACGCCTTCAATGCCGAGGGACGCGTCGGCGGCTCCGCGGTGCAGCGCATGACCCTCGACCTCAAGAAGGTCAGCGAGAAGCTGCGCGCCGGCGGGCTCAAATACCTGGCCATGCTCGACCTCCCGCCGGGCACGTATGCGGTGAAGACGCTCGTGCGCCTGCCCGAGATCGGCCGCGACGGCTTTTCCCGCACCGAGCTGACCGTCCCCGCCGCGAGCGAGCTCGCCCTGACCCGTCCGATCTTCTTCGACGATCCCGCGCGCTGGGTGCTGGTGAAAGGAAAAGGGGAGGGCTACCCCTTCGCCGCCGGCGAGGAGACGTTCAT
>JBIOTX010000417.1:0-23959 GCA_044866315.1 Thermoanaerobaculia bacterium | reverse complement strand
GGCCGGGCGTTTCCGCCCGGCCTTTTCGTTGTTTGTCGTTTGTGGGGACGACTTACGCGACGGTGACGTTCGCGGCCTGCAGGCCCTTGGGACCCTGGGTGACCTCGAACTCCACGTGCGCGCCCTCGGGAAGGCTGCGGAAGCCGCGCGCCTGGATGGCCGAGAAGTGAACGAACACGTCCTCGCCGCCCTCGGTCGTGATGAAGCCGAAGCCCTTCGCATCGTTGAACCACTTGACGGTTCCGGTCTGACGCATGGGGTGAATCTCCTTTCTGAAACGTGCTGCCCAACGGAGATCCACAGATGTTGCAAATCTCTTCGGAAGCCACGAATCCCAACAGGACCCTACCGTCATGAATTCCGTCACTGGTGGGAACTGAGGTCGAGCTTGATGGCCGCGAACACCGCCCCCTGCGGATCACCGAGCAAGGCGAACCGGCCCACGCCGGGATAATCCATCGGCCCGGCGAAGACCTGCGCGCCGGACTCCTTGGCCTTGTTCACCGTCGCATCGCAGTCGTCGACCGCAAAGTACGGGAGCCAGTACGACGGCACCTGCGGCGGCGCCTGCGACTGCATCATGCCGCCGATCGGCGTGTCGCCGTTGTGCCACTCGGTGTACTCGGGACTCTCCTTCATCTTCCAGCCGAAGAGCGCCGGATAGAACTTCTTGGCTGCGTCGACGTCGCGCGCCTGCAGCTCGTCCCAGCAGAACGTCCCTGCCTCGTCACGGATGAGGATGCCGTGATGTTCCTTGGCCTGCCACACCGCGAACATCGCCCCCTGCGGATCCTGCAGCACGGTCATACGGCCGTGCTCGGCGACGTCGAACGGACCGTTGATCACGTTCGCGCCGAGGGACTTCGCTTTCTCCGTGGCGGCATCGGCGCTCTCGACGGCGACGTACGACATCCAGTTCGGAGGCATCCCCTCCATCTCCGGCGTGATCTGGTACATCGCCGCGGCATCGCTGCCGTTCTTCTGGAAGATGTAGTACGTCCCCATCTCCCCCATGTCGTTTTCTTTGACGGTCCAGCCGAACAGGCCGGTGTAGAACTGCCGGGCCGCCTTGGCGTCGCTGGTCCCGAGCTCGAGCCAGCAGAAGGAACCGGGCGGGTTGGACGTGACGACGGGCATGATGAATCGCCTCCTTACTTGTTGTCGGGCGGCGATTCTATGCGAGCGAAGGCGCGTGGCCTCGAAACTCTACCGCCTGAAGAGTCGTAAAGGTGTCAGATGACCGAAACCGTCGTTCTCCTGCACGGACTCGGACGCACGCCGGCCTCGATGCTGCCGCTGGCGCTCGCCGCGCGGCAGCGCGGATATCGCGTCATCAACTGGCATTACCCGTCGAAGCGGAAGACCATCGCCGAGAGCGCAGACACGTTCGCACGTCGGATCGCCCCGCGCCTCGCCGGCGCGGCGCGCGTGCACTTCGTCACGCACTCCCTCGGCGGGATCATCGTCCGCCAGTTCCTGGCCACGCACGCCCTGCCGAACCTCGGCCGCGTGGTCATGCTTGCCCCGCCCAACGGCGGGAGCGAGGTCGCGGATCGGGTGCGGCGTTGCCGCCTCCTCGCGCGCGTCAAGCCGGTGCGCGAGCTCGGAACGGATGCGGACAGCGTCCCGCGCGCACTTCCCGCCGCCGCCTTCCCCCTCGGTGTCATCGCCGGCTCGCGCAGCCACATCCCGCTGTTCTCGCGGTGGATGGGCCACGCGCCGAACGACGGCGTGGTGGCCGTCGAGCGCACGAAGCTCGCGGGCATGAGCGACTTTCTCGTACTCGAGCGCACGCATACGTTCCTGCCGTGGTCGCCGGACGCGATCGCGCAGACGCTGCAGTTTCTGGAGAAGGGCCGCTTCAGGGTACCGATGGACACCGCGCCGCAATACTCCTAAACTTCCATCAATCAATCCGTTACAGCTGTAGGTCGAGGAGCGATGTCGCCAATTTCGACTTCGTGGCAACGCCTTCGGCAGCAAAGACACTTCCGCGTCGTCGCTGCCGCGGCCGTCGGTGCATTGACGGCGATGGCGATCGCCTACTCCGCGCGGCAGTCCGAGCGGGCGATTGCCGCGTTCACCGCCGCCGCGACCACGGGCGCTGTGGCAGGTGCAGCCGTGGGACTGGCGCTGCGGCGTGCCCCCGGCGACGGCGCGCACACGAACGAGAGAGTCCGTGCCGTGCGCGTGCAGATGTCTCCTGATCTTCCGCCCAATCGCGCGCACGCACTGCTCGCGGAAGTGGTTCGTGGGATCGACGGAGTGATCCAGCAGCCGCCGCCGTCCGTCCGCACGCTCGGACTTCGTGAATCGGTGATGGAGTACGAGGTCGAGTTCTCCGTGGGCAACGCGGCGGCGGCACCGGAGATCGCCTCCACTTTGGCCACGCGCCTCTGGTACGTCGCGAATCGGGAGTCGGTCGCGGTCCAGCCCCCTCCCTCCCCCGAAGAGGTTCCCACCGTTGCGTTCTCCACTCTCGACGCCGCGCCGCTCTTCGCCAAGCTGCCGGTGGCGATGAAGCAGGACATGGCTCGCCGCGCCGAGATCGAGCTCTGGGCTGCCGGCGAACGGGTCGTCGAACAGGGCGCCGAGGCGGACTCCTGTTTCATCGTCCGGAGCGGGCGGCTGGGCGTGCACGTGTCCGACGGAAAGACCGAGACCCATGTGGCCACCCTGACCGAGGGAGACCTGTTCGGGGAGATGAGTCTGCTCACCGGCGAGCCTCGACGGGCCACCGTGCGCGCCGACGAAGACAGTGAAGTGGTGCGCATCAGCGCGCCGGTCCTGAAAGCGGTCCTGCGCGGCTCGCCCGAGCTCGTGCAGGTCCTGGCCGAAACGGTGGCACTGCGCCGCGACGAGCTCGCACGCGCGTACGCGTTTCTGCAGGCCTCGGGGGAGAGAGCTGAGCCATGACCATGTTCGCTCCTCTGAACGAGCACACCATCCGCCGGCGCTTTCCGCACCCGATCGCCGCGGCCTGGCGCCGGGTCAGCCTTGCCGAGACCAATGAGGAGCGAGTCCGGCGGCTGGTCGCCTGCAACGAGATCCTCCTGCGCATGCTGGCGGCGATGCTCCTCCCGGACTATCTCCGCGGCCTGCCCGTCCACGCCGTGGAAACGGCGATCCAGAAACTCGACCGGCCGCCGGAAGGCGTCTGGCTCGAGATCGTGCGCGAGCTCATTCGGGCCATCGGCACGCGGCCGACCCCGGAGCCGTTCATCCCCGAGGCCTATCCGTGGTTCTTCACCAGGTCCGGGGAGCTCAATGAATCGGCCTCTTTTCTGGACGAGTTCAATCGCGTGCGGAACGCGTTCGTTCATCCGAACAGCATCAACTCCAAGCTGACCGGCGACCACGCCCGGGACCTGCATCATGCACTTCGCTCGGCGCTGATCACCATCGATTGGCTGCCGGGATACCGTCCGTTTCGGGTGACGTCGATCGATACGACGCCCGGCGGGTCATTCAACGGCAAGGTGCAGTTTCTGGTCGGCACCGAGGAGCAGACCGATCTCATCCCGGCCACATGGACGCCTCACCTCGTCAAGCGCTATGTCTATCTGTCGAATCCTCACGGCACGTCGCTGCTGGACCTGGTGCCCTTCGTCGAGTTCGCTCCCGATCCGAACGACGGACAGGATCGCCTCTTCCTGATGAAAAAGGTGAAGGACCTGCGCTGGGTGATCCGCGTGCACGACGCCACAGGGTCTTCGATCAAGAAGGAAGTCGAGTCCGCGGACGGAGACGTCGCGTTCAAGCGCTGGCTGGAGAACCGCGCTTCGCTCAAGCCCGTTCTGGAGAACAAGACCAGCAGCGGCACTTTCAGGATGCCCGGGCAGGGACAGAACGCCGACTCCAATCTCGATCTCGGTCCCCGCTTCGAGAAGCGCGAGGAACTGGGACGCGGCGGCATGGCCACGGTGTTTCGCGTCTTCGAGTCCCAGACCGGAAAGGAATTCGCGCTCAAGGTCCTGAGCAGCGACCTCGCAGACGATCCCACGTGCTGCAAACGCTTCAGCCGCGAGGCCCAGAACATGACCCGGGCGCGGCACGTCCGGATCGTGCAGATGCTCGAGATCGGTGAGCTCCCTGGCGGTCAGCCGTTCCTGAAGATGCCGATCGTGGCCAAGGGAAGCCTCGACGAGCAGATCACCCCGGACGCGGGTCGGCCGGCCCATCTCGTCCGCCGCTGGGCTCAGGACGCGCTCGAGGCGCTGGCCTGCGTGCACCGGCACGACATCGTGCACCGCGACGTGAAGCCGAGCAATTTCCTGATCGACGACGACAACCACGCCATGCTCACCGACTTCGGGATCGCCCGCGGCGCGGCCGATGAGAAGCTGACCCAGACCCTCGACCAGCTGGGAACGCCCGCGTACATGGCTCCCGAGCAGCGCCAGAAAGACAACGTGACGGCGAAAGCCGACATCTACAGCCTGGCCATCGTGCTCCACGAGTTGCTCACAGGCTCGCGCCCGGCGGTTCCGGGCAAGGGAATCTCGGGACCATTCGGAGAACTGATCGCACGCATGGGAGCAGCCGAGCCGGAGCAACGGCCGACTGCCGCGGAAGCGCTGGCGCAGCTCAAGCAGCTGAAGAGGCGCACGAAGGCGCACCCGACGCCGACGCCGCTTCCCATCACCCCTGTACCCGAACCACTGCTTCCACCGGAGCCAACGCCTCCTCCTCTGCCGGAGCCTCTGCCTCTGCCGGAGCCTGTGCCGATCGCCGCTCCGAAGCCTCGCGCGCCGCTCGCGGACTGGAAGGTCGGGCTCCGTCCTCGGCTCATCGCGGTGGCGATCTTCGTCGCCCTTTTCGCGGTGAACTGGATCGAGACCGCCGCCGAGACCTGGCTGCGCAACGAGCACCAGGTCGGAATCGCCACCGAGCGGCAGATGGCCGACGCCGCGCTCTGGTTCGAGCGGGGTCTGAGCTTCGAGCACCACGACAGCGCCGGCAACGTGGCGAAATGGGGCTTCTCGATCGTCTACTTCGCCGTGTTTCCGCTGCTCATCCTCGGCACGATGACCGCCTTTGCCTACCGCCGCGATCCCCGGCCGCTCACGGTCATGTCTGTCGCGATCGCGGTGGACTACGTCCTCACCCTGCCGTTTTATCTGTTCTTTCCCGTCCCCGAGCGATGGTCCTATCCCGACGCCAACGCGATCCTGCTTTCCGATCTCGTGAGCACGAGCTGGATCGAGTACATCCGGCCGTTCAGCGGCGTGAACAACTGCTTCCCAAGCTTCCACGTCTCGGTCACGGTGGTGGCGCTCCTGTGCCTGTTCCGTGCGCGCGCTCGCTTCCGCCTCACCGCGCTTCCGTTGGCCGTTGCCATCATCCTCTCGACGTTCGCCCTCGGCATTCACTGGATCTCGGACATCGCTGCCGGTCTCGGCGCCGGAGCGGTGAGCGTCGCCGCGGCCGAGCGGCTGCTGCGCTGGCAGCCGCTGGTACGCCTGCTCCAGGCGCCGCCGCGGCGAGTGCTACTGCACCAGGGTGGGTAGCGCCGGCGCCGGCTGGGGTGCGATCACGGGCTCGGCGCGGGCCTGACGGCGCCCGCGGGCGAGATCGAAAATCGCCGCCATGCCGGCCAACGCAAACAGAATGACCAGACCGAGGGTGAGCCACTGAAACAGCGGCCGTTCCGTTTCGGGGCGAAGGAGCACGACCCGGTAGGCGGAGTTCGACAACGGATCGACGAACTTTAGCTCGTCGCCCGACTTGTCCAGGCCCGCGGTATCGACCTCGAAGTAGTACGCGCCCATGCCCCCGGGCCGGATCTCGAGCTCACGGGGCGAAGCATCGGTGAAGGAGTACTTCGCCGGATCGATCCACGTGATGCGTTGCACGTGAGCCCTGGAAACCGGCGAAAAGTTCACGTCGCGAAGGACTTTCCCATTGCGGTTGTCGTATGGCCATAGATAGCGGATGCGATGCAGGCGGGTGTGGATGATCGTGCCCAGGCGCTTGCGCAGATCCTCCATGTCCGTGAACGTGATCGGGATCCGCTGCGGCGCCACTCCTTTGATGGCAATGGCACTGGTGAGCATGACGGCATCGTCGTGAATGGGCTCGAGCGTCCATTCCATATCTTTGTGTGAATGGCGCGGGCGAGTGAAGAGTGTGAACTCCGTGCCCGAATCGGCCAGCGCCTGCCGTGCCACCTCAAGGAAACCTTCATATTTCGCCCGTGCGGCCTCATCGAGCTCACTTTCCTTTTGTTTCGATAAATCGAGCGCGACCTCTACCGTCACTGGTGTCGGATGACCCAATGCGCTCTGGCGAAGATCCTCCAGCGCCTTGAGCGCCTCGTCGTTCTTTTCGATCGGTCGCCAGCAGACGAAATCGCCGGCGAACTCCGGGATACCGCCCGGGCAGCCGTTCATCTTCCGGAGGGCATCGCGAATGGCGCTTTTGCGCTTCTCAGGCAGGTTCTTGGAACAGACCAGGAAGTCGTTCGGGAGCGTGGTATTCAGCGGCACGAATCGCAAAGGCGCCCACGCCTTGTCGAGGGGCTCGATCCTCCGCCCATCCCTGACGGCCTGCGGAAAATCCTCGACCTTCGTGCCATCCCACACCGCTGCGATGTCCGCCTGCCGCGTTGCCACCATCTCGATCAGTTTGGAAGAGCCCATCCCTTTCGACGAAGGCGGCAGTACAGCGATGGGCTTGAGCGTTCCGGGAGGCGTCCCTCTCTCGATGTGAAACAGCCCCTCTTTGCGAAAGAAGCTCACCGGAACGACGTAGCTCGAGGCACTGAACTTGTCGTGATAAGCGAACGTGCGCTCGCTCGCTCGGAGATAGTCGGCAATCTGACGGACCGTGGCCTTCTCGGAGAATGCGCCCTTTTCGTCCCGCACCACGAAATAGGATCGATACGTTACTCCGCGGTTCGTCGCCTTGCCAAGGTACGTGCCGAGGATCTCGAACTGAGCGCCTTGCAGCTCGGCAGCCACGTAGACGTACGGGGTGAGCCGGGCGACGTAGGGAGTGCCATCTTTGGCACGGTCGATGACTTCGGTGATGGCGTCGTGATACTCCGTCTTCCCATTGTCGTCGAACGTCAGGTCGGCAGTCTTCTCGAGATACTCCCGCAGCCGCATGTCCGCGAGGACGTAGTCGTTGTCGGGCATGACGCTGATGAACTGCAGCGACTCGCGATTCTGCGCCCAGGCGGGGACCGCGAGTGCCACGACGATCATGAACACGGCGGCGAAGCGCATGGCTCTACTCCTCCCCTCCGCTCTTGAGAAACCGGTGCAGGACGATGCCGATGAACATGCCGAACAGGGCATCCAAAACGATGTGTCGTGGGAACAGCGGCACATTGCTCGAGAGCAAGGGCATGGTCAATACGTGGGGAATGAGCGTGTGCTCGTGATGCATGTCCATCCAGCCGATGAACAGGTCGTGAAGGCCTTTCTGATACGTCAGCAGCGGCGACAGAACGAGATTGAGGATCACGGCCACGACGAAGCCGTACGCGAACAGCCGCGCCGCAATCATGAGGACGTCGAGTTTCGAGGCTTTCTGTCCGGATGGGTCCTGCCGGATCATCTGCCGGAGCGCCCACGCGGCGGTGGCGAAGAGTCCGACCCCGAGAGCGGCGTAATGGCCATCCCCGAGCTGCAGGGCCAGATGGGCGCTCATCTCGTGGCTCATGGCGGCCGTGTAGACGCCGATCAGCACGGGAATGCCGAAGTGCGGAAGGAACAACTCGTATCGCAGGGCATCGACCGGCCCGTCCTTGGCCGACTGGCGCCGCCGGCGCCATTCCAGTCCGATGGACGCCACGACCATGGCCAGCAGCACCCATACCGCTGCTTCCACGACATGGCCGACACGGAGGTGCTGTCCGGCGGCGACGAAGAGCGCCACGAATCCGATCGGGATGACCAGCGTCCAGGGCGACATCCAGAAGCCGAGCAGAGCGGCCAGCCGCCGAAAGCTGTACTCCTCGATGCGCTTGCGCGCCGTGGCGATGTCGTAGCGGGTGAGATCCGCATGAACGATGCGCGCATAGACCGTGTCATAGGCCGGCAGGGGCATCTGCAGCAGCTGTCGGAGCCGACCGTAGAGAACGTTCACGGCATCGCCCGCCGGTTCCGCGGCCTCGGTCTCGGGCAGCGTCCTGGCGGCGGCAACGTAGGCGTCGCCGGCGCTCGCGGCCCGGCCGAGACTGCGGCGCAGACGCGATAGCACCCCGGGGGCTCTGTCGTCCGACGCCTGTGCGACGCGCGCCAGCGCCGTAATCGCCGCGGTTCCCTTCCCCGCTCCCGCAACCTCAGGGAAATCGGACACAACCTTGGCCAGGGCCGATGCCCGCAGGATCTCAGCTGCAAGGAGGGGTGCTTCCTTGCTCCCCGCGCGGTCGAGACCTGACGCATACGCGTTCAGCACGGCCTCGGTATCGCGAAGAGCAGTCTGCACGAGCCACCCATGGGATTCACCGGGACACGAGCGCGCGATCGTCGCGATGGAGAGGCATGCGGAGCGAATCCGCTCCACATCGGTCACCAGGCGACCGCCGGGCGTGATGGCGTCCACGGCCGCGGCGAAGTCGAACGCACATTTCATCCATGCGGAGTCGCGCTCCTCCCGCGGGTCCTGTGTGCAGCGAAGCCGGATCAGCTCCCGGACGCAGCTCTGGTCGAGCTCCGGCAAAGCGAGCGCGAAGCGCAGTATCGGAAGGACCACCTGCTCCGCAGGCGTCTCCGCGGCGCTGAGCAGCTTCAGGGCCCGGGCGAGAGTCTCCGCCTTCGCCAGAGACGGCTCGGCGTCCGCGAGCAGGTGATGATCGGGCGCGGCGTGGCGAAGCTCGTCCGCGATCAGCGCCCGGGCCGCGCCGACCTGATCGGCTGCTGTCTGCAGATCGCCTGCCGCGGCCACGGCCGCGAGCGTGTCGATGCTGGACGGCGCCGCGCGACGCGATGCCGATGCTGCGGCGAGGAGCAGGGTCACGCGCTTCGCCTGCGCGGCCGGAACCGGCCCATCGAACCGCCGCGCCGCCGCGGCGGCGCGCGCGAGCGCCAGAACGTTGCGGTACGTAGGGTCATCCTGCGGGGTGAGCACGAAGGACCGGGCGCCGGCGATGGCAGTTCCCCAGCTCCCGGCCACGGCCGTCGCCACGAGCGCACGACGGGAGACGTGATCGAGTGGCGCAGTGCGCACGAGCGCACCGGCAAACTCGGGGGAGCATCGAAGGGCGAGCATCGCCGTGGGCTCGCCGAAGGCCGCGATCATCCGGTCGACGCCGAATGCCGCGCGCAGCCGGGGCATGAGCGCGCGGATCAGCGGCGCGACCGCTTCGTTTTCGCCGGCGCGCTCGAGGAGAGCTCCGGCCATGGTGAGCACGACGCCGCGGCGTTCCGGCGCCAGTGCCGCCGCTCCGCCGGACTCGAGGAGCAAGAGGAGCATCTGCGCGGCGTGCGCGACGCGTCCCTCCGCGAGCCAGCCCCCAAGCTCCCCGCCGTTGTCGCCCTGTTCGAGACGTTTCTGCCAGGGAGCGACCAGCTCGATCGACTCGAAGCCCAGCAGCAACTGGGCGATGGCTCGCTCGACTCCCTCCGCCTCCGCGGCGCGCCTCTCGAGCTCCTGGCGGGCGCCGCATACGCCATCCCTCAACGCATCTCCCGTGATCTCCTTCGCGGCCGGGGATGTCGCCAGCTCGCGCAGCGCCGCGCCGACGATCGATGCCGCGATGGTGTCGAGCGCGGCTGCGCGCCGGGGCTCGATCTCGCGAATCGTCGACCAGAGCCTCACGATCGAGCGGCCCGCCTCATGGACCCCGATCGCTCGCCCTGCCAGCGCGACCGCGGCATTCAGCGTGACGTCGGATGCGCCGGCACGCCTGAGCCGGGCGGCGACGGCATCGAACAGCAGAGCATGCTCCGCACGGACGGCTCCGCCGATGATGAGACGCCCGGCGGCATCCGCGGCCTCTCCGGTCACGATCTTCAGTAGAGGAAGAACGTCCTCCCGCTTGCATTCCTCGGCGTAGGAGACGAACGGCTCACCCCTCTGCGCCGCCGCCAGGAGTGCCCGGACCCTTACGTTGGGATCGCCATTGGCCAACAGGCCGAGGAGCACATCTTCTCCGCAGGTGGCCAGCCACTCGCCGGCAACGTCACCGGCAGCCGCCAGACAGGACACGGCATCGACATACTCGACATAAAGCCGCTGCGTCCGCGGATCGCGGTCTTGCGAGTGCCAGAAGGCGATGGCAGAGCTGATGGCATCGTAGGTAGAAGACCCGCTGCCGCGTCGCGCGAGCGCGATCGTGCTCAGCATCGTCCCCATCACCTCGGAAACACGAACGCTCAGCCACGCTCCGACGTCGAGGAGCTCGGCCAGGACACGTTCCGGCGGCAGCACCGTGCTCCAGCGCGGGGCATCGACGATGGTGTATCCGGCCGCCCGACCGTCGTACCAGGGATCGGAATTGTCGAAGCCCGGACGCGGCCGGCCCTCGCGCTCCTGGCCGAGCATCTTCCTCTCGTCGGTCTCGATCCGGTCGAGCTGCCGGCCCAGGCCGCGGAGATCGAATGGGGAGTCGGGATCGACGGAAATGATCGGGCGGACCCACTTCCGGGTACCGGCAAGCGGATCGGGAGGAACGGTCAGAAAGACACAGGTGGCCTGGACGGTGTCGGCGTACGCACCTCGGACGACGCTCTTGAAGAACCCCGCTCCGCAATCCGGGTCGCGAATGCAGGCCACCGCCGCGGGCACGGTGTCGCAAGGGGACGCGCGGAACGGAAGGCGAAAACGAAACACGCCCTCGAGCTGGCCGGCCCGATGATCGGAGACGGAGTCGAGGCGAATGCGCCGCGCGTCGCGCTCGAACGCCTTCACCTTCTGATCGATGATCGACTCGAGGTCGCCGAACTCGGCGAGCGACCCACGCAGGTCGACCAGCTCCAGATGGCTGATGTTCCGTTCGACGGCGAGGCGCACGGCGCGCTCCAGAATGGCCTGTCCGTCCTCGACCAGCCGCCGCCAGGAGTCTTTCGGCACGAGACCCTCTCTCGCGACATGGTCGTGAAGGGCCATCATCGAAAGATACGGGGTGATCGGCACCTGCTCGTTCTTGATCGGTAGCCGCAGCCTGGTCTCGCCGCGGTCGATCCGGCGCGCGGAATCGGCCACGACCGGAGCCCACTCGTGCCATCCGTCGGGCAGGACCTTGCCAACGGCCTGAGCCTCGAGCAGCTTGCGCACGAGAAGCGACGAGGCGATGCAGTCGTAATCGGGGTTCTCGTGCATCACCACCTTGATCGGCAGGCGCAGGTCTTCGCCGGAGATCCAGCCGGTGACCAGCGAGGGATCGGAGACGATCAGCGAGGAGCTGCACTCGAATGCATCGAGGTGCGCGTCGATGGTGTGCGTGTCGATGACCCCGGGAAGGCTCTGATTGCCGACGTCGACGTAGATGTGACTCCGTCGCGGCTCGACGACCGACCCGACCCGGAGAAAGTCATACTCGACGCGCACGGCGCCTCCTCTCGAGGTAGACGGACAATTGCTGGGAGGTGGACCAGCCCACGATACCAGATTTGGCGGTGAACCTTAGGCCTGCTCGATGAGATCCGCCTCGGCATCGCGACGCCGGCGCAGGCCCGCGGTGTTCGGCCAGAGGCGCTTCATCGCGCGGATCTGATCGGCGATGGCCTTCTTGTCCGGCACCTCGGCCTGGAGGAGGTTCTTGATGGCCAGCATCTCCGTGCGCCGGGGGCCGTTCACCGACGTGCCGCGGTTGAAGACCAGCGACACGAGCGCGCCCTGCGCGTCGGCCGGAAGCTTCTCCAATCCCGGGAAGGCCTTGCGCGTCTCCTCGTAGAAGCGGGGGACGGTGCGCTCGACGAGCACTTTCTTCGCGTCCGGCTCCTTGATCCGGATCTGCGCGAACTGGCCGGCGCGGTCGCGGGCCTCGGTGCCTTTGATGCCGACCACGGTCTTGAGGACCGCGATCTGTTCGGCGGGCAGGACCTCGCCCCAGTCGGCGACGAACTGGTCGGCGGTGTTGTAGCCGAGGTCGTAGCCGTAGCCGAGGGAGATCCCGGACTGCTCGCCGGGCCACTTGCTCGGCTGGTCGATGCCGGCTCCTCCTTCGAATTCGAGAATGAGCGCGAGCGCCTTCGGCGACAGCGGGTTGTTGTCGGGCATGGTCTCCTCCGGTTTTGGACGTGTACTTACCAATTACGTCCATCCGGACGCAGAGTCAAGCTCTTCCGGCAAGCACACACTTGAAACGAATCGAGCGCCCGGCGCACTATTCATCAGGGTCGGGAGCTCCACCTCTCCCCACCTGAGAGAGGTCGTCCAGCATGCGGTGCATCGCGACTTTGATCGCGTTTTTCGCCGGCGCCTTGCCTCTGGTGGCTCAGGACGCACCGCCGCTGCGGAACGCGGCCAGCTTCGCCGTACTCGGCGGATCATCCGTGAACAATGAGGGGCCGACGCGCGTCACGGGCAACCTCGGCGTGTTTCCCGGCTCCACGATCACCGGCTTTCCCCCGGGGCAAGTGATCCTCGGCGCCAGACGGCAGGACCTGGCTCCGCTGGCGCACGCCGACGCGCTCGCGGCCTATGACGACCTCGCCAAGGGCGACTGCACAGGCAAGAATCCGGTCGACCGGATCCTCGGCCCCGGCGTGTACTGCTTCGACTCGTCAACGCAGCTCACGGGCACGCTGACCCTGGATGCCCTCGGCAATCCGAACGCCGTGTGGATCTTCAGAGTCGAAGGCGCGCTCACCGCGAGCGCGGCCGCCGTGCGCGTCATCAACGGCGGACAGGACGGCAACGTCTTCTGGCGCGTCCGCTCCGCAGTCCTCGGCGAGAACACCGCGTTCGTCGGCAATCTCATCGCCCTGAACGGCATCGTCGTCCGAAGCGGCACCAGCGTCTCCGGGCGCCTCCTGGCCCTCGAAGGCAGCGTGACGCTGCAGAGCAGCAACGTCTCGCTGTGCTGCCTTCCGATCGCGCTCTCGCCGGAGAGCCTGCCGGAGGGAAGGGTGGGGGTTGAGTATCCCCCGGCGAAGATCACCGCCAGCGGAGGGTTGCAGCCGTATACCTACAGAATCAGCTCCGGCACCCTTCCGGAGGGCTTATCGCCGATCCTCCCCGACGGCGTCATCTCGTTCACGCCGACGGCAGCGGGGGAGTTCGCGTTCAGAGTCACCGCGACGGACGCGACGGGCTGTACGGGCACGCGGGACTACGTCCTCGTCATCCGTCCCTGCCCGCTTGCGCTTTCTCCACCGGCTGGGCCACTTCCTCCGGGGAGAGTCGGCGTGCGGTATTGCCAGACATTCACCCCGAGCTGCGGCACCCCTGGATACACATGCGACTTCAGCGGAGACCTTCCTCCCGGCCTCGTGCCGAACAAAGAGGAATGCACGCTCTGCGGGACACCGAGCGAGCGGGGAACATTCCGATTCACGCTGACGGTCACGGACGACGACAAGACGAAGGTCAGCCACATCTACACAATCGACGTGGAAGGCGCGCCGTGTACGGACGTCGTCATTATGCCGTCGACGATTCCGAATCCCGTTGTGGGCACGGAGTACAACGTCACCCTCACTGCCAGCGGAGCAAGCAAGCCCTATACGTTCTCTTCCGAGGAGCTTCCGGGCGCAGGACTGTCGCTCGTTCCGGTGCCGTTGTCACAATTTCAGGCGCACATCTTCGGGCCGCCAACGAGGAGTGATTTCTGCTTCACCGTCACCGCCACCTCCCCGACCGGCTGTAGCCCTGCAAAGGTGAGCGCCTGCACCCGGTGCCCGACCATCACCGTGAACCCGAACCCTCCGCCGGGAACAGTGGGTGTGGAGTATTGTCAGCCGATCGTCACCGGCGGCACGCCGGACTATGGCTACAAGACGACCGGCACGCTCCCACCGGGATTGGACCCGAAGCCGAATCCGCTGGGCCAACTCTGCGGGACACCGACCCAATCAGGCGAGTTCAGGTTCAACGTCACGGCCATCGATCGTTACGGCTGCGCCAGCGAAGACACCGAGGTTCACGTCGTCATCGCGCCGGCCTGTCCCACCATCGTGGTCTCCCCCGCCGCCCTCCCGCCGGCGCCGGACGTGCCCTATACCCTCCGGTCCGCCTTCGCCGGCGACGACTACAGCGTGATCTTCACCGCCAGCGGCGGCACCGGGCCCTACGCGTTCACCGTGAGCCCCGGGGTTCCTCCTGATCTCGGACTCGATGCCATGCCTCCAACACAGGTGAACCTGTCCGGCCCCCTCACCACCCCCGGCATCTACACGTTCACCGTGACCGCTCGCGACACTGCGTCGCCGGACCCGAACTGCACGGGACACCAGGTCTACCGAATCGAGGTGCTCGCGCCGCCTCCCGACGTGCCGATGCCCGACACGCCTCTTTCGCCGTGGGCGCTGGCGGCGCTGGCGGTGCTGCTGGCGGGGGTGGGGGTGGTGGCGGTGAGGAGGGTGGGATGAGCGAGACGAATGCAACTCCCATCGTGCCCGCCTCCCCCGACGAAACGAAAACGTGCCTGCGCTGCCACATCTGCGCGGCACCGATGCTCGGAGGCGCTGTACGTTGTGCCGCTTGCCAGTCGTACCGCGGCTGGCGGCGGTTGGGATGTGGGCAATGGGAAGGGTGTCCTCATGAGCCAGAACGTGGAAGAAAACGGCAGTAGCGCCATCGGCGAAACGACGCGTTGCCTCGCTTGTGGCGACCCGGTTTCGATCCGCGCCACCATTTGTAAGGAGTGCAAGACTTCTCGCGCCCCACTCAAGCCATGTCCGAAATGCCGACAACCCATGCCCTATGACGTGCTGGAATGTCCGCAATGTAAGTACCGAAACTGGCGGCAGTGCCGGATCTGCGCGAAAGTGATGCCCCGGTCCGCGAAGCGCTGCAATAGTTGCCAGTCGTACAGGGGGTTCCGGCGGTTTTTGTCCTTCAGCGGCACCATCCTGGCTTTGCTGACGGCGCTGTTCAGCGTCCTCGGGAATGTCATCCGCGAGTCGTCAAACTTTGTCAACCGGCACTCGCGCACCTCGATCTCCTTCCTGAGCGCCGACGACAACGTCGTATACGTCCGGGCGGAGAACACCGGCAGGACGCCGTCGACGCTGGGCGGCTTTTGGCTGACGTTCGAAGATCAGCTTGAGATCGCGGAGGTCCGGCTCGTCCTCACCGCCGGCGAGAGCCGCATCGTGCGCGGCGGCAGCGAGTCGCGCCTCGGCCTCGAGGTGCGCGGACTCCACCCCCTTCCGGGAGCAAAGCTCACATTCGATCAGATCAAGGCCCGGATCAACAACGGAACGGCGACGGTGCACGTCAGGGTGGAGGAGTCCAACGGTGTCGTAAACCGGTCGCACACATTCGAGGCCGTGGAGATTCGGGATTTGATCAACAACAAACTGTCGCCGGAGTAGATCCATGTTCATGACATCCAGAGGCATCCTCGCCGTGCTCCTCACCGTCTCGCTCCCGCTCGCGCTACAGGCCCAGACGACGACGCACACCCTGCACGTAAATCTGGAGAACGACTGCGAGAGAGCCGAAGAAACGCTCTACGTCGTGATCGGCGACCAGGACCGGTCCACGGTCGGCGTGTCCAGGGACAAGACCAACCGCTGTCTGTGGACCGGCAGAAAACAGGGGCCACCGTTTTCCCTCGGCAAGACGTTCAGCATCCGCATGAAGGGAGCGCGCACCGACTGCCGGCGAGCATCCGAGCGGCGGCCCATACCACCAGAGCGCGAGCCCATCGCCGAGTTGGTGTTCCGCTACAAGCCCAACTCCGCGAGAGAAGTGTTGATCGACGTCGATCCGCAGACCTTTCAGGTCGAGTACGAGCGTGCTCTGACGTCGGCGGAATCGAACCGCCAACAGAATTACGACTGCCGTGAGACGGGGACGCTTCCGGGAAGCGGCGACAAGGTGAAGGCGGTGCGATATCCGCCGTTCGAGACGGTGCGCTTGCGGTTCGCCTCCGTCGCCGGTCAGCCGGATTCGCCCTGGATCACCCTCGATCAGGCGCTCCAGGACGAAATGGCGCGCAACCGGAAAAACCGTCGCCCGACCGTGCTCGGTCCCAATGCCGTGGGCGTCGTCTTCCAACGCCAGAAGGTCATCGATCCGAAGGACGCATTGCCGTTCATGTCCGTTCCCACCGCAGCCCTCGTGGCCGAGCGGCTCACGGAAAAAAAGATGAAGAACGTGACCCTGGCGGAGGAGTGATGCGACCCCGCACGCTGCTGTACACCGCCTTCTCCTTCCTGGTCGGCACCGCTGCCGCGGCGCAGCAGCGCCCGATTTTCGATCCCGACGACTTCGTCGACCCGCGCGAGCATGAGCGCGTGTTTTTCATCTCCCGTCTCGTCGCCGGCGGCGCTTTGAACTTCGTCGACGACTACCGTCCCACCGGCGACGACCTCGGGTTCATCTTCCTCACGAACAGCCTCTACTTCTCCGATTTCCAGCTCGATTACAAACGTACTGAGACCTTCGGCGGAGAGAAGCTGCATGTTCAGAAATGCGGCTGTGCCAGCGGGATCTACTTTCCGACGCCGCCGTCGGACGATGCGATGCCCTCGGCGCCGCCGGGAGGCGCGAAGGACACGCTGCAGTTCGCCTTCTATCGACCCAAGGGAAATGGCAAGAGCAGTCCGATCATGCTGCGCTATCGCCTGACGCTGAGCCGGCAGCAGATCAACACCACCGTCACGTCCGCCTCTACGCGCGAGGTCGTGGAGCGCCTCTCCGGTCACGAATCGGCGCTGGGCCTCGACGCCGACACGCATTTCCGCGTCCGCGGATACGACATCTGGGGATCGCTGCAGTTCGCGCGGACGGTCCGCTCCGGAACGACGCAGGACCGCTCGCAGAATGAACTCGTGTACGTGAGCCGACTTCCGGGGCGCACGGCCGGACCGATTCTCTTGCGGGCTACGCTGGCCGTCGGCGGCGTGTCCGGCCGCGGCGCGAGTGGCATCAACCTCGTGAATCCCTACGTCGAGGCGCTCTGGCATCACCGAAAAACCGATGCCCACTTCCACCTCGTCTACAGTCCCGTGGTCATGCGCACCGGTGTGGAAGGATGGCGAACGTCACACCAGCTTGCCCTATTCGTCGAGCGGACGCTCTTTGCGAAGTTGCTCGGCCGAAATTCGTCCAGTGAGTAGCTACCGCATCCTGGTCAGCCCGCGCGGCATGGCCTTGACCAGCGCGTTCTCGCGCTCGATGCCGTGGCGCTTGTCCAGCATGACCTGGCGGATGTAGTCGAGGAGGCGGTCGAACTCCATGTCCGCGTCGTGCATCATCCGGGCGAGCTGGAGGACCACCTCGACCCCGGCGAGGTTGACGCCGAGGTCGCGGGTCAGGGTGAGGATCATCTCCAGCTTCCGGATCTCGTCTTCGCCGTACAGGCGGGTGTTGCCGGCCGTGCGCGCGGGCTTGATGAGGCCCTCGCGCTCGTAGAGGCGCAGGGTCTGCGGGTGGATGTTGTAGCGCTCCGCGATGATGGAGATCATCACGTATCCGTCTGCTCTGCGGCGTGCCATGGGAGATCCTTCGCTTTGCTCAGGATGACACAGCGCCCGAAGGCGCTGTGTCACTTATTCTCGTCCACAACCTCCGCTTCGATCACGTCGTCTTTGGCCGCGCCGTCGCCGCCGTCGCTCGGGGGCGGCGTGCCGGCACCACCGCCGGCGTTCGCGCCGGCCTGCTGGTACATGACCTCGGCGAGCTTGTGCGAGGCCTTCTGCAGGTTGTCGGTGGCCCGGCGCAGGTTGTCGGTGCCGCCCTGCTCCATGGCCTTGCGGGCCTCGCCGATGGCGCTCTCGAGCGACTGCACGTCTCCGCCGGAGAGCTTCTCGCGGTTCTCGCTGAGCATCTTCTCGACCTGGTAGACCAGCGTGTCGAGCTGGTTCTTGGCCTCGATCTCCTCCCGCCGCTTCTTGTCCTCGTCGGCGTGAGTCTCGGCGTCCTTGACCAGGCGCTCGACGTCGTCCTTGGAGAGACCGGAAGAGCTGGTGATGGTGATCTTCTGCTCCTTGCCCGTGCCGAGGTCCTTCGCCGACACGTGCATGATGCCGTTGGCGTCGATGTCGAAGGCCACCTCGATCTGCGGGAGGCCGCGCGGCGCAGGCGGGATGCCGGCCAGGTGGAACGCGCCGAGGAGCTTGTTGGCGTTGGCCATCTCGCGCTCGCCCTGATAGACCTTGATCTCGACCGAGGTCTGGTTGTCGGCGGCGGTGGAGAAGATCTCCGACTTGCGCGTGGGGATGGTGGTGTTGCGCTCGATGAGCTTGGTCATCACCCCGCCCAGGGTCTCGATGCCGAGGGAGAGCGGAGTGACGTCGAGCAGGAGCACGTCCTTGACGTCGCCGCCCAGAACGCCGCCCTGCACGGCCGCGCCGACCGCGACCACCTCGTCCGGATTCACGCCCTTGTGGGGCTCCTTGCCGAAGTAGTCCTTCACGACCTGCTGGACCATGGGGATGCGGGTCGAGCCGCCGACGAGGACGACCTCGTCGATCTTCTTCGGATCGACGCCGGCGTCCGCGAGGGCCTGCTTCACCGGACCCATGGTGCGGTTGACGATGTCGCCCACGAGCTGCTCGAACTTGGCCCGGGACAGGTTCGTGTTCAGGTGCTTCGGACCGGAAGCGTCGGCGGTGATGAACGGCAGGTTGATGTCGGTGGACATCGTCGAGGAGAGCTCGATCTTGGCCTTCTCCGCCGCCTCCTTGAGACGCTGCAGGGCCATCTTGTCCTTGGAGAGGTCGATGCCCTGGTCCTTGCGGAACTCGTCGATGATCCAGTCGATGAGGCGCTGGTCGATGTTGTCGCCGCCGAGGTGCGTGTCGCCGTTGGTCGACTTCACCTCCACCACGCCGTCGCCGACCTCAAGGATGGAGATGTCGAACGTGCCGCCGCCGAAGTCGTACACGGCGATGGTCTCGTTCTTCTTCTTATCCAGGCCGTAGGCGAGCGCGGCGGCGGTGGGCTCGTTGACCAGGCGCTCGACCTTGAGGCCGGCGATCTCGCCCGCGTCCTTGGTGGCCTGGCGCTGGGAGTCATTGAAGTACGCCGGCACGGTGATGACGGCGCGGTCCACCTTCTCGCCGAGGTAGTCTTCCGCGGCCTGCTTGAGCTTCTGGAGGATCATCGCGGAGATCTCGGGCGGCGAATAGAGCTTGCCCTGCACCTCGACGCGGACGTCGCTGTTCGAGGCCTGGGTGACCTTGTAGGGCACCATCTTCATCTCTTCGCTGACTTCATTGAACTTGCGCCCCATGAAGCGCTTGATGGAGAAGACGGTGTTCTCGGGATTCGTCACCGCCTGGCGCTTGGCCACCTGGCCGACCAGACGCTCGCCGTTCTTGGCGAACCCGACCACCGACGGGGTGATTCGGCTCCCCTCGGCGTTGACAATGACCTTCGGCTCGTTGCCTTCCATGACCGCGACGACAGAGTTGGTCGTGCCGAGGTCGATGCCGATAATCTTGGACATAACTGGTTCTCCTTCTATGACTTCGGGACAGGTGAGCATCCCGTTGTCAAATCTCGCTGCTCAAGCAAACCTGAGTCTACCATTGTAAATTCCGGGCGTGCAAGGACTACGCCCGGGCATGACCTGTGTTTAGATGAGCGACTTGGAGGGACCAACATGAGTCAGTTTCCTTATCGGCAGGAACCAGCCTGGGTCAGCGCCAGCACGGCCGAGACCGTCGAGCGCGAGCGCGCCTTCATCCGTTCCGTCTACGCCTGGATGTTCGGCGGCCTGCTGCTGACGGCTCTGGCCGCCCTGTGGGTGGTGAAGTCGCCCGCGATGAAGGCGATCATCCTGGGCAGCCCGGGCACGTGGATCGTGCTCTCACTCGTGGAGCTCGGCCTGGTGTTCTATCTGTCGTTCCGCATCACCAAGATCTCGGCCGGCACGGCTGCGGCGATGTTCCTCGTCTTCTCGCTGCTCAACGGTCTGACGATCAGCTGGATCTTCTCCGCCTATAGGCTGGGGGCGATCTATCAGGCCTTCGGCACGGCGGCGCTGATGTTCGGGGCCATGAGCGTCTACGGCATGGTGACGAAGCGCGACCTCACCTCGTGGGGCTCGTTCTTCTTCATGGGCCTGATCGGCATCGTGATCTGCTCGGTCATCAACATCTTTCTGGGGTCGAACACCCTCGGCTACGCGATCTCGTTCATCGGCGTGTTCGTGTTCCTCGGCCTGACGGCGTACGACACGCAGAAGCTGAAGGCCTACGCCACCTCGCCGCAGCTGCGCGAGAATCTGGCCATCATCGGCGCGCTGGCGCTGTACCTGGACTTCATCAACCTCTTCCTGATGCTGCTGCGGCTGTTCGGCGGGCGGCGCGACTAACGCGCCGCCGCCTTTTCGCGCCAGAGGTTCTGTGAGCACCAGACCTCGAATTTGCCGAGAGGCTCATTCTTCTCATGGAAGAGGGGTTTGATTTTGGCTCGCACTCCCTCGTTTTCCAGAGCCCCGGTGAGCCGGACCGCGTCTTTCTCATCCTCCCGGTGGAAATAGCGGACTTCGCTTTTTTCCTGTGGGATTTTCGCCCCGATCCTGCCGACGTTCTCGATTCCCGGCACGATGAAGCCTCGCTCGATCAGAGCGGCCTGCAGGTGCCGCGCGGAATCGCGCTGATTCTCGTCCGCGATGTGCAGGAACACGCGCGGAGAGGAACGGCTGGGAGTCTCGGCGAGTGTTTCCCGTACCCGGTCCTGAATCTTCCGAGAGGCGACCACGAGCTGTTTCGCCTCGGCGACCGTGGCCGGTGTGACTCGCCGGGCCGCGAACTGGTCCAGAACCTTCGACTGCTGCTGGTAGCTCCGGTCCAGCGACGCCAGCTCCTCTTCCAGTCGTTTCCGCTCGGCTTCGAGGGTAGTGATCTTCGCGGACAGGGACTGGTTGACGGCGTTGGTTCTGTCGAACTCCTGCTGAAGGCGCTCATTTGCCGAGATCAGCCGAGAGCCGGCGATGGCGACCAGCGCGATGACGATCAGCACCGGCACGAGCGTGACCAGGAGGGTCGTACGCCGGGCCCGCGCCTCGGCGGTCTGCAGCCGCTGGCGGATGTCGCCGTAGTCAGCGCTCATGAGGTCCCCTTCTTCACGACGTCCAGGAGCAGCGCTTCGAGCTGGGGCAGATCGGCTCCCGGCGATTGGGCCTCGTGCTTGACCCACTCCAGATAGCGCACGCGCTGCTGGCGGGCGATGATCTCCTTGAGCGGAAACCCGCCCATGGTGGAGATGAACGTCCCGGCGACCGCGATCAGCGGCTTGACCCCCTCGGCGGTCGCGATCGTCGGAACGGCCAGGACGACGACCACGATGGCCATGCCTGCGATGAACAGCACCGCCGAGAAGACGAAGAACCAGCGGATCGATCTCCGTTCACTCTCCATCGCGAAGTCCGCGGTCTCCGGAATGCGCACGATGGATTCATTCTACGCCGCGCGCCGCGAGGCACGCCGCTCGACCATCCTCCGCAAAGTCAGCGCGTTGTCGACGGCATAGGCGCGATCGTCGTTGTCGAAGTAGACGTAGATCGCCTTCATCTTCCGCCGCCAGGCGCGGATGCGCTCGGCCCAGGCCTGCAGCTTCGCGTCGCTGTAGCTCCCCTGGTACTTGAACGCGGTCGGGCCGTGCAGGCGGATGTAGGTCCAGTCGGCGGTGATCTCCAGCGGCGAGTGGTAGCCGGCAAGCTCGTAGATGCAGAACGCGGCGTTGTAGCGGCGCAGGACCTCGAGCACGGCGTCGGTCATCCAGGTCTCGTTGCGCAGCTCGAAGGCGTAGCGGTGCTGCGGCGGCAGGAGAGACAGGAACTCCTCGAGCCGCTCGACGTTCACTTTCCATCCCGGTGGAAGCTGCCAGAGGATCGGACCGAGCTTCGAGCCGAGGCGCTCCGCGCGGGGCAGAAAGTTCGTGAGGCCGCGCTGCGCGTCCTTGAGCTTGATCATGTGGGTGATGAAGCGGCTTCCCTTCACGGCGAAGAGGAAGTCGTCGGGCGTGGAGTCGCGCCACGCGTCGAACGTCGACTCGTTCGGCAGTTGGTAGAACGTGTTGTTCAGCTCCACGGTGTCGAAGTCGCGCCGGTAATGCGCGAGCATCTGACCGGGCTTGGTACCGGCCGGGTAGTAGCGGCCGACCCAGTGCTTGTAGTGATAGCCGGACGTTCCGATGCGGATGTCGGTCATGTCGTCGTTCCACGGATGGGGAGGACAGGCAGGATTGCCTGTCCTCCACGGACTTACCGCTGGTTGGTGACGGTGGTACGGCCGTTCGTGCGGATGAGGCGCACCGGAGCGGTCGCGGTGGTGCCCGGCGCCGTGGCGACGGTGGTCGCCGCGGCGGTGGTTCCCGTGCTCACGGTCGTGCCGTTGGTGGTGGTCGTCGCAGTACCTACGACCGGGCTCGACGAGAGGACGGTCGGCGAGGGCACCGTGCCCGCGACTGCCGTCGGCGAGACCGCGATCGCGCCGGTGGTCGGCGTCACCCCGAGGGTACCGCTCGGAAAGACGGCTGCGCCGGCGGCGGTCGTGGTGGTCGTGGTTCCGGCGGCGACCGCGTTCGCGGTCACGGCACCGGTGGTCACGGCTGCACTCACGCCCGTACCCGTTCCGCCCACCCCGCTGGTGATGGCCTGAGCGCCGCCCGGCGAGCTGATCGACGAGTTGATGGTCAGCTGCGGGTTGACCATCGCGGGGTTCTGGAAGCTGCCGGTCGGCCGCGCATCGGAGTAATACGCGCGGCCGCTCATGCCGGGATTGGCATAGCCGAGAAACTTACCGCCGCCGTTCTGATGCTGGCCCATGATCGCGGCAGCCTGATCGGCGGTCAGACCGAGCTTCCCGGTCCGGGCCGGCGCGGCGGCCGTCACGGCCGGCATCGGCTCATACGTGGTGTCATACGTGGTCGCCGACGACATCATCGGCGGCGGGTACTCGACGGTCGCTCCGGACGAGGTTCCAGGGGTCGCGGCCGGTGCGTACGACGGGCTCGTCCGCGTCGGCTCCCCCTCTCCGGGCATGCGGTTGGTGGTGCATCCGAACGCCGCAAGCGAGGCCGAGAGCAACAACGCCAGCAGCGCATTCAAGTTTCTTGATTTCAACATCTTGCGCATGGGTTCTCCTTTCGGGATACGGCAAGATACTAGCGGTTATTTAGAGCAACTAGTGTGCCTCCGGAAACCGCGCTGGAATGGCCGTTGCTCTTCAAATAACCCCGTAAAGGAGGTACCCAAGTACATGAGACGCAACAACGCGTTTGTTTTTCTATGTCTCGTTGCCCTGATGATGGCTGCGAGCGCGTGCTCGATGAACCGCCAGCTTCCGAAATCCATGGATGAAGAAGCCCTGGAGGTCGAAGTCCGCGCGGCCATCACTGCCGTCGCCCCCGGGAAGACCATGGAAGTGGACGTGACCGAGGGTGGTCACGTGAAGCTCTCCGGCCACGCCGACAGCGCTGCCCAGCGCGACGCCATCGTGGCCCGCGTCCGCGAAGTCAACGGCGTGACCAGCGTCGACGCCAGCGGGATTCACGTCCAGTAGTGGTTTGGAGTGCGGCGGCATCGTCGCCGCACTCCATCGCCCGCCCTCCCATTACAATGCGCCGCGGTCCCGATGTTTCGCATTCGCGAGCGCGGCAGCAGTGTGCGCGCCGAGGTGGTCGGCGGGGTGACGACGTTCGTCTCCATGGCCTACATCATCGTCGTCAACCCGGCCATCCTCTCCTTCGCCGGGATCCCGCAGGGGCCGAGCACGGTCGCCACGATCCTCACCGCCGCCTTCGGCACGCTGCTCATGGGCCTCTACGCGAACCGGCCCTTCGCCGTGGCGCCGTACATGGGCGAGAACGCCTTCATCGCCTTCGGCCTGGCCGCGTTCGGCATCACCTGGCAGCAGCGCCTCGGCGCGGTGTTCGTCAGCGG
>JBIOTX010000416.1:0-21417 GCA_044866315.1 Thermoanaerobaculia bacterium | reverse complement strand
GCTGAGAGCCCGCCGCTCCACGTGACGGCAGAGCCGAGCCGGCGATCACGCCGTCGTGCAGCCACTTGCGCCAGGTGTCTTCGGTGGCGCCTTTGCTGAACCAGTAGCTGCGGACGGTCTGGTAGGGGTTCTGTTCGAGGCCGCCGATCAGGGCGCCGAGGATCTCGTGCGCGGAGCGGCCGTTGTAGAGCGGGGCGATGAGGGGCTGGACGATGGAGACCGTGCCGTCGTGGGCGCGCGTGTCGCTCCACGACTCGAGGTAGTGCGTGTCGGGGATGTGCCAGTGGCAGCGCAGCGAGGTCTCGTCGTAATAGAGAGAGTGATGCGCGCGGAACGGCACCTTGTCGAGGGCCTTCGCGAACTGCAGGTCGGCGGGGGCGTCGAACACCGGGTTGCCGCCGAGGATGATCAGCGCCTTCACCGCGCCGGCGTTGATGTCGCGCACGAGCTCGTGCAGGGACGCCAGCTGGTTCGTCGGCGCGACCTCGATCGGGTCGGTGATGAGCACCGTCGAGCCGATGTTGCCGAGCTGGGTGTTGATGGCGTGGGCGATGGCGTGGACGATCGCCGGCTGTTCGTCGCCGGCGATGACGACGCTGGCGCCGCGGTTGTTCTGCAGATCCTTGATCAGCGCGTTGATGGCGGGCTGAGAGCCCGCCGCTCCACTCAGAACCTGGCGGGCGATGCCCTCGATCTGCGACGGCTTGACGGCGATGCGGTGATCGGCGACCGAGCCGGTGTTGGTCATCCCGCCTTCGATGACGTAGAGGCGGTTGATGCCCGTGTTCTCGCCATGGCGCACGCGCCGGCGGGACATGAAGTCGCGCGCGTAGCGGAGGTGTCCCGGCCCCTCGCCGAGAAAGTCCGAGCCGAGGGAGACGACGATGTTGGCCTTGGTGAAGTCGTAGACGGTGTTGACGTAGGCGCCGAAAGCCATGCGGCCGCCCTCGCGGGCGCCGTCGCGGTTCACGGCCTCCCACTGGTGCCACTTCATGCCCGGGTACTGGGCCAGGAGAGCCTGGATCTGTGCGCCGAGAGTCGGCGAGGAGATGGTCTGGGTGAGGAGGCGCAGGCCGGCGCCGCTGGTCTTGGCGTCGGTGAGGACCGGCTGCAGCGCGCCGAGGAAGTCGGCCCACGTGCCCGTGTCGCCGAGCTTGCGGACGACCTGGGAGCGGTCGGGATCGTAGAGGCCGAGGACGGAGGCCTGCATGAAGGAGTCGCTCGCGCCGAGGCTCGACGGGTGCTCGGGGTTGCCCTCGATCTTGGTGGGCCGGTTCATGTGGCTCTCGACGAGCACGCCCGTGCCGACGCCGCCGAGGGTGAAGGCGCTGGCGAAGAAGAGGGGCTTGCCGGGAATCAGGTTCTCCGGCTGATTGACGTACGGCACGATGGCCTCGGAGGGCTGGCGGCACGCCGCCAGTCCGGCCATGGCCACCGAGGCCGACATCAGCTTGAGGAAGTTCCGGCGGTCGACGCCCTTATCGAGCGCCACGGCCTGCTGCGGAAACTCCTCGTGCATGTACTCGTCGAAGACGTCGCTGCGCGACAGCTCCTCGAGACTGCGCCAGAGCTCCTTCCCGCGCAGGTCTCCCACGCGGGCGCGGAACTCGGTGAAACTCAGTGTCTTCGGATCACTCATCAGTAGTGGCACACCGAGCAGCTGGTCATGCTCTTCACGTTGTATTGCTTCACCAGCTGCGGTCCGAGCGTTTCCTGGTTCTTGGGGACGTAACCCATGTTGAAGACTTCCTCGCGCGGCCGGATGTACTTCTCCGGATGGCGATGGCAGTTCAGGCACCACTCCATCGTCAGCGGCGAGGCCTGATGGACGAGGTTCATCCGGTCGATGCGGCCGTGGCAGCTGGCGCAGCCGATGCCCTTGGCCACGTGGATGTCGTGCTTGAAGTGGACGAAGTCCGGGAGGCGGTGCACGCGGTTCCATCGAATCGGCCGCCCGCTCTGGAAGCTGGCCCGGACGGGGGCGAGCATCTCCGCGTTCGTCCAGATCTGGGAGTGGCAGTTCATGCAGGTCGACGTCGGCGGGAGGCCGGCGAAGCCCGCGGTCTCAACGGAGGTGTGGCAGTAGCGGCAGTCGATCCCCAGTCCGCCCACGTGATGCTGATGGCTGAACGGGACGGGCTGCTCGCGGGCGATGCCCTGGTTGGTGAAGTAAGGAGAGCGGACGATGCCGCCGATGACCCAAAGCACGAAGCCAGCGATGAATACGGCCCCGAAGATCGTCGCTCGGGACAGCGTATTGGCACTGCGGTGGAAGATTTGAGCCATGAATTTTCAACAAGATGAGGGGCGGAGCTGGCTGCCGCGGTGACGCGCACGCAAGGGAGACCGCGCGAACGCGGCCGGATCATACTCGAAACAATCGATGATGCAAGACCGTCACTTCAGTCGGCCGATTGCCGTCCGATCATTGAGCAGGATGACCGCACGAATGGCCCTCGCCGTCGTCGCGCTGCTCGCCCTCGGCGTGCAGGCCGAGATCCCTCCGGCGGACGATGATCTCTCGCGCGCGTACGAGGCCGCGCTCAGCGATCTGCGGGGCGGCGTCGACCGGCAGGTCATCGCCAAGCGGCTCCAGCCCGTCGTGGAACAGCACCCCGACAGTCCCTGGCACGAGCTGGCCCGCGAGCTCGCGACCGACCTCGCGAACGCGACCAGCCACCCCCTCGCCGAGACCCGCGCCGTCGCCGAGCTTCTATTGATGACCGAGAACGCCGAGCCGCTGGAGCGCGCCATCGAAGAGGATCCCGGCGACCCGGCCTATCAATTGATGCGCGGCGATCCCGGCATCATCGCCGAGCTCGAGCCGCTGCTCGAGGACCGCACCCCCACCCGTGCCCGCAACCTCGAGTATCTGGTCTCGTGGAACCTTCCCCAGCCCCGGCTGCGCGACGTCGCCCGCGCGATCATCGAGTACCACACCGACCTCCGGACCCGGATCGAGAAAGCACCGATCCGGGAAAAGACCCCACTGGCGCGGACCCTCGTCCGCCGCGCCCGCAAGCAGAAGAACGTCGACGACGAGCAGTTCGGCCTCGGCGTCCTGCGCGAGATCGTCCGCGAGGAACGGCGTACCTCCGTCGGCGCCTACGCGGCCGAGGTGCTGTGGGAGCTCGGCGACAAGTCCGCCGTGGACGTGTTCTACGAATCGCTGCAGGAGCCGGGACGTCTCGAGCCGACGGTCGTCTTCTTCCTCTGCCGCAACGGCGGGCCTAGGGAGTGGAAGCTGCTCGATCAGATCGCGCCGGAGGCGTGCTCGAAGCGGATCATGCCCTAGACGCGCGACACCCCTCCCGACACCACCAGGGCCATGATGCTCGCGCTGTCGGCCTCGATCGCCGTGACGCGCGCCTTCGGCACCACCAGCAGGCAGCCGTCCCAGGTGTAGGAGAACGGCACGTACACCGCGACCTCGCCCGCGGCGCCGAGGGTGCCGAGGTCGTCGCGGGTGATGAAGCCGAAGACCTTCACGTCGGCGGAGACCTGCACCGACACCGGCCGGTCGAACCGGCGCTTGTTGCCGACGAAGGCCTCCAGGAGATCCTTGATCGCGGCGTAGATGATCCGGACGATCGGCGCCTTCGTGAACAGCTTTTCGGTCAGCCCGAACAGCCGCCGCCCGAGGAAGTTCGAGGCCAGGGCGCCGATGACGATCGTCGCCAGCACCAGCACGGCCACCCCCAGCCCCGGATACTCCAGCTTGAGGAGCCGGTCGAGCGTGACGAAGGTCTGGTAGAGAAGGTAGATCGTGACGGCGAAAGGCACCACGATCACCAGGCCGCGCAGGAAGTTTTTGATGATCCAATTCATAAAGGGGATGTTGCGCCGTTTTGGAGTGCGGCGGCAACGCCGCCGCTTTCAAAGCGGCAGCTCCGCTGCCGCACTCCAAAACGTCTAGAATGTACACATCGCATGACCGCATCTCCGTCCGAGGTGGTCGCGCTCTACGACGAACACGCTCCCCGTCTCTACGCGCTGGCGCTGCGGATGACCGGCGACGAGAAGGCCGCGGCGGGCGTGCTGGAGGAGGTCTTCACGTCGGGGCCGCTTCCGGGCGACCTGGCCGGGCTGGTCCGGCTGACCCGGGAGATCGCGCTGAGGGGATACATCCAAACGCCGGCGACGTCCGTAGAGGCTTCAGGGATGAAACCGGTTTCAAGGGCTCTGGTCGAAGAGGCGTTCTATCGCGGGCGGTCGGTGGCCGACCTCGCTCGGGCGTATTCACTCCCGGAAGAGACCGTTCGCGCTATGCTGCGCGACGGAATGACCGAGCTGCGTGAGGCAGTTGGGGCGAGGAAGTAGATGAGCGACGCGTTGACCCTCGAAGAGCTGGACATCCTGGACCGCATCGTCGCCGAGACGATCGAGCCGGTCGCGCCGCCGGCGTTCGTCCGGACGAAGATCCTGGCGGCAGTCGGCCCGCGCAAGCTCGACGAGTCCCTCCCCGGCGCGCACGAGAGCCAGACCGTCCGCGCGGACGAGGGCAAGTGGAAGACCGTCGCCCCCGGCGTGCGCACGAAGAAGCTCTCCAAGGACGCCCGCCGCGGCACGTTCACGTGCCTCCTCGAGCTCGCCCCGGACGCCATCCTCCCCGCCCACGACCATCAGGGCGGCGAGGAGTCGTACGTGATCCAAGGCAGCTGCCGCATCGGCGGGGTGGCGCTCTACGCGGGCGACTTCCACCGCGTCGAGGAAGGCGCCCACCACGGCGACGTCATCGCCTCAGCGGAAGGGTGCCTGCTGCTGATCACTGCCGATCTGGCTGACGTGGCGTAGGGCAAAAGCCGCCCGCTCCTCCCACTCCCCGCTGACGATCTCCCACCGCGTCTCGAACTCGTCGAGGGCGGCGCGGAAGGCGTCGAAGAGATCCTCGCGGGCCTCGCCGCCTGTGTCGCGCGCGGCGTCCGGCTGCCAAGGGACGTCGGTGTCGAGGAGGAGATAGAGATCGCCGCACCGCCGGCGGGCCTCCGCTTCGATCCAGGGCGGACAAGAGCCGTAGTAGAAGCGCGCGTAGACCACGGTCGAGATCAGGTCGGTGTCGAGGAGGAGAACGCGCGAGGCCTGCGGCGCGAGACGATCCTCGTTCGCCATCTGCCCGCGCGCGATCGGCTCGACGTCGGCGGCGGTGAGGGCATTGCCGCAGCCTTCGGCGTGCTCGCGCGCATACTCCGGCACCCAGACCGTCTCCAGCTCGCGCGCCAGGAGCTGCGCCAGCGCGGTCTTACCGGTGCACTCCGGGCCGGTCAGGACGACACGAGCGATTTGCGCCATCGGTAGTATCCCAGCACACCCAGGACCCAGAGCACGGCGTAGAGCGCGGCGGTGGGCCAGAGGGCGCGGGTGATGTAGAGCGGTACGGCCAGAGTATTGATGACCACCCACAGCAGCCAGTTCTCCAGCCACTTCCGGGCGGTCATCCACTGGGCGACGATGCTCCAGGCGGCGATCGAGGAGTCGATCAGCGGCGCGGGGTTGTCGGTCCAGCGCTTCTGGATGAGGGCGATGATCGCCGACAGGAGCACGCCGGCGACGACCACGATCACCCACACGCGCGGCGGCGTGCGGGTCACCGGCAGCTCGGTCTTGTTCTTCCCGCCGTAGAGCCACTCGTACCAGCCGTAGATCATCAGCGCCAGCCACACCAGCTGCAGCCCGGCCTCGGCATAGAAGCGGGCGTCATAGAAGATCCAGGCGTAGAGGAGCACGCTGACGATGCCGGTCGGGTAGTACCAGACGTTCTCCTGCGTGGCCAGGACGATGCTGGCGATGGTGATCGCCGCGGCGAAGATCTCGACGGCGGTCAAAAGTCGAAGTCCAGGAGGACCACGGCGTTGCGCGTGGCCTGCGGGTAGTAGTACGGGATGCCGGCCACGGCGCCGTTGTCGACGTAGAGGTAGCTGTAGCCGCTCGGGTAGACGCGGTCGTTGTTCAAGGCGTTGCTGACCTGCAGCGAAACGCGCGCCCAATCGGTAACCGCGTACGAGGCGTTGGCGTCGAGGACGAAGAAGGACGGCGTGGTCAGGTCCTCGTGGTTGGTGTTGTCGAGATAGGACCGCCCCACCCACCGCCCGAGGGCGCCGATCTGCAGGCGCGAGCTCGGGCGGTAGTCGACTTGCTGGCTGACGATCACGCTCGGGGTGAGCAGCGGCTCGACGTCGTGGTAAGTGATCGCCGTCGACGGATCGTAGAACTGCGTCCACTCCTCGATGCGGTTGCGGCTGAAGTTGGCCGCGGTCCTGAGGCGCAGCGCGGGCATGGCGTACCACGAGAGGTCGAGCTCGATGCCGCGGCGGTGACTGCGGTCGACGTTGCGGCGCAGCGGGAGGCCGATCTCGGAGAGCTCGCCGGTGGCGGCGATCTCGTTGCGAAACTCCATCGCGTACACGTTGGCCGCGAGCTCCACGCTGGCGGTGACGTAGTTCCAGCCGGCCTCGAGGTCGTAGACGCGCTCGGGACGCACGGCGCGGAGGTCATAGGCCACGCTGGGATTGTCCTCGCCGTGGAAGAAGTCGTTGCGCGCCGGCTCGCGCGTGGTCATGCCGAACGAGGCATAGACGCTGCCCGGGCCGCCGAGCCAGTAGCGCGCGCCGACCTTCGGGTTGAGGAAGGTCCAGGAGATCGGGCGGATGTCGACGTCGCCGTGGTACTCGAAGTCGGCGTAACGCACCTGGGCGTCGCCGTACAGATGCCAGCGCTGGCGCTCGTACTCGATCTTGGCGAAGGCGTTGGCCTCCTGCTTCACGCCGTAGTTGGCGTAGTCGCGGACCTCCAGCGAGAGGTCGTCGCGCGTGTGATCGCGCTTGAAGCGGTTCGCGTGCACGCCGGTCGTCACCGACAGGTTTTCATTGAACGCGCGCGCGTAAGTCGCGAGGCCGCCGATGAGCATCCCGTCGAGGCCGTACTGGCGGAGCACGTCCGTGCCGAAGTCGTACAGACGATACCAGCCGTAGCCGCGCTGGTAGTACGCGCTGGCGGTGACGTGCGAGTCGTGGCTGAAGCTGCGGATGTACTGCAGCGAGGCCAGGTCGTAGCCGAAGCTGTCCTTCTCCTCCGGGCGCAGCGGGTTGGCGCGCAGGTCGGTCTTCAGCGTCTCGGCGTCGGTGGCGTAGAACGAGAGCTGCTGGTGCTCGCGGCCGGAGAAGCCGGTGAGCCTCAGGCGCGCGTCGCCCAGCTGCTTGACGGCGCCGAAGAAGAGGTTGCGCTGGCGCATGGCGGAGTTGTCGCGGAAGCCGTCGCTCTCCAGATAGGAGAGGCGCAGGTAGACGGCCATGTCGTTGGCCCACGGCAGAGCGCCGCTCCTGAAGCCGACGCTGGCCTGGCGATTGCCGAACGAGCCGCCGCCGAGGGTGGCGCTGGTTCCGGGATCGCCTCCGGCGTCGACGCTCTCCAGGTTCACCGAGCCGCCGAAGGAGGGCGAGCCGAAGGTGGACGTGCCGACGCCGCGCTGGATCTGGATGCTCTCCAGCGAGCGCGCCAGGTCCGGAAAGTCCGCAAAGTACGTCCCCATGTCTTCGGAGTCCGCGAGAGGCACGCCGTCGAGGGTGAAGTTGATGCGTGTCGGACTGATCCCGCGCAGGCTGATGTACGAGTAGCCCGCCCCGCCCACCCCGGACTCCGCGTAGGCGTTGATCGCCGGCGCGTCGCGCAGGAGGAGCGGAACATCCTGCCCGTGATAGCGGCGCTCGATCTCCTCCCGGTCGATGTCCGTCTTGGTCACCGGATTGCGCGCCTCGGCGCGGATGTCCGTGACCACCACGGTCTCGGTGAAGACCGGCGCGAGCGTGACTGCGACCGTGTCGCCGGCCTTCACGCGCGTCGTCTCCGGCTGATACCCGAGCGCGGTCACGCGCACTTCGTATGTGCCCTCCGGCACGTCGAACGCGAACTGCCCGTCTTCGCCGGTCGTCGCGGCGCGGAGGTTCCCGACCGAGACGCGCGCGCCGGGGACCGTGGTGCCGATGGAAGTGGTGACCGTGCCGCGAATCGTGGCGGCGGAGACACTGAGAGTGATGAGAGAAACGAGAACGACGAGCGCTGATTTCATCTTGCCTTCCCTACGCCGGTGCGAACCGGATCAGGTTCCGCGGGTTTGATCTCAGGCCGTGAAGGCCACCCCGAGGCTGAGGGGAGTGTAGCGCAACTCTACTTTTCGTAGATCATCCGGCTGCCGCGACGGCGCTCCGCTGTGCACGATTTCTCACGCGTGAAGCCACGCACGACGCAGCCGGCAACTGCAATGCGCAATCGCAGAGCGCAGCAAATTGCGCGCATTTCTCCGCGATGTAGCGCACGCCGAGCACACGCCGAAATCCATGTACAACTTTGAACAGACTCACTCAGAGGTCGTGCCTACGATTCGCTGCGTTTTCAAGAGATGCCCGCCATTCACGGAAGCACAGGCGCGCGGCACCCATCCCTCAAGGACGTGTTCGAGCGCAAGTCGCTTTCGGCTGCGCGCATCCGGATCGATGCCCAACAGTCGATCTACGAGGCGGGGGACGACGACGATGCCATGTACCTGATCGAGTCCGGTCAGGTGAAACTCACCATGCCTTCCCCGGGGGGACAGGATTGTCTCCTGGCCATCTATGCGCCCGGCGACGTCTTCGGCGAGTCCTGCTTCGGCGGGCTCGGGAAACGCCCCGAGCGCGCCTCGGCGATGCAGCCGACGGTCGTGCACCGCGCGCCGTGCCGCGAGTTTCTCGCCGAGGTGAACAGCGCCGCGGCCTACGACACGCTGGTGCACCACCTCGCGGCGCGGATGAAGGAGCGGCAGGTCGCCCTGTTCGATCGCCTGACCATGGACGCCGAGCGCCGCCTGGCGAAGGTGCTCCTCGAGCTGGCGGAGAAGTTCGGCACACCGGACGGTCCGTACCTGCGCGTCGAACAGCGCATCTCCCACGAAGAGCTCTCGCAGTTCGTCTGCACCACCCGCCCGCGCATCACCGTGTTCATGCAGCGCTTCCGCCGTCGCGGCATCGTGGAGGATCAGGACCGCGCGTTCCGGGTGCACCGGGAGAAGGCGCGGGCGTTTCTGGCGCGGGAGTGAGGAGGGCGACTGGGGCGAATTTACAATTCGCAGCACGATGGGTCGAATCTCTCCCGAAGACCTTCCGCTCACTGCTTCACAGCGGGATGAGCTCGAGCGACGCTGGCGAGCGTTCGAGGAGAATCCGGATGAAGGCGAGGCGTGGGAGGAGGTGAGGGAGTCGCTGCTCCGGGAGTAGGCGCCGGAAACATGCGAGTAGACAGCACCGGCGGGACGGCCGACGAGCGCTATCTTCTGCTGTGACATACTCCTAACGCGTGGAGTTCGAGTGGGATCCCGAGAAGGATCGGACGAACCAGTTCAAGCACGGTATCGCATTTGCCGAGGCGTCCACAGCATTCGACGATCCTCTTTCCACGACAGTTCCCGACCCACGGCACTCGGAGGGCGAATTCCGGTTCGTCACGATCGGTTACACTTCGGCGGGTCGTCTCGTGGTCGTCGCGCACACCGAGCGTGACGACCGAATACGGATCATTACCGCCAGAGACGCTCTACCAAGAGAGCGAAGACTCTATGAATCCGAAGCCTGAAGATCTCGAAGAAGACGACATCCCCGAGATCGACTTTACCGGCGGTGTACGCGGCAAGTACTACGAGCGGTACCGCCAAGGGACCAACATCGTGCTTCTGGAGCCTGACCTGGCGAAGGTCTTTCGCGATTCTGCCGTGGTCAATCAGGCGCTACGCGAATATCTGTCGGAGCATGGGCAGCCGCCCAAAGTAACCAAGGCCGGGTGACAGCCGGCGCTCCTCACTTCAGCGCCAGCTTCACCGCCATCCCTGGGGCCACGTTATCCGCCCGCCCCGCAGGATCCGTGGGCGGCTTCGTCGCGGCGTCGCCGTCGCTGTCGAGGCGCGCTTCCAGGCGGAAGGTCGCCGGGAGGGGCTGGCCCATCATGGAGTCGGCGGCGCCGAACTGGAGGGTCATGGGGAAGTTCGCGGCCATGAGGCGCTTCACGGCCACGGGCGGACCGCCGCCGGGGTTGCGGGCCATGATGAACAGGATGCCGGTGCGCTGGGTGGCGGCGGGGTCGAGGTCGATGGTCACGGTGACGGAGTTGGCGGCGCCAGCCGCCGCCGGGGCGGCCGGGGTGGCGGCGGCCGGCGCGCCATCGACGGGCGGGTGGCCGGCGGGGAGCTCGCCTTCGGCGACGGCACTCGGCTGGCCGCTGGCGTGCTGCTTCATCTGGGCGAAGACCATGTCCAGGCGGGCCTTGTCTTTCGGCGACACTTTTGCCGCCTCGGCGATGGCGCGTTCGGCTTCCTTCATCTTGCCGCTCTGGGCGTAGACCCAGGCCAGGGCGACCCAGCTGTCGAGCTCCTTGGGCTGGATCCTGGTCGACTTCTCGAGCATCTGCAGCGCGATCTCGGGCTCGCCCATGGCCATGCGCACGAGCGCGTTGAGGGTCAGGGCGCGGGGGTCGTTCGGGTTGCGCGCGAGGACGACTTTGGTCTGCTCGAAGACGCCCATGAGGTTCTCGCGGTCGAGGTAGACGCGCGCGAGGTCGTTCCGCAGCGTGTCGTTATTCGGGTCCTTGGCCACCGCGGCCTCGAGCTGCATGACCAGCGGGTCGGGCTGCGCCGCCTGCTGCGGCTGTTGTTGTTGCTGCGCCTGCTGCTGGCCGGGGATCGCGCCGGTGGCCTCCATCCCCTGCTGGCGGGGATTGGACTGCTGCATGACGAAGAAGAAGAGCGCGGCCAGGGCGGCGAAGGAGCCGGCGCCCCAAAGGAAGCCTTTCATGGCGGGATTGATGGTGAATGCAGAGGATGCGGGGGCACGGGGGCTCGGGGGAACGGGGGAGGCGTGGAGGTCGAGGGCGCGCAGGACGTCGGCGGTCTCGCGCTCGAGGCGGTGGCGCTCGGCGGGGGTGGTGTTCTCGTCGAGGTCGCGGAGCTGCCGGACGAGGGCGTCGCGCTTGGCTTCGAGGTCCCTGAGCGCGGGGTCGGAATCGAGGCGACTCGATTTGCGGCGGCTGAAGTAGAAGACCACCAGGAGGCCGAGGATGAGGCCTCCGGCGAGGATGGCGATGGCGCTGACCCAATCGGTGGGTTGATTCACGGTTTGCCTCCGCTGACGAGGTCGCGGACTTTCGCGAGATAGGGATCGGTCTCGGATTCGGGGGGCTCGGGGGCACGGGGGCTCGAAGGGGGCCCGCCGAGCTTGCGCAGTTTGAAGAAGACCACGGCGGCGCCGGCGATGAGGAAGGCGACGGGGAGGATCCAGATGACCGGCGTCTGCGGTTTGAGGAGGACGAACTGTCCGTAGGAGAGCTCGAAGTACTTGAGGATCTGCTCCTCGGTGTAGCCGCGGGAGAGGAGCTCGCGGACCTGGCCCTTCATGTTGACGGCCATCTCCGCCGGCGAGTCGGCGACGGACATGCCCTGACAGACCGGGCAGCGCAGGAGCGCGCTCACCTCATGGGTGCGGTGGTAGAGCGGCTCGCCGGCGAGAGGCGCGCCTTTCGGCGGGCCGACGAACTGCGCGGCATCGGGGACTTTGAGCTGCAGGAGCAGGAGGAGAGCAAGGATCACGGGCGCATCGCTTTCTGGAGGTTTTCCTGGAGGATGTCGCTGGACATCGGGCCGGAGTACTTGGCCCGGATCACGCCGTTGGCGTCGAGGAAGTAGGTCTCCGGCACGCCGCCGACGCCATAGGCAATGGCGGTCTTGCCTCGCTCGTCGACGAGGGTCGGATAGCTGGAGCCGCGCTGCTGGAGGAAGCTGAGGATCTTCGACTCCTCGTCCTGGAAGACCACGCCGAGGAACTGCACGTTCGGCTGGAGCATGCGCGCGTTGGCGACGAGGACGGGATGCTCTTCCCAGCAGGGGCCGCACCAGGTCGCCCAGAAGTTGATGATCACGGGCTTGCCCTTGAGCGAGGCCATGTCGACGGTGCGGCCGGTGCCGACTTCCTTGAGGGCGAAGGCCGGCGCGGGCTTGCCGATCAGCGGCGTGCGGATCTCGGCCGGGTTCTTCCCCAGCCCGAGGAAGAGGATGCCCACCAGCGCGGCGGCGATGACGATGCCGACGGCGAGAACGGTGCGGTTCATGCGGTCTCCGGTACTTTTTCGGCCACCAGGTCCCTCGCTTCGCTCGGGACGGCTCGGCTTTGCCGAGCCGGAATCAGCGAGAACAGCGCGCCGAGGCCCATGGCGATCACGGCGATCCAGATCCAGACCACCATCGGCGCGTTGTAGACGGTGATGCTCGCGGTCTGCCGGGCCGGGTCGACGTTGCTCAGGGCGATGTAGACGTCGCGCATGAGCGTGGTGTGCACGTCGGGCGATCCGATCGGCTCGCGCATCATCTGATACTGGTTCATGCGCGGCTGGAGGACGGCCAGCTCGCGGCCGTCTTTGGCCAGGGAGAAGCTGGCGATGGTGGAGAGGCGGTGCGGCTCGGCGCGGTCCTGCACGCCGAGGAAGGTCAGGTCGTAGCCGCTGGCCTTGAAGGTCTGGCCCTTGGTGAAGTGCAGCTCCGTGCTCTGGCGCATGGAGCTGCTCACGGCGATGGCGATGATGCACACCACCACCGCGGCGTGGACGATGTAGGAGCCGAAGCGGCGGCGCCCGCGGCGGAGCTGGCCGTCGACGAACGCGCTGCCGAGCGATTCGCCGCGGCGCATGCGCTGGATCATCGGCACGAACATCTCGCCGAGGGTGACGTGTGCGGCGTAGCCGCCGAAGGCGAGGGTGATCAGGGTCCACGGGCTGCGCACGCCGAGGGCGGCTGCGATGGCGACGAACACGAACGCGGTGGCGATCGGCGGCAGGAGGGCCTTCTTCATCTGCTCGCCCGTGGCCCGGCCCCACGGCAGCGCCGGACCGATGCCGAGGACGAAGAGCAGTGCCGCGCCGATGGGAATGACCATGCTGTCGAAGTACGGCCGGCCAACGCTCATCTGCTTGCCCTGCACGGCCTCGACGACCAGCGGGAAGCAGGTCCCGATCAGCACCGTGAAGGTGAGCAGGACGAACAGGAGGTTGTTGACCAGGAACATGGCCTCGCGGCTGGCCGCGCCTTCGACGCGCCCTTCGGCCTCGAGCTTGTCGATGCGGAAGGCGAGGAGGGCGATGGTGAACAGCAGCGCCACGGCCAGGAACGCGAGGATGGTCGGGCCGATCGCGCTCTGGGTGAAGGAGTGCACGGAGTTGAACACGCCGGAGCGGGTCATGAACGTGCCGAGGATGACCAGGAGGAAGGTGGCCTGGACCAGCGTGACCGTCCAGCCCTTCAGGATGCCCTTGCGCTCGACGACCATGATCGAGTGCAGCGCGGCGGTGGCGGTGAGCCACGGCAGCAGCGACGCGTTCTCGACCGGATCCCAGGCCCAGTAGCCGCCCCACCCGAGCACTTCATAGGCCCACCAGCCGCCGAGCATGATCGCCATGGTCTGGAAGATCCACGGCAGCATCAGCGACTCACGGAGCGGCTTGAGCACGGCGTGGCCGAGACGGCCTTTCAGCAGGGCCGCGCAGGCGAACCCGAAGGGGATGGTCATGCCGACGTAGCCGAGGTAGAGGAACGGCGGGTGGACGGCCATGAGCACGTGGTTCTGCAGCAGCGGGTTCGGGCCGGGGCCGTCAGACGCCGGATTGGGCACGGTGCCGAACGGGCTGGCCGGGCCGGCGATGAGGAAGGCGAAGAACGCGGCCGTTCCGAGCCAGACGCCGATCGCATCCGGCTGGTACTCGACGTAGCGCCCGCGGGTGAAGAACGTGGCCAGGGCGATGTAGATGCCGAGGACCGCGCCCCAGAAGAGGATCGACCCTTCCAGCGAGGACCAGAGGCTGACCACGGTCACCCATGTCGGAATGGAGCGCGAGCCGACCTGGGCGACGTAGCTGACCGAGAAGTCATGGGTCAACAGCGCGTACACCATCAGCAGCGCGGCCCCGATCATCAGCGCCGAGAAGAGGTAGGCGAAGCGGCGCGCCCACTTCAGACCGTCGAGGGAGCGGGTGCGGCCGGCGGCGAAGCCGACCAGGGACCCGGCGGCCGCGGCGAAGAGCGAGGCGAGGATGAGGATGCGTCCGAGCTGAGGAGTCATGATTTGTCTTGCTCGAGGGTCTTCATCATTTTCTCGAGCTCTTTCTTGTCGACCGGGTGGCCCTTCTCCGGCGCCTTGTATTCATTGTTGTGGGAGACCATCAGGCGGCTGGACTCGAAGTAGCCGCCGCGGACCATGGTCCCCTCCACCACCACGCCGATGTTCTCGCGGAACATCTGCGGCGGGACGGTGGAGGTCTTCACCGGCACGCGGGCCGTGCCGTCGTGGACGACGAACTCCACGGCCGAGCCGCCGTGCTTCTTGATGCTCCCGGGCGCGACCATCCCGCCGAGGCGGATCGTCGCGCCGTAGGCCTTGTCGCCGTTCGCGCGGAGATCGCTCGGGGTCCAGTAGTAGACGAGATTCTTGTTGATGCCGCTGGCGGCGATCACGGCAAAGGCGAGTGCGGCGACGACGACGGCGCCGATGAGAAAGCGGCGGTTGCGCCTGCGTGCGAGATCGGTCTCAGTCATGGTCATTCCTCTTGGCATCGCGCAGCCGCGCGAAGAGTGAAACGGCGTAGATCGCAAGGGTGATCAGGGTGACCGCATAGGCGGCCCAGACGAATCCCCATCCTCCGGTAACCACTCCTCCGTTCATGCGAGCTCTCCTGCCCCTTCGAGCGCGGGTGGGACGGCCAGCTCGGTCTCCAGGCGCAGCGCCGCGACGCGCGCCCGGAGCATGATGAACCCGAGCATGAGGAAGAGGATGCCGAACGTGCAGGCCCGGAGCGGCAGATGGAAGGCCGAGGAGACCGTGTTCGGCGTGGACTGCTGCTGGTGCAGCGAGTTCCACCACTTCACCGAGAAGTAGACGATGGGGACGTCCACGTAGGCGATGATCGTAGCCACGGCGGACCACATGGCCCGCTTGACCGGATCGTCGACGAAGTTGCGCAGCGCCAGGATGCCCAGGAAGGCGAAGAGCAGGATGGCCGTCGTGGTCAGGCGCGGATCCCAGTCCCACCACACGCCCCACGTCGGCTTGGCCCAGATCGCGCCCTGCGCGCAGAGGAGGAACGCGAAGAGGACGCCGATCTCGATGGAGGCCTCGAGGCGCGCGTCGTACTTGAAGTCGCTGTTGAAGAGGAAGGCCACCGCGCAGCCGAAGGCGAAGGTGATCGCCAGAAGCGCGTTCCACGCCGTCGGCACGTGCACGTACATGATGCGCTGGGTCTGGCCCATGAACTGCTCGGCCGGCGCGGCGAAGAGGCCGATGCCGACGCCGATGGCGAGGAGCAGCACGCCGGCGGCGATCAGCTTGTGCGGCGTGCGGGAGTCGCGGCGCGGGTCGTTCGCCAAGAGCACCAGCAGCGCGCCCGCGAGCGCGCACGGCGCGCCGATGGCCGCCTGCATGCCGCCGCCGAAGTTGAAATACATCCACGGCTTCACGAACGGCAGGTAGTGGTGCAGCGCGCCGACGATCCCGAAGTACGCGCCGATGCCGAGAAGAACGGCGCCGATGGTTCTTTGCATAGGACCTCTCATTCCTCCACCACACGACCGTACAGCAGACCGCACAACGACCAGTAGATGAGATCGAACGCTGATAACAGGACGATCCAGGACTTCGATTGCTGCATAGGATCGCCCAGAATGACCAGCGATGTGGCTTTGACGGACGCGAGCAATGCCGGGACGATCAGGGGGAACAACAGCAAAGGGAGGAGAGTCTGTTTCGCCCGGATCTGCGCGGTCATGGCGGCGTAGAGGGTTCCCGGGGCGGAGAGGCCGGCGGCGCCGAGGACGATGATGGCAAGCAGTTTCAGCAGTTCGGTCGTGCCGGCGTCGTAGAGGATGACCATGACCGGCACGAGGGCGATGCCGAGGAGGGTGAGCTGGAGCCAGTTGGCGATCGCTTTCCCGTAGTAGAGCGAGCGCGGACTGGCCGGAAGCAGCAGCAGGCCTTCGAGAGCCCGGTTTTCCATCTCCGCGTGGAAGGATTCGGCCAGGGTGAGGGTGGACGAGAGCAGCAGGCCGAGCCACAAAAACCCGGCCGAGAACATCCGCAGGGCCTGGGCGTTCGGGCCGATGCTGAAGCTGAAGAGGAGCAGCGTCGTCGCCCCGAAGACGAGCACGGCCATGAACTGGCTGCGCGTGCGCCACTGGAGGAGGAGCTCTTTGCGCAGGGCGGCGGTCAGCATGGGTGCTCCTGCCCGAAGTCCGCGCTCCGGCCCAGCCAACGCACCTGCCCCTGCTCGAGGAGCAGAACCATGTCCGAGAGACTCGTCCCCCGCTCCCACTGGTGGGTGGCCATGAGGATGGTCGTGCCGCGGCGCTTGAGCTCCGCGATGACGGAGTCGACGAGGTCGAATCCCGGCGGATCGAGGGCGCCGTACGGCTCGTCGAGGAGGACGACCTTCGGGTCCTGCAGGAGCACGCGGGCGAAGGAGAGGCGCTTGCGCATGCCGGCCGAGAACGTGCCGACGGCGTCGCCGGCGCGGGCGCCGAGGCCGACCTGCTCGAGGAGGTGCCCGACGCCGTTGCGGCGCATGCCCATGTGGTCGGCCACGACCTGCAGGTTCTCGAGCGCGGTGAGCGACTCGTAGAGATAGGTCTGGTGGCTGAGCATCGCCGTCATCTTCCGGACGTCCTCGCGGTGGCGGACGAGATCGAGCCCGCCGATGCTGGCCTTGCCCCGGTCGGGGCGGATGGCGGTGGAGAGCACGCGGAAGAGCGTGGTCTTGCCCGCGCCGTTGCGGCCGGCGACCATCATCACCGTTCCCGGCGGGACGTGAAACGAAACGTCGCTGAGGGCCCAGCGGCGCCCGTAGCGGCGGGCCAGGTGCTCGGCCTCGATCGTGACGTCCTCCATCGCAGGAAGGAGTCTCCCGTGCCGGACGCCCGAACGCAAGTCAGGGTACGCACACGCTCCTGTGACTACCGTCACCGGAAAGCGTTCGCGGCGTAAATCGTTATCATTCCGCGCCATGCGTAAGCTCGCCCCCTTCGCGCTCGCGGCTCTCGTAGCCTGCCAGACCACTCCCCCCGTGCCCCCTTCCGTCCCCCCCGTCTCCCCTACTCCCTCCGATCCGGGCGGCGCATACGGCCTCACGCTCGAGGAAGAGGCGCGCATCCTCCAGCTCGAGGATCGCCGGGAGTGGGACGCCGCGCTGGTGGAGGCCTGGGGCAAGCACCCGAACCCGCTGCACCGCCTCCGGCTGGCCGTGGCCCTGGGCCGCATCGGGCCGCACACGTTCCTCGACCTCAACGGCAACGGGAGTTTCGACCAGCCCTCGGAGAAGCGCGCCGGCGTGGACGCGCTGGCCGCGCTCTCCGGCGACACGGACCGCCGCGTGCGCGAGGCCGTGGCCTTCGCCTTGGGCGAGATCGGCGACTTCCAGGGCATCTCCACGCTCTTCTACCTGACCACCGACGCCGACGCCTCGGTGGCCGCGGAGGCGGTGGAGGCGATCTCGAAGATCGGCGGGGCGGAGAAGGCGCGCTTCGGCCCGGTCAACACGGGCCGCTACATCGAGATCGCCCGCGGAAACTGGCCGGAGGGCATCCAGGCCCGGGCCGTGCGCTACCTCTTCCGCCTCGACACCGACGAGGCCAGCAACGTGGCCATGAACATGCTCGACTCGCCGTCTTCGGCGGTGCGCCAGGAGGCGGCGTACTCGCTGGCGCGGCGCGCCTATCCGCCCGGGCGCGATTCGATCGAGCTGGTGATGAACGACGCGAACGTGCTGACCCGCGCGTACGCGACCGTGGCCCTGGGGCGGATCGGCCGCCCCGAGTCGATGCCCCACATCGTCACCGCCCTCGGCGACGCGCATCCCTGGGTGCGCACGAACGCGGCCATCGCCTTCGGCCGCATCGCCGAGAAGGACCGGAGCGTGCTCCGTCCCGAGCTCCTGCCGCGCGTCTTCGCGGTGGCCGAGGATCCGGATCCGGGCACGCGGGTTTCGATCATCGACGTTCTCGGGTACTACGCAGTCGGCAACGAGACGGCGCGCAAGCGGCTGACCGATCTGCTCACGAACGGCTCGCAGTGGGAGCGCGAGCTGGCCGCGGGAGCGATCGCGAAACACTTCGCGCCGGAGAGCGAGACCTTCAAGCTCCTCGGCGACGCCATCTCTCCCTGGGCCAAGGTGCGGGTGATCGAGGCCACGGCGGCGATGCCGCATGGCGCGGCCATCCGCAAGCGCTACGCGTCCGCCGCGGAGCCGCTCGTGCGCGCGGCCGTCCTCGGCGCGATCCCCGACGACAAGGCCGACGCCGAGATCGAGATCATCCGCGCGGGCCTCGCCGACGCGGACGTGATCGTCCGGGCCAACGCCCTCGACCGCTACGGCGCGACGCAGCAGGAAGAGCCGCAGACGTGGTTCAAGACCTTGCAGGACGCGATCGAGCGCGAGAAGAGCTCGGAGATGAACGACGCGCGTTTCGCGGCCATCTCCGCGCTCGCCAAGTACGAGCACTTCGACCGGCCGGCCTTCCTCGGCGGACTGCTGCAGGACAACGACCCGGTCGTGCGCCGCGCAGCGCGCGACCTCCTCCTGGAGAAGCACCAGCGCAACCCGCAGTACACCCCGCTGCCGGTGAACCGGCCGCTGTCCGAGTACGTGGAGATCGTGAAGTGGTCGCGGGAGCCGCACACGGCGACGATCCACATGACCCGCGGCGACATCCAGATGAGGCTCCTCACCCAGGACGCGCCGATGACCACCTGGAACTTCGCCCAGCTGGCGCGGCGGAAGTACTTCGACAACAGCTCGTTCATGCGCGTGGTGCCGAACTTCGTCATCCAGGGCGGCGACCCGCGCAACGACATGAGCGGCGGCCCGGGCTACGCCATCCGCGACGAGATCAACCTGCAGAAGTACACCCGCGGGGCGGTGGGCATGGCCCTCTCCGGCCCCGACACCGGCGGCTCGCAGTTCTTCATCACCCACTCCCCGCAGCCGCACCTCGACGGCGGCTACACCATCTTCGGGCGGGTCTACGACGGGATGAACGGCGTCGTGGACGTGGTCGAGCGCGGCGACCGGGTCACCACCATCACCATCGACGAGCATGCCTCCCCCGCCGCCGACGCCGGCGTGGCCAACGTCTCCCTGCCGCTGGAGATCGGGCCCACGACCGCGGAGCGCCTCCTCGCCCGTGTGCCCGAGTACGAGCAGCGCAAGAAGGACTACGCGCCCGACTTCACGGTCATCGAGATGATGAAGCAGTACGTGAAGGCCGGCGACCGGGTGGAAGTGATCATGGGCACCTGGTGCTCCGACAGCCAGCGCGAGGTCCCGAAGTTCCTGCGCATCCTGGACGAGCTGAAATCGCAGTACGGCGTCGACCTGCCGGCCACGTTCCTCGCCGTCGACAAGGCCAAGCAGCAGCCGGCCGCCCTCATCGCCGGCAAGGACCTGCAGAAGGTGGCCACGTTCATCTACTACCGCGGCGACCGCGAGGTCGGACGGATCGTCGAGAAGGTGAACGGGCCGTTCGAGGACGAGCTGCTGGCCATCGCGGCGAAACCGTGAGCGCGCTGAACACGGAACGAGGAACACGGAACACGGAACGTGGCTGCGCTGATCGGACGGCTTCTGCAGATCGTTGGCATGATCGTGCTGCCGCTCGGTCTGTCGTATGGGTTGCTGAAGGACGACATTCGGACCGAGGTGCAGTTGCTGGCCCTCGGTGGGTTCCTGTTCGTGCTCGGTTGGATTCTCTCGAGGGAGCGCAAATGACACGTTCGTTCCGTGTTCCGTGTTCCGCGTTCATCGTTCGATGAAGTACACGGTGGTGCTCACCGCCGCGTTCCCCGCCATCGCCCGCGACCTGCTCGCGCCGCACTTCGACGTGATCGAGCATCCGACCGAGCACGGGCGGACGGAAGACGACGTCATCACCCTTCTCGCCGAGGCGGACGCGGCCATCACCCTGCTCTCCGATCCCATCACCCGGCGCGTGCTGGAGGCCAATCCGAACCTGCGCATCGTCTCCAACCATGCCGTCGGCTACAACAACATCGACGTCGAGGCCGCGCGCGAGCTGGGGATCGTGGTCACGAACACGCCGGGCGTGCTCACCGAGGCCACGGCGGATCTCACGCTGGCGCTGATCCTGGCGGTCACGCGGCGGATCGTGGAGGGCGACCACGAGATCCGCACTCAGGGCCGCTGCGAGTGGGAGCCGCTCAAGCTCCTCGGCGCCTCGCTGCAGGGCAAGCGCCTGGGAATCATCGGCATGGGCCGCATCGGCACGGCCGTGGCCGCGCGGGCCCGGGCGTTCGGGATGGAGATTCTCGGCGCGCGGCGCGGCGACGACCTCGGCGACCTCCTGGCCACGAGCGACATCGTCACCCTGCACGCTCCGCTCTCCCGGGAGACCCATCACCTCATCGACGCGGCCGCCCTGGCCCGGATGAAGCGCGGCGCGTACCTCATCAACACCGCCCGCGGTGCCCTGGTCGACGAGAACGCCCTCTGCGACGCCCTGGAGAGCGGCCACCTGCGCGGCGCCGGACTGGACGTCTACGAGCACGAGCCCGAGGTCCATCCGCGCCTCTTGCGGATGAAGAACGTGGTCCTCCTCCCCCACATCGGCTCGGCCACGGAAGAGGCGCGCAACGCCATGGCCCGCATCGCGGCAACGAACGTGTTGCTCTTTCTGCAAGGCCGCGAGCCGCTGCATCGCGTGGTCTGAAACACGGCTCGCCTCTTGCTGCACAACCTTATTTGCAGTTGATGTGAGCTGTACTCCCAATGCGAACTGATCATCGAATCCTCATCGTCGACGACGACGACGCGATTCGAGCGCTGCTGATGACTGTGCTTCGCCGGCGCGGATTCCCCGTGGATACCGCGCGAAATGGTGCCGAAGCGATCGGCTTCCTGCAGAGCTCGCGCTACTCGTTCGTCCTGCTCGACCTCATGATGCCGCGCGTCAGCGGCTACGAGGTCCTCGACTTCCTGTCCGCATGGGCGGCCCACGAGCGCCCGCTCGTGCTCGTGCTCACCGCCGGCCTCACGCCGCGCGCGTTCGACAGCTCGCTGGTCGTGGGCATGCTCCACAAGCCCTTCGACGTCGAGCTCCTCATCGACACCATCCTCGGCTGCCTGTCCGCGGAGAAGGGCGAGCTCCAGAGCTCGTTCACCGCGTCCGAAAAGCCGAACTGACGGGTCCGCCTCCCCTACGGTTCGTGGCATGTCTCTTGAGATTTGAAAGGGTCATGAACAACGAGCCGAGAGTTCTCATCGTCGAGAGCAACGACGCGTTGCGCGTCCTCCTCTTCACGATCCTCCGCCACCAGCCCCTGGGAGTCGATACGGTCTCCAGCACGGACGAGGCGATGG
>JBIOTX010000415.1:0-25156 GCA_044866315.1 Thermoanaerobaculia bacterium | reverse complement strand
CGGGCTGAGAGCCCGCCGCTCCACGTTGACTACGGCAGCTCCGTCGAGTAGACACTTCCTCCGGCGAGACCGGCATACAGGCGAGCTCCCCCGACGGCCAGCGCGCGGACGTCGGTGTTCAGCAGCCCGTCGTTCATGGCAGTCCAGGTACTGCCGCCGTCGGCGCTCACGAACACGCCATGAAATGTCCCGCAGAACACCTTGCCGGACGGGGAGACCGCGACGGCCTCCACCTCGTCATCCCCCTTGATTCCCTGCGTAGCCTTGCTCCAAGTCGCCCCGCTATCGGCACTGCGGTAGAGACCATCCTTGGCGGTGACGAAGAGCCGCTCGGGGTGCGCCGGATCGACGGCCAGGGCCTTGATCTCTCCCGTGCGCACCGAGCTCCAGCTCTTGCCGCCGTCGGCCGTGCGAAAAACGCCGTCCTTGGTCGCCGCGAAGACGACGCCGGGCGCGGCGGCGCGCAGAAACGTCACGTCCCCGGTGATTCCGGCGCCGGCAGGCTCCCACTTCTTGCCCCCGTTGTTCGATCGGTTCACGGCGACGCCGCCCATGTCTTTCGACCAATGGCCGCCGGCGTAGAAGATCTTCGGGTCGCCCGTGTCCTGGGCGAGACCCTTGAAATCGGGACCGGCGATCTTGCCTTTCATCATGTCCCGCAGGCCGGGCTCGGGAACATCGACCTTCTGCCACGATCGCCCCGCATCCTCGGAGCGCCACCAACGCCCGCCGTCGTGGGCATAGACGCGCTTCGCCGACTGCCGATCGAACACCACGCCGTCGATCTTGGCCGGCTCTCCCGGCGAGAACGGCGCCTGGATCTCGCTCCACGAGCCCGGCCCATCCTGCCGATAAAGACCGATGCTCATTTGCGCGAAAATCGGCCCGGCGGCTCCAGCCGGCGCGTAGAGTCGCTCGATCCATCCCCCGGCCAGGCCGGCGCTGGAGGGGACGAACGTCTCCCCGCCGTCGGTGCTGGTGAAAAATCCCTTTCCGGTGGTTCCGGCATACACCGTCCCCTTGCGCTTGGGATGGAACGCGACGCCCTTGCAGAACCAGTTGCCGAGACCTCCGCCGACGGTCTCCCAGGTCTCGCCGCCGTCGGTGCTCCTGCGCAGACCGTTCTCCGTTCCGGCAAAGAGCGTCAGCGGATCGTGCGGATCGAGATCGAGGCTGAACAGCTTGTCCGTTCCCTGCAGGCCGAGGTCGAGCTCCTTCCACGTGTCGCCGCGGTCGTCGCTCTTGTAGAGCTGGCCGAAGCCGGTGGCCACATAGATCGTCGATGGGCGTTCGCGAGGGATGGCCAGCAGTTTGATGCTCCGCTCGGGAAGCCCCGCACCGACCGGCTTCCAGGTCGCTCCCCCATCCGTGCTGCGGCGCATCTGGTGCTCGGTCCCGCGGCCGCCCGCGTAGACGACCTTCGGATTCTTCGGATCGATGGCGAACGCGTAGGCGTCCTGGCCGGGCACGCGGAAGCTCGTCCACGTCTTTCCGCCGTCGGCGCTCCGGTAATGAAGGTTCGTCGACGGAGCGTAGATGATGGCCGGGTTGGATGCGGCGAAGGCAATCGGCTGGTCGAGGATGTACGAAGCCTTGTCGGGACGCACCGGTGCCCAGGTCTTGCCGCGATCGGGCGAGCGCCAGAGACCGGCGTTGCCGGGATTGTCCACGCCGGCCCAGAGCGTCGCCGGATGTCCCGGATCGACCACGATCCATTCGACCGGGCGGCTCACCATCTCGTCGCCCGGAAGGATCCAGTGCTGCCCTCCGTCATCGCTGCGCCAGACGCCGCCGGAGTGCGTGGCCGCATAGAGCGTGTCCGGGCTCGCGGGATCGACCGCCACGTCGACGACGGCGGCGACGAAGGGGCCCTCGCTCCTCCACGCCGGGTAAATGGGAGCCGCGAGGAGAATCGCCAACAGAGCAAACGACACTCGTCTCATCTGGGAGTAAGCCGAAATCATACTCCGATCACCCCTCCGCCTCCCGCGTCCGTCCGACATGCGCCGACCCCCAGTCGACGCGCCGGGTCGTGTACATCACCAGGGCCAGGATGAGGAACAGCCCGATCGATCCCATCAGCAGCGCCCAATCCTCGAGCTGCAAGAGGACGTAGAGGTAGCTGTACAGCAAGGCGAGAATGCCGGCGAGCCCGAGGACGCGCAGGCGGCTGCGCAGGATGGCCGCGCTGTAGGACGAGATCAGCGCCACGGTGGCGATCGAGCCGATGGCATACGCGACCGCGAACGGCGCGTGCTCGGAAATGCTCAGCAGCAGCAGATAGAAGAGACAGAGCGCGCCCCCGACCAGGAAGTACTGCACCGGATGGAGCATGACCGGACTGAGGAGCTCGTACAGGAAGAAGGTCAGGAACGTGAGCAGGATGAAGAGCGCGCCGTACTTCATGGAGCGCTCGGTCTTCTGATAGTGCCCGACCGGCGAGAAGAGGCCGACGCCGAAGGCGGAGGCGTTCATCGCCCCGAGCGCGTTGGCGTTCTCCTCGGCGGAGTTTTCGCGCCACTTCTGCGGATAGCTGCGCGCGAGCGAGGAGATCGTCCAGCGCGCGGTGAAGCCGGCCGGCGTCACGGTCCGCCGCTCGGGCAGGAACGCGCCCGAGAAGCTCGGATCGGGCCACGGGGAGGTGAGCTCGACGAGGGTCTCACCGCCGACCGGCAGGAAGCAGATCTCCTCGCTGCCGTTGAGACTCAGGGTGAACGAGAACGGGAACGACGCGCCCTCCGGCGGAATGAGCGTCGGCGCGGTGAGACCGGTGGGCCACAATCGCGCGTCGCCGGTTCCGCCGGAAAACGCGACATCGCGGCCGCTCCACTTCAGCACCGGATTCCCGCGGACGCCCCGCAGATCGCTGATGCCGACGGTGACCACGGCCTCGTTCCAGAGGATGTCTTCCGGCGGGATGTTCCAAGCCGAAAAGTCGGGACGCGCGAATGCGCCGTCGACGTGGAGGTCGGAGTGGTAGACGACGGTCTCGAAGATGCCGCGATGGCGGCGCTCCGGCTGCAGCCTGCCGATGATCTTCAGCTTGTCCGGCAGGAAGCGCGCGCGGCTGGTGCTCACAGGGCGGCCGAACGAATCGCGAACGCGAAACGGAACGATGAGCGCGGGCCCGCCGATCCTCTGGGCCTGTCCCCAGCCCGTGGCGATTTCCCCGCGCACCTCGGCCGCCCGGTTGGAGCGCTCCGACACGAGCGAGCGGATCATCATCAGGCCGATCAGCAGCACCCCGACCAGGGCGCCGAGAATGAGCAGCTCCAGCATGACCGGATACCGCAGCCGCCGCGGCTTCTCCGTAACGGCATCCGATGGGGATTCGAGAATCATGGCTCTCTCCTTCTTCGCCAGATTGCGTGCGCGGCGTTTCGCGGCCGAGGAGTGAGTGAGGCGTTTTCGAGGAGAGTTGTGGCGATTTCATGGCACGCCGTTCCCGGGCGGCGTTCTGCAGTAGATTCGCCGCATGAGCACCGCGGCCGGGGCACTGGTGGCATTCGTCGACGACGAGGAGAGCCTGCGCACCACCGTCGCCCTGGCGTTGCAGCGCGCCGGGTTTCGGGTCGAGACGTTCGCCGACGGAATGGAGGCGCTGACGCGATTCGAGCGCGCGCTGCCCGACCTCGCGATCCTGGACATCCTCATGCCCCGGCTCGATGGGCTCGAGCTCTGCCGCCGCCTGCGCGCGCGCAGCGAGTCCCTGCCCATCCTGATCCTCTCCTCGAAGGACGAAGAGCTCGATCGCGTCCTCGGGCTGGAGCTCGGTGCCGATGACTATCTCTGCAAGCCGTTCTCCCTGCGCGAGCTCACCGCGCGCGTGAAAGCGCTGCTGCGGCGCGCGCGCCTGCGTCAGCAACCCGAGGGCGCGGACGAGCAGATCGTCGAGTCGGGCAAGCTCCGCCTCGACCTCAGGCGATTCGAGGCCCGCTGGGACGGCCAGGCCCTGCCGCTCACGCTCACCGAGTTCAACCTGCTCGAGGCGCTGGCGCGGCGGCCGGGGATCGTGAAGTCGCGAGCGCAGCTCCTCGGCGAGGTCTATCCGAACGACGTGCACGTGTCCGAGCGGACGATCGACACGCACATCAAGCGGCTGCGGAAGAAGCTCGCCGACGCGAGCGCCGAGGCCGACGCCGTGGACACCGTGCACGGCGTCGGCTATCGCTTCAGGATGGGCACTTGATCCGCCGGCTCCTCTCCCCCATCGCCGTCCGGCTGCTTCTCTTCAACGTGCTGCTGGTGTTTCTGCCCGTGGCCGGTCTCTTCTCCCTGGCCAGTCTGGAGCGGCAGCTGCTCGACCTGCAGGAGCGGTCGATGGTGCAGCAGGGGCGGCTCGTGGCCGCGGCGCTGGGCGCCGAGCTGCATCCGCAGGCCGCGCGGAGCCTCATCGCCCGCCTCGGCGGACGCTCCGAGGCCCGGATTCGCATCGTCGATCGCACGGGAAGCGTGATTGCGGATTCGGCCACTTCGCGTCCCGCGGCCGTCGACGCCGAGGAGGATGCCTACGAGCCAGAGGATCCGGTGTCGCGGAGGCGGCTGCTCTATCGCATCGGCGTCAAGCTGTGGCGGGCGATGACTGGGGCGCGCGATCTCCTCTCCCGCGAATCCACGTCAGCACCGGCGATCGATGCGACCCCGCGCGACGTCATTCAGAAAGCACTGGCCGGTCGTTACGGCGCGACGCTGCGCGAGAGCTCCGGCCAGCGCTCGCTGACGCTCTACAGCGCGCTGCCCGTGCGCGCGGGCGGGAGCGGCGAGGTGATCGGTGCGGTGATGGTGTCGCAGTCGACCTCGCGCATCCTGCGCGCGCTGTGGCGCGTGCGGCTCGACCTGGTCGAAGTCTTCGCCCTCTCCATCGCCGTGGCGGTGGTGCTCAGCCTCCTGATGTCGGCCACGATCGCTCGGCCTCTGATTCGTCTGCGCAACGAGGCCGACGCCTTGCTCGATCACCGCGGGCGTCTGCGGCGAACGTTCGGCGGCTCGCGCCGCAAAGACGAGATCGGCGATCTCACCCGGGCCCTCGAGCAGCTGACGGCGCGGCTGGAGCGGCATCTCGTATTCGTGGAGAGCTTCTCCGCCGACGTCACCCACGAGTTCAAGAATCCGCTGGCCTCGATCCGCAACGCGGCGGAGCTGCTCGCGCACACGGACGACCCGCGCGAGCGCGAGCAGCTCGGCGGCACCATCGAGAAGGAGGTCACCCGTCTCAATCGCCTGCTGAACGCCGTGCGCGAGGTGTCGAAGGTCGATGCGGCGGTGGACATGGAAGCGGCCCGGCCGGTCGAGCTGGGACCGCTGCTGTCCGAGCTGGCCTTAGGCCACGCGCTCTCCCTCCCCGCCCACCCCGTGCTCGTGAACGCGTCTCCCGACCGCCTCGTGCAGGCCTTCCGCAACATCATCGACAACGCCGTCAGCTTCTCCGAGCGCGTGTCCATCACCCTGCGCGAGCAGAACGGCTCGGCCGTCGTTCACGTCGACGACGAAGGCCCCGGCATCCCACCCGAGCACCTGGAGCGCATCTTCGAGCGTTTTTTCTCGTTCCGCCCGGGAGCCCCCGGCCGCGATCACGACGGCCTCGGGCTGGCGATCGCGCGGGCGATCGTGGAGGGCTATGGCGGAAGCATCCGCGCGGAGAACCGGACCCCGCGCGGAGCGCGGATCGAGGTGCGGTTACCAGTGGCCAGAGGGTGAGGTCATCTCTTCTTCGCCCTGGCGGCCGCGCTCTCCTTCACCCGGAACTGCACGATCTTGGTGATGAGGTCGTACGGCATCGGCTCGTCGAGAGGAAACTGCACCGAGCCTTTGCCGCTCCGATAGGGCGACAGCTCTTTCTTGAATTTCTCCGTCCCCGACGGTGCGGGATAGAAGCCGATGTGGTTTTTGTACGCCGCGAAGTGGACCAGGTTCCCATGCAAGACGAACGTCGGGATGTCGTATTTGATCGCCTCCTCGGCCTCCGGCGCAGCCTTGCGGACCGTGGCCCGGATCTTCTGCAGGATGGACTGCACGTCTTTCGGGAAGCCGGCGATGTAGTCGTCGATCGTCGCTGGTTTAGCACTCATTGGCAGATCGTACGCGATTCCATTTTTTCTGTACGCTTCGGTAGCGCTACGGTGCGTGTTGCTGCGGGAATCACTCGCGACGGAAGGCCTACGACGCGTGTTGCTGCCCGAAGCACTTGCGTTGCTCGGCGAAGCAAATTTTCTGGTACCAGAAGCACATGTTACGGCGTCGGAAGCACCGGCGAGGCTGCGCGAATGTCTCAAGACCGTGCATGGAGCGGAAAAACACCCTGCGGAATCAAAATCGACAGCGCGTGCAGCGCGGTCGCCGCCCAAATTTGCTGTCCGCACCGTAGGCCTTCCGTCGCGAGTGATTCCCGCAGCAACGCGCACCGTAGGCCTTCCGTCGGCAGCGCTTCATCCAGCACACAAGCAGCGAACGGAACCTTGGCAGCCCGTGTTCTTGCCGCCGAAGGAGTGAATTTGATTCATGCGGAAGCCAATCCTCGCGTCCGTCCTGCTGGCCATTCTCGCCCTGCCGCTGAGTGCCGCCGAACCGATCGACCGCGACGTGCTCGCGCTGCGCGAGGCAGCGTGGCGGGCGTGGTTCGCCGGCGACGAAGCCGCCCTGCGGGCCATGCTGCCCGGCGAGTTCCTCGCCATCGGCGCGTCGGGAACGGAGATCTCGGAGCTGGAGAAGACCCTCGCATCGTCCCGCGCGTTCAAGGAGTCTGGCGGACGGCTGATCTCGCTGGCCTTCCCCGAGACCCGCGCTCAGCGCTTCGGGGACACGATGATCCTCTACGGCAGCTACGAGGCCACCATCGCCACCGGTGAGGCGGAGAAGAAGTTGCAAGGGCGGCTGACGGAGGTCTTCGTCAGGCGTGACGGGCGCTGGCTGCATCCGGGATGGCATCTGGACGCGCGGTGAAACCTTTCCGGGCCTGGCGAGTCCTACCACCCGTGAAAGGAGTCAACATGTTCTCTCGTAAGCAGAAGTTTCCGTTCGGTAAGGTAGCGGCCGGGTTCGGCATTGGCGCGATTTCCGGCGCTTTGGTCGCCCTCCTGCTGACCCCGCTGACCGGAAAGAAGATGCAGAAGAAGATCACCAACGCGACCGGCAACCTCCTCGAGAAGGTCGAGGAGACGGTCGACGACGTGCAGGCCACCGTGCGGCGCATCGCGCGGACGTAGTTTCCCAAAGGACGCGCGGCCGCAAGCGGCCGCGCGTCCGCTCATCGCCGCCTCACTGGATCTCGTACGCCACGCTCAACTCGAGAGAGCCCGATGACGATGCTCCTCGATCGAGAACGACCGAGATCTGATCCCCGTCGACGATGGCGACCGTGCCGGGAATATCGATGTCACTCGTGCTCCCCGCAGCGATCACGGTCGTGATCGAGGTTGCGACGCCATTGACCATCAGTGTCACCGGCGTCGCTCCGTCGTACGTGTTCGCCCTCACGAGAATTCTGGTGTTTTGAATCGTCCCGGCCCGCGGAGAGCGGTACACGGGAATGCCGCCTCCGAGGTGAACGAAGTTGACGGCAATGCCTCCCGCCCCGAAGGTGCCGCCGTGAACCATGATGCTGCCACCAGCGTTTGCCGGCCCGCCCGCCGCCCAGTGCATGGAGACCTCTGACGGCAGGCAGGACTCGGCCGGCTGAACGATCCGCACCTGACCGTTGGCCTTCTTCACGCAGGCATGAATCAACGTCGGGTCTCCTCCGTCTGCGAGGAGCGCCGGAGCGAGGAGGACCGACAGCGCGACTGCGAAGCCTGCCGCTGCGATCCATCGGTGCGGGGAATGTCGGTGTGTCATGGTCGTCACTCCTTTCGGGCAAAGGTTACCGCTCGTGGCGACGACCTGCCGCAAACAAATGAGCCGCCTTTCGGCGGCTCGGATCGACCGGTCGCGAAACTAGCCAACGACTGGTTAATATCCTCCGATGCCCAAGATGACCGCCTTTGAGGCCAAGACCCGTTTTGGCGAGTTGCTCCATCGGGTCGAGCGTGGCGAAGAAATCGTCATTACCCGACATGACCGTCCCATCGCGCGTGTCGTACGCGAAGGGGCACCGAATCTCGATTCCGTAAAGCGGTCCGTCGAAGGGCTGCGCCAGTTGCAGCAGCGCATTCGCAAACGCAGCCGAGGCAAGACTGCACTCTCGCCGGCCGAGGTCCGCACCGCCATCGGACACGGCCGCAAGTGAAAGGATCCTTCGTCGCCGTCGCCGCAAGCTCACACTCGATGAAGCTCGGACCGCCATCGAGATCATTCGCGAAATGCCCGCGGTCATCGATCACGAAGCTGCGGCCATGGCGTTCACCCGCCTTGTCGATCTGTCGACACAACACGAATTGACCATCTACGACGCGACGTACATCGAGGAGTCGCTTTCGAGGCTCGATCCTCGGGCGACCTCAGTTGCGCACAGCCAGGTCAATTATGATCAAGACGTCCGGGTTGTCTGAACTAGATTGGAGTCATGCCACTCTTCGGCGGAACGATCCGACTCCTCGCGCTCGGGGCTTTGTCCCTCGTTGCGGCGGCCCCTTCGACGGCGGCCGAACCTCCTCGAATTGAAGGCTCGGTGGAAAAAGTCCCCTGCCCCTTCGATGTCGGCAAGGCGCTGCTTCCGGTCGATTGCGGCCGCCTGAAGGTGCCTGAAAATTACGATGATCCCGGGCGGACGATCGAAGTCGCCTTCATGACTGTCCACCCGCCCGAGAATCAGGACCCGCAAAACCCCGTCATTTTCCTCAGTGGTGGGCCTGGATCACCGAGCCTGGTCCATGTGGAGACGCTCGTCACGACTCCAGCCATTCGTGAGATTGTCGTCGATCGGGACTGGGTGTTTTTCGACCAGAGAGGCGGCGGCCGATCGATTCCTCATCTTTATTGCCAGCCCGAAGACGACTGGTTCAAGCGCGTGAAGAACTGCAGGGATCAGCTGATCAGGCAGGGGGTGGATCTTTCTCAATACAACAGCGCGCGGATCTCCAGCGACATGGAAGCGCTGAGAAAAGCCCTGGGGGTGAAGCAATGGAATGTCTGGGGAGCCTCCTACGGGGCCAGGCTCGCGTTCACCGTGGCGCGCTACTATCCCTCGAGCGTCCGAGCTCTCGTTGTCGACGCCCCCTATCTGCCTGAAGACCAGGAGGTCGTCGAAGACCTTCATGGGGCGGAGGTCGTCATCCACAGAATCTTCTGGAAATGTACGGCAGACGCGGCCTGCTCGTCCAGATTCCCGGACCTGCGGAGCCGGTTCATCGCCGCACTGACCGGGCTCCGGGAGCAGCCGCTGGTGGTTGGGGAAGAGCGGTTCGACGACGAACGGGTCATGGGCTTCATCGTCGGCACCTTGTATGGCGGCGCCTATCCGACTTTCGAACAACGCGTGCAGAGAGTCCTCGCTTACGCGGATGCGGCGGCTCGTGGCGACGGCGAGCTCGTGCTCCGGATCGAGCAGCTGATGAAAAAGGAGACACCCGCGATTCCGGCCCTGCCGGACGTGGGAAAGTGGAGCGTTGGACAGAACCTCTCCATCGACTGCCACGAGGAGAAGCCGTTCGAAACGGTGGATGAATATGCGCGAGCGGCGGCCAAATCCGAAGTTGTCCGTGCCTTGTTTGGACAAGGAGATCTCGGCGGGAATTTCAAGACGTGCGCGCTCTGGCCCGCCGGGCGAGCCGCCGCGATCGAGAACACACATGTCCATTATGACGGGCCGATCCTCGCGTTTACCGGGGAATTGGATCCAACTTTGTCGGGACTCGCCGGCTACAAGATCGAGATGCTTTATGCCAACGCGAGGAACGTCGTTTTCAGGAATGCCGGGCACGCTCAGTTCTACATACGAACGTACAATTATTCACCGGAAGAGTATGCGTACCGGCAGTGCGCCCTGGAGTTGGGGCGCCGGTTCCTGGCCGATCCGCGAGGAACTCTGGATACCCGCTGCGCCGAGTCACGAAAACTTCGACTCGTACAATGATGCTGTTCACCAGAGCACTGTGGCCGTTCGATCCTATGGACGCGTGTCCGGGGTGTCTTGAATCGAATGAACGCGCGCGGCGCGCCATGCCCTCGGCGGCGCGCCGGTCAGCTCCCGGATCGTGCGCGTCATGTGCGCCTGATCGGAAAATCCGTGCTCGATTGCGACACAGCTCAGCGAGGTGGAAGTGGAGATGATCCTTCGCAAGGCGTTGCGGGCGCGGATCTCGGCGCGGTACGCCGCGGCTGTGCAGCCGTAGGCGGCGCGAAACCCGCGGCTGACGGTGCTCGCCGCAAGGGACATCTCGTCTGCCCAACCACCAATCGACAAGTTGGGATCACCGCGAAGCGCCGCCGCGAGCAGATCGGGCCAGTCGCAAAGGGGGCCGCGATGGGTCTCCAGACGATCGAGGATCATCTCGGATGCTGCCAGCGGATCGGTCTCGGCCAAACGCGCGACTGCGTCGAGATCACGCACGGTTCCGGCGATCGCTCCTCCATGGTTTGGGGGGAGAGGGAGATTGAGGATATCCGCCTCAGCGGAGAAGAAATGGTCGAGGTGGGCCTCGAAATCGGTGTGAACGAGCACATCTCCGGCAACGAGCAGGTGACGCCCTTCATCGCCAGCCTCGATGAACCGGCCGCCAAGCACCAACTCGATGTACCCGGTTCGGTGGCGATGGCGTGGCAGAACGGGTCCGCGATAGCGATGACGGCCGATCGCAACGTTGCTGAAGGGCATCGCCTGTTGGACGGAAGTTGGAGGAACGAGTTAGTCTCGAAGGAGATACGCCATCAGAACCGCGTCTTCGTCCGCGTGCCCCTGACGGTGGCGATGACATCCTGGAGATCGTCGCCGGTCCAGCCCGGCGCCTGCGTCAGCAGAGAGGCCGCAGTCGAGCGTCGGTCCTCGACAGGGATGGTCGCGATGCTCCGAGGTGCCTTCCGGCGGCTGGGGCGATCGCCGTGTTCGCGCCGATGGCCACGGCCAGCGTGAGAATCACCGCCGCGGCAAAGCCGGGCGACCTGAAGAAGGCGGATCTCGTTCATGGGCACCTCGGCTGGACGGGATTTCGGATCGGGGCAGCAGTGAAGCAGGATTGGGGGGGAGGCGTCAAATTCCACGGTGAGTGGCGGCGCTATACTTTGATCATGTCGAGGGCTGCCGCGCTTCGCGAGCACGACGACGCACCGAACGCCGATCACATCGTCGTCCTTCACGACGTCACGTGGGAAGACTACGAGCGCCTGCTCGAGATTCGTGGCGATCACTCAGCCCCGCGCATCAGCTATCTGGAGGGGGAAGTCGAGATCATGAGTCCGTCGAAGGATCATGAGCAGATCAAGTCGTACATCGGACACCTCCTCGAGACGTGGTGCATCGATCGTGACATCGAAGTGAGGCCTTTCGGCAGCTGGACTCTGAAGGAAAAAAGGGACATGAGCGGCGCCGAAGCCGACGAGTGCTACATCTTCGGAACGGAGCGGCGGGATCGACCACAACTCGCGATCGAAGTCGAGTGGACCCAGGGCGGCATCGACAAACTGGAGATCTACCGGAAGCTGGGGGTCCAAGAAGTCTGGTACTGGCGCAAAGGAGTCATCGAGATCTACGTTCTCGCCGAGGGAACGTTCACCCGAGCGCAGCGCAGCCGGCTCCTCCGGGAGCTCGACGTTGAACTGCTCGCTTCCATGCTCGACCGCGACACGCTCACCCAGGCCGTGCGGGATTTCAGAAAGGCGCTCAAAGGCGCGTGAAACAAAAAGCGCGACCGAAGGTAGCGTTGGCAGGGTTTCGTGGGTTGGTGGAGCTGATCGGGATCGAACCGACGACCTCCTGAGTGCGATCTCCGCGTCGGTCTCGGGACATACGCGGATATCTCCTTTCGAGAGCAGTTTACCTCGGTGTCGACTTGTCTGCACTTGTGCGAAAACGTGCGATTTAGACGCGCGGCTCGGCGAAGTCCTTGAGAAGGATGCCTCGGCCCTTTGTTCGCATCCGGATAGTCCTGATCGAGACGCGCGGCGATGACCTGCATCTCGTTCTGCGCCTCCTCGCGGCTAACGCCGTCGTTCAGGCGGCCGACGACGTAGACGTCGGCTCGAGCACCACCGCGTACAGAATGCTGAAAACGCCGTGTTCGCGCCGATGGCCACGGCCAGCGTGAGAATCACCGCCGCGGCAAAGCCGGGCGACCTGAAGATGTTCCGCAGGGCGATGCGAAGGTCGGTTTCGCTCGAGCTCGAAGATCCGCCGTCCCGAAGTGTCGAATCGCCGTCCTGCTGTCAATCCTCAGTGACACACGGCTATTCGTCCCGCAATGCCTCCGCCGGCTGAATGCGAAGCGCCCGTCGCGTCGGGACGAAGCATGCGAGTGCACAGCACAGGATCGTCGACAGCGCGAAGACTGCCGATCGACCGAAATCATCGAGATGCACATCCGACAGGTCGTTGTTCGCGAGACCGAGCGCCAGGATTGCACCAACGCCAATGCCCAGCGCAATCTGAACGAGTGGGCGCTTGAAGACGGTAGTCAGGACGTGCAGCGGCTGCGCGCCGAGCGCGACGCGCACGCCGATCTCCTGCGTCCGTCTGGCGACGGCGAAGGCCGTCACCGCATAGACACCGGCGAGCGACAGCATCAGCGTCACAAACGTGAAGCCGACCAGGAGCTCCAACCAGAACGCGTCTTGGGACTCCGCCAGACGGGGCAGCGGTTTCGGATCGATCACGCGTAGCGCGGGATCGATCGCCTGCGCAAGCTCGTAGAGACGCACCACAAAACGCTGCGGATCGCCGCGAACGTGAATGGCGACTCGAAGCGGCCGCGTCTCACGCGGCAGCTTAGTCTGATAGACGGTGGCTCGGCCCCAATCGCTCCTATTGTCGTTTTTGCCGAGATAGGGCACGACACCGACGATGTCATACCACGACTCGGCGGTGGGTTCGCCATCTTCTGAGAAGCGAAGCCGGCGGCCAATTGGATTACGGCCGCCCAATACGTGGTCGACGAAAAACTCGTTCACGAGCACGGCACGCGTCCGGTGTTCCGCGTCGGCCGTCGTCAACGCCCGGCCGCGGATTACGGGCGCACCGACTACGTCGAAGAATCGTGGATCGGCGGACACGACCCCGACGCAGTAGCCACCCACACAGCGTTCACTGTGCTCCGCGGCCGGACCCGGGTCCATCTTGATCGCGCGCCACCCAATACGCATCAACGGCATTTGATCGGCGTACGTGACGTCCAGCACGCCCGGCTCCTGTCGGAGCCGGTCGGCGAGCGCGCGGTAGCGTGCTTCGAGCCGCACCGCACGCACCGCCGGCTCCGTGTCTCCACTCGCCGCGACGCCGTCAAAGCGATCGATGGCGAGCGTGGCCGTGAGAAATTCTTCGGCCGGAAATCCTGCTGTCTTCTCCCGCGTGACGTCCGCTCCCACGCCGAGCAGCGGCACCGGAAGCACCGTCGTGAGCGCAATCTGCGCGACGATGACGACGGTCCACACGCCGCCGAACTGCAACCCGCCACCGCCGCTTGACGCGGCTCGGAGCCTGCCACCAGCACCACCTGACGTCACTTTGACCGCGGGAATGACGCCGGCGATCGCCGCCGCGAACAGCGTCAGCCCAACGGCATACAGAATCGTCGTCGACGAAAGCGACGTGTCGATCCAAAACGGCAACGGACCCGATTGCCCTTCGATCATCGCCCAGGTCGCCGCGAGCACGAAGCGCGCAACCATGAGACCAACCACCGCGCCGACGGCGCAGAGCAGGAGCGCCTCGGCGAAGAGTTGCATGATGAGGCTCCCACGGCTGGCGCCGAGTGCGGTGCGAACCAGGAGCTCCCGCTCTCGACTGACGGCGCGGGCGAACAACAACATTGCGACGTTGCCGCACAACAGCGCGGCCAACAGCACGAGGAACACGTTCATCGACGCCAGCACCAACGCTGCCTCGTCCGGCCAAAAACTGACAGCGTCGTGCAGAGAGCGGACTTGCAGGCGCACATTCTTGTGCGTCTCCGGAAACATCGTCGCTGCTCGGGCGCCGATCGCCGCCGCCTCGGCGGTCGCTTCCTCGCGTGGATGGCCGGGCGCCAGCCGCCCAACGACATACGACAGGCTCGGCGATGCCTCGGGAATCCGCTCGAGATGCAACGGTCGCCAGACGCCGTTCCGCTCTGGAAATCCGTAGCCGCGCGGCATCACGCCGACGATCGTGACCGGCGTGCCGCTGATGCGAATGACGCGGCCGACGGCGTCTGCCGCGCCGTCCAGCTTGTTTTTCCAGAAGTCGTATCCCACCACCACGACCTCTTCTGCGTCACCCCGTTCATCGGCTTCCAGGAGCGTGCGTCCCATCAACGCCGGAACGCGCGTCAGCGCAAAGGTCGACGCGGTCACGTTGGCGACGGTCTCCGGCTGACCGGGGCCGCCGCCGACGGCGATGCTGCGTTCTTCCACCTCGACGGCGCTAAGATCGATGATCGTGCTGAGACCGTCGCGCCACAGCTCGTAATCACGGCGCGATGCGGGGACCGACTCATTGTCGGCGACATTCCAGTTCCGCAATGCAACGATCGCGTTGCCGTCCGGAAGCGGAATCGTCGGCCAGAACGCCTGTCGCGCGATCTCGAACCCTACGGCGCCGACGGCGATCGCGAACGCTACGGCAATCGTTCCCATCACGGTGAGCGCAGGATGCTTGACCAGCATGCGACCGCCGAGCCTGAGGTCGAGCATCGAGAAGCGCAGACCGCCGAATGCGCCCCGGCCATTCGCTTCAAAAGCCAACACGACGATTTCCCTCCCCTGATCGACACACCTCTGCGAACTCCACCGCGAGAATCGGCGCCGTCCCTGCGAAGGTGAACGTCACGCGCGTGCTGAACCGCGGAGCGCGAGCGAGTTGCCGGATGATCCCCACAGCGCTCTCCTACCCCACCTCGAAACCGCTCTCCGACATGGGCAACCGAGGTGCCACATCGTCGAACGCGTGTTTTCAGTCATTTGCGCCGTCTTCACCACGTCGGAAGGTCCGCTCGTGGGACGCGCGTGTTCGAAAATGGGACGTACAATCTCCCATCATGACTCGCGCGCTCTTCGCCTTGCTCGCCACGCTAGTCCTCGCGTTTGGTGCTGCCGCGCGCTAAGTTTTTGAGGGAATTGGTGGAGCTGATCGGGATCGAACCGACGACCTCCTGAGTGCGATTCAGGCGCTCTCCCAAACTGAGCTACAGCCCCACGGGTACGGGTAGGTACCGCTCCTAACGGCCTCCCGGGATGCAACATTCCGGGCGGGCGGCGGATGTTAGCGTCACTCTTCCTGCTCGTCAACGAAGCGGGCTCGGAAGAGGGGGGCGAGCATGTTGTCGACGGGGGCGTGGTCGTCGGTCAGGACGATGGCCCTCCGAGCGGCCAGGTAACGGCGCAGTTCGGCTGACGGGAGGACGTAGGCGCCGGTGACGGAGGCCGCCGCGACGGGCTCGGCGGAGGCGAGGACCACGAACGTCGACCGCTCGCTCTGCATGTCCTCGGCGAGGTCCATGGCCACCGCTACCCTTCCCTCCCCGAAGACAGACTCGAGCGTCCGGACGTACGAGGCGAGGAAGCGGCCTTCCTGGAAGTCGTCGATGAGGTTGACGACCAAGGCGCCGTCGGGGGCGAGGTGGCGGCGGAGGCTTTCGGTGAACTCGCGGGTAGTGAGGTGGTACGGGACGGACAGGTCGTTGAAGGCGTCGATGAAGATGGCGTCGTACGGTTCGACCTCTCGGCGCATGACGAACCAGCGCGCGTCCTCGTTGAACGTCTGGATGGCGGCGTCGCGCGGGAGGGCGAAGTAGCGCTGGGCGACGCGGGTGACGGCCGGGTCGATCTCGACGACGTCGATCTCGGCGGCGGGATGCTGCTGGTCGACGAGGCGCGGCAAGGTGTATCCGCCGCCGCCGATGAAGAGGAGGCGCAGCTGCGGCTGGCGCGCGGCGATGGCGTCGATGACTTCGCGGAAGGTCTGCAGGTAGCCGTACTCGAGGTACTGCGGGTTCTCGAGGTCGGCGTAGGAGTGGACGAGGTGATCGAGGTGCAGGGCGTGGATGGGCGCGCCGCTGTCGTCGCGGATGGTGCGCTCGACCTGGATGGTGTAGTACTGGCTCTCCTCGCGGTGAATGATCCTGGTCTCACCGGGCGCGAGCAGTGGATCCTGCTCGGGAGGATGCTGCGCGCGCGGCCAGAGCAGCAGCAGGCCGGCGATGAGGACGACCGCTCCGATCGCCCAGCCGCGGCGGCGCCCGAGGAGCAGCGCGCTGAGGATGAGCACCGCGCCGACGCCGAGGAGGGTCGCGCGGGTGCCGAAGCGGGCCACGAGCCAGAAGCCGGTGACGAACGTGCCGAGGATCGAGCCGAGGGTGGAGAGGGCGTAGATCCTCCCGACCACGCTGCCGGTGGTGTCGAGGTCGCGGACGGCGAGCTTCACTGCCACGGGCGAGATCATCCCGAGGAGAAAGGACGGGACGAAGAACAACAGGAAGGAGAGGAGGACCACGCGCGCGAGGAGGGTCGTGGCGATGCCGAACTGGGTGAGGATGCCCGCGTCGTCCGCGAGCAGCGTCGTCGAGGGCACGATGAGCATGGCCGCAACGCCGGAGGCGAACAGCAGCCAGCCGAGGGTCGACGGCACGGGGCGCCGGTCGGCCAGCCACCCTCCCGCCCACGCGCCGGCGCTGATGCCCGCCAGGACCACGCCGATGATGCTCGTCCAGGTGTACAGGGACACTCCGACGTACGGCGCGAGCACGCGTCCGGCGACGAGCTCGATGACGAGCGTGCAGAACGATGCGATGAAGACGACCATCGCGGCGTGCACGACGGGCTTCATGGCGCGGCGACTTCGAAGACGGCGAAGTCGCTCGCCGCCTCGACGTTCGGGAAGACGGTCCGGGCCTCCTCCACCAGCGGCGCGACGTCGCGGTAGCGCGTCGAAAAGTGGGTGAGGATGAGCAGCGCCGCGCCGGCGTCCGCGGCCACGCTCGCAGCCCCCATGGCCGTCGAGTGCAGCCGCGCGTCCGCCTCCGCCCGCAGCTCCTCCGCGTACGTCGACTCGTGGATGAGCACGTCCGAGCCGCGCGCGAGCTCCGCCGCGCTGGCACACGGACGGGTGTCGGTGCAGTAGGCGACGCGCCTTCCCGGCCGCGCCGGACCGCAGACGCGCGGATCGTTCGCCTGCTGCAGCGCGCGCCACTCCGGCCCCTCCGGGATGCTCAGGGCCCGCGCGCGCTCGGGATCGAATCGGCCGGGGCGATCATCCTCGACGACGCAGTAGCCGAAGGCGGGGATGCTGTGCTCGAGCGGCGCGTGCGTGACTGTGAATCCCTCGCCGCGATACGGCGGCGACTGGACCACGATCGGGAAGTGCGGATGGTGATACGACGTCGTCAGCACGGCGTCGAGATACGCACCCACGCCCTCGGGGCCGACGACCGTGAGCGGCGCGGTACGGCCGCTCATCGACAGCGTCGCGAGCAGCCCCGGCAATCCGTACACGTGGTCGCCGTGCAGATGGGTGATGAAGACGACGTCGATCGCGCCGCTGCGCACCGGCGCTCGGAGCAGCTGATGTTGCGTGCCCTCGCCGCAGTCGAAAAGAAGCACCGTGCCGTCGAGCACGATGGCGAGCGAGGAGACGTTGCGGTCCGGCGACGGCACCCCCGAGGACGTGCCGAGGAAGACGATGCGGACGTCCTGCATCAGAGCGCGGCTCGCGCTGCCAGCGTCTGCGCCGCCTCCGCGTCCGCCGAGCGCAGCTCTTCCTGCGGGTGGGCGATGTAGTAGCCCTGGATCAGGTCGATGCCGAGCTCGCGGCAGGTCTCGTACTCTTCCGGGGTCTCGATGCCCTCGGCGATGGTCTTCGCGCCGACCTTGCCGGCCAGGTCGACGAGCATCTTCACCAGGTCCTGCTTGATCGGCTCGTCGGCGAGGGTGGAGACGAGGCCCTTGGTGATCTTCAGATAGTCCGGCGCGAGCGCGGCGATGGCCTCGAGGGACGCGTAGCCCGAGCCGGCGTCGTCGATGGCCACCTCGATCCCCTTCTCCCGGAACTCGTTCAGCAGCTCCCGGAACTGCGCGTAGTCCTCGATCGCCGCGCGCTCGGTGAGCTCGAAGACGAAGTGCCCGCGGTGCTCGGCGAAGAAGGAGACCATCTCGTGGATGCGGAACTCCGACTCGCCGAACATCTCCGCCTCGAGGTTGAGCAGGAACTTGCGGTCGAGCAGGTCGACCTGGCGCAGGCGCCGCAGCGCGCCCTCGAGGGCGATGGCCTCCAGGGCCCAGGCCAGCTTCGACTCGCGGGCAAAGGAGAAGAGCATGTCCGAGTTGCGGAACGAGGAGCTGGACGGACCGCGGGTGAGGATCTCGTAGCCGAACACCGCGCCGTCTTTGGCGCGCACGATGGGCTGGAAGAGCGTGGTCACTCGTTTCCTGCGGATGATGTCGCGCAACTCGCGGGTGAGCTGCTTCTTGCGCTGCTGCTCGGCGTCGCGCACGGCGTCGGCCGCGGTCTGCATGCCCTGGTAGACCTGCCGCTCCAGGCGGATCTGCGGGCGGTAGTCGATGCGCGCGAAGCCGACGAAGAAGCCGATCTGGCCGGCCTGCAGATGGGGGAAGCGCTTGCGGGTGGTGTCGATCAGTTTCTGGCGCAGCTCGTTGGCCATGCGCTCGGAGGCGTTCTCGGCGGAGAGGTCCTGGCCGCGCGACTCGTAGAAGACGTAGAAGCTCGAGCCGCCGGTGCGATGGCAGGTGACGAGGGCATTGGTGAACCGCTCCCGGGCCTCGGCGGAGATGATCTGGCCGACGTTGCACAGCAGCTCGTCGAAGAACGCCCAGCCGTACTCGGCCTCGATGGACTCGAACTGCTCGATGTCGACGAAGATGATCCCGATCTCGCCGTGCTCGATGAGGATCTCCTTGACCCGGTCGAGGACCAGCGGCAGGCTCGGCAAGGCAGTGGCGCGATCGAGCAGGAGCGCCTCGACGGCCGAGCGGCCGGCCTGCACGACCTCGGTTTTCTCCCCCTGGGCCCGATCGAGCACGGCCTTCACGCGCTTGAGCACCTCCGCGCGGTCGAAGGGCTTGACCAGATAGTCGTCGGCGCCGACCTGCAGGCCGGTCAGGCGGTCCTTCACGTCGCCGCGGCCGGTGACCAGGATGACCCCGATCTGGGAGGTGCGCTGCACGGCGCGCAGGGCCTGGCAGACTTCCCAGCCGCTGCGCTTGGGCATCATCACGTCGAGGAGCACGGCGTCCGGGAGGCGGCTCTGGGCGACGGCCAGGGCCTCCTCGCCGTCGCGGGCGATGAGGATCTCGCAGTCGAGCGGACGCAGATAGGTCCGCAGCAACAGCGCGACTTCCTCGTCGTCGTCGGCGATGAGCACGACCGGCCGGGACATCCTGGGGCGGATGATTGCGGAAAACAGGCCAGCTCAGCAAGTTGACGCACTTTGATAGATTCCGCTTTCGTGCGCCTCCGCGACCTCCTTTCCGGCAACTCTCCGGGCGAGCTGCTCACCGCCGCGATCATCTCCGGGTCGGTGCTGGTGCTGGTCGCGCTGGTGCGCTGGATCGCGGCGCTGAAGCTGAAGCGGGCGCATGCGACGGCCACGGACGTCGACGACTTCTTCCTCGACGTCGCCCACCGCACCAAGCTCTGGCTGCTCTTCTTCCCGGCGATCTTCCTCGGCGCACGCGCGCTGACGCTGCCGCGCGACCTGGGGCGGCTGGTGCGGATCGTCGCCGCGATCGCTCTCATCACCCAGACCGCGCTCTGGATCGCCGGTCTCATCGACTGGTGGCTGCGCCGCTATCGCCGTACGCGTCTGGAGTCCGATCCGGCCTCGGTGATGACGGTCAACGTCTTCCGGGTCGCGGCGGTGGCCGCGGTGTGGATCGTCGCCTCGCTGGTGGCGATCGAGTACCTCGGCTTCAACGTGACCACGCTCATCGCCGGCCTCGGCATCGGCGGCATCGCCGTCGCCCTGGCCATGCAGAACATCCTCGGCGACCTCTTCGCCTCGCTCTCGATCGTGATCGACAAGCCGTTCGTCCTCGGCGACACCATCCGCGTCGACGAGTACACGGGAACGGTCGAGCAGATCGGCCTCAAGACCACGCGCCTGCGCTCGGCGACGGGCGAGGAGATCATCTTCTCCAACGGCGACCTCTTGAAGAGCCGCATCCGCAACTACCGGCGCGTGACCGACCGGCGGGTGGACGTGCGCCTCGGCGTCTCGGGGAAGACTCCCGTGGAGACGCTGGAGCGCATCCCCATGCTCCTGCGCGCCGCGGTGGAGAAGCAGCCGCAGGCGCGCTTCGAGCGCGCGCATCTGGTCTCCCTCGGCGCGGCGCACGAGCTCGAGCTGACGTACTACGTGGCTGCCGGAGCGCCCTATGCGGATGTGCAGCAGGCGGTGAACTTCGACATCGCGCGAGCGCTGGCGGGGGAGAAGGTGGAGCTGGCCCAGGTGTCATCCCGAGCGTAGTCGAGGGACCTGGGTGGGCGGGAGGCGCGCTTCTCGTGCCTCCCACCCGCCCAGGTCCCTCGCTCCCGCTCGGGATGACACCAAACACCCCCACGGCGCGCGTTGTGCTAACGTTCGGGACCCCCTCGCACCCGAGGGAGAGAGCTTTGACATGATCAAATTCGGGACGTCCGGCTGGCGCGGCATCATCGGCGAGGACTTCACCTTCGAGAACGTCCGGATCGCCAGCCAGGGCATCGCAAACTATCTCAAGAAAAGCGGGCAGCCGGGGTCGGGCGTGATCGTCGCCTACGACACCCGTTTCCTCTCCGAGAAATTCGCCTCCGAGGCGGCCAAGATCCTGGCCTTCAACGGGATCAAGGCCTTTCTGTGCACGCGCGACGTGCCGACGCCGTGCGTGGCGTTCGAGACCGTCCGCCGCAAGGCCATGGGCGCGATCAACTTCACGGCCTCGCACAACCCGCCCGAGTACAACGGGCTGAAGTTCTCGACCTCGAACGGCGCGCCGGCGCTCCCGGAGATCACCAAGCAGATCGAGCGCGAGATCCACGAGGTCCAGCAGAAGAACGAGCGCCTGGACGTCTACGAGAAGACGGAGCTGATCGAGGAGATCGATCCGAAGGACCGGTATCTCAACGAGCTGCGCCAGAAGGTCGATATCGACGTCATCCGCAAGTCCGGCCTGCGCATCGCCATCGACTCGCTGTACGGCACCTCCCGCGACTACCTCGACTACTTCCTGCTCGAGGCCGGCGTCGGGGTGAAGATCATCCACAACTACCGCGACCCCTACTTCGGCGGCTTCTCCCCGGAGTGCAACGAGAAGAACCTCAGCGAGCTGCGGAAGGTCGTCACCGACGAGGGCTATGACCTCGGCCTGGCCACGGACGGCGACGCGGACCGCTTCGGCATCATCGACGACCGCAACCGCTTCGTCTCCCCGAACACGATCCTGGCCCTGCTGTCGGTCTACCTCAAGCGCGAGCGGAAGATCCCCGGCGGCCTGGCGCGCTCCGTGGCCACGACGCACCTCATCGACGCCATCGCCCACAAGCTCGAAGTCCCGCTGTACGAGACCCCGGTCGGCTTCAAGTACATCGGCGAGTTGATCCTGGCCGACAAGATCGCCCTCGGCGGCGAGGAGTCCGCGGGCATGTCGATGTACCGGCACCTCCCGGAGAAGGACGGCGTGCTGGCCTGCCTCCTCGTCGCAGAAATGGTCGCTCGGCGCGGCAAGAAGATCGGCGAGCTGATCGAAGAGATGCACGAGGAGTTCGGCCACTTCTACTCCAAGCGCGTCGACCTCAAGCTCACCCCGCAGCTGAAGGAGACCCTGGCCTCGAAGCTCGCCAACCCGCCGCAGAGCCTGAACGGCCTCTCCGTGCGCGACGTGAACACCACCGACGGCGTGAAGCTGATCTTCAACGAGCAGACCTGGCTGCTGTTCCGCCTGTCGGGCACCGAGCCCGTGGCCCGCGTGTACGCGGAGGCGTGCTCGCCGAAGGACCTGAAGCACGTGCTCGACGCCGGAAAGAAGTTCGTCGCCCCGTGAGATATCCGCTCAAGCACTTCGTCGTCTGCGCGGGCGAGCGTTGCAACAACCCCAACCGCGGCATCGAGCGCGGAGAGCTCATCCAGAAGGAGCTGAAGAGCCACAACAAGAGCATCGGCCGCAAGTACACGGCCCGGGTCTGCCAGGTCTCCTGCCTCGATCTCTGCGACTACGGGCCGAACATGATCGTTTATCCCGAGGGCACCGTTTACTCGCACCTGGACCGGGAGAAGGCGCGGGCGGTGTACGACGGAGAGATGGGCGACGGGCCGCGGCGGCCGGATCTGGAGCTGTCGGAGGACGAGCTCCGGGCCGCCGGTGACGTGCGCGTGAAGTCGCGCTAAACTCCTCGCCGCCCATGAAAATCCTGGTGCTCCTCCTGGCGTCGCTGCCGCTTTGCGCGAACGCGCAGTCGCTCTTCCAGCCCAACCGCCTCAATCTCTACGCCTTCGGCGGCAAGAGCATGACCGGGCGGATCGGGCAGGCGGACATCCAGGCGGTGAACTTCGAATTCGGCAGGGCGATCTCGCGACGCACGGAGCTCGGGGTGGTCCTCTCGCCGATGCTCATTCGCCAGGCCAAGAGCGGTTACGACGAGCAGCTCGGCGACGGCAGCCGGAACGTGCGCGCGGTCGCGGGGTCGCTCTTCGCCCGCTATCACTTCGGCGACGACACGGCGACGTTCCGCCCCTACGTGGAGCTCTCCTCGGGGCCGATGTGGTCGGAGAAGCGCGTTCCGGCCGGCACCTCGCGCGTGAACTTCCTCTCCCAGGGCGGCGTGGGCGTGACCATCCACCCCAAGGCGCGCTACGGCGTCATCGTCGGCTGGCGCTTCGGGCACATCTCGAACGGCTGGATCGAGCCGGACAAGAATCCCGGCTACAACACGAACGCGCTCGTCCTCGGGCTGCAGCTCCGGATGATGCCGGGGGGGTAGTAGACAGTAGCCAGTAGCCAGTAGGTTTTGCTGGCAACTGGCAACTGGCTACTGGCTACTGGCTACTGGCAACTGGCTACTGGCTACTACTCAAACAGCGTGTCCACGTACGCCTGCGGATCGAACGGGATCAGATCGTCCGCCCCCTCTCCCACCCCGATGAACTTCACCGGGATGTCGAACTGGCGCATGATCGAGAGGATCACCCCGCCCTTGGCCGTGCCGTCGAGCTTCGTCACGACCATGCCCGTCACCTTGGCCGCCTCGAGGAAGGCCGCGGCCTGGCTGACGCCGTTCTGGCCGGTGGTGCCGTCGATGACCAGGAGGGTCTCATGCGGTGCGCCGGGGAGCTCCTTGTCGATGACCCGGTAGATCTTCGAGAGCTCCTGCATGAGGTGCGACTTGGTGTGCAGGCGGCCGGCGGTGTCGATGATGACCACGTCCGCGCTCCGCGACTTCGCGGCGGAGACGGTGTCGTGCGCGACCGCGGCCGGGTCCGATCCGGCCTTGTGCTTGACCAGCGGCACGCCGATGCGATCGGCCCACATCTGCAGCTGCTCGATGGCCGCGGCGCGGAAGGTGTCGGCGGCGCCGAGGAGGACGCTCTTGCCCTCGCCCTTCCAGCGCTGGGCGAGCTTGGCGATGGTGGTGGTCTTGCCCGTGCCGTTGACGCCGACGACGAGGATGACGAACGGCTTCGCGCGGGAGAGGTCGATCGTGGCCGCCTTCCGCTGCGGGATCAGCGCGCGGGTCTCCTCGCGGATGACTTCCGTGAGGCGGTCCATCCTGGTGATCTTCTCGTCGCGCACGCGCTGCTCGAGCCGGTCGACGAGGGCCATGGTCAGCTCGGCGCCGACGTCCGCGCCGAGGAGCCCTTCCTCGAGTCCATCGATGGCGGACTTGTCGATCGGAAGGTCGGGCGTCATCGACTCCTTGACCTTCTCGATGATCTCGGTGTGGGTCATGAAGAGCCCACGCTTCAGTTTCTGGAAGAACGTTTTCTCGCCCATGTCTACCGTTTCAGCTGCGTCCCCATCTCCCGCGCCGCGATGGCCCGCTTGACCATCTCCTCGTCGATCGTGAGCACGCCGGTGGTGGTGGGCTCGAACTCGAGGTTGCGGATGACGCGGCGCCAGGTCTCGCGCAGGGCGCGGGCGCCGAGGCGCTTCTGGCGGGCGGCGTCCCAGGCCACGGCGATGAGGGCGCCGCGGGTGATCTGTAAGTCGATGTTGTAGCGGCGAAAGTACTCGCGCGAGGTCCGGAAGATCGATGCATCCGGCTCGACGAAGATCTTCGCCAAGTCCGCCTCGGCCAGGTCGTTGAGCACGACGATGGACTCGAAGCGGGAGATGAACTGCGGGGTCATCCCGTAGCGGAACAGGTCCTCGTACTTGAGGTAGTCGGCGAGGTGGAACGGCAGCTCCTCGCGGACATCGCCGGACGCGGAGACGACGACCACGGGCTTCATCGGCGCGACGTCCTGGCCGATGGTGGCGCGGCGCAGGACGCTCTCGTACAGCTCCTCGAACGCGCCGCCGGCGACGAAGAGGATCCGCGAGGAGTCGATGACGAACGTCCAGCCGTCGGCCTCGAACTCGACGGTCTCGTTCTCCATGAGGGTGAGCAGGGCCTCCTGGGCCACGATCCCGCGCACGTTCGGCTCGCCGCTCACCACCGCCCGGATCTTGTCCACCTCGTCGATGAAGACGATGGCGCGCTCGACGCAGCGGATGATCTCGTCGGGCGTGGCCGCGCCGCCGAGCATCTTCTTCGCGTTCGTGTACAGCCGCCCCAGGACGGCCTTCCCATACCCCTGCCGCTCCTCGGCCAGCACGTTCGCGTTGAGCCGGACGACGTTGGCGTAGTCGCGCAGCCCCCGCGTGCCGGCCAGGAAGTGCTCGACCGCGCGCATGAGCGTGGTCTTGCCGGAGCCGGAGTTGCCGATGAGGAGGATGTTCGGGGCCGGGTGGCCGACCAGGTGCTTGACCAGGGCCACGGAGACCTCGCGGATGGCCTCCTCCTGCCCGACGACGGTCTTGCGCAGTTCGTCGAACACGTCGCGCGGGCGCAGCGGGAACGGGGCCGGGTCCATGGCGGCGCGTATTGTAGATGGAGCGGCGGGCTCTCAGC
>JBIOTX010000414.1:0-2644 GCA_044866315.1 Thermoanaerobaculia bacterium | reverse complement strand
CGGAAGTTGAACGGGCGGATGTCGTCGAGGCCCATCAGGTGATCGGAGTGGGAGTGGGTGAAGAGGATGAAGTCCAGGCGCGGGATCGGGTGCCGGAGCAGCTGCAGGCGCAGGTCGGGCGTCGTGTCGATGAGGAAGTGCTGGCCCTCCGCCTCGATGGCCACGGACTGGCGCAGGCGCTGGTTGTGCGGGTCGCCGGAGGTGCACACGCGGCAGCGGCAGCCGACCACGGGCACGCCGGTCGACGTCCCCGTGCCGAGGAAGGTCACGCGCATGAGGCGGGGATTGTACTGAGAGTGGCAAGGCCGTCGTCGCTGTCGTCTTTGCCAGCAGAGGCTGCTGAGAAGGCAGAAGGCAGAAGGCAGAAGGCAGAATGCAGAAGGGAGAATTGAGAATAGAGAAGCCCGCCAACCGATCCCCCTCGGGGGGCGGGGTTCTTCCTTCTGCCTTCTTCCTTCTGCCTTCTGCATTCCGGTCCCGTGCGCGGACCTCATGCAATCATCCGCAACTGCGCCTCCGCACTGTCCGTGCTCGTCCCCACTCCAGTTATCATCCGCGCCCGTGTTCAACCCGACCTGGGCTCATGTGGGACTCGTGTACGCCGCGGCGATCGCGCTGGCGCGGCGCGGCGGCGTGGAGATCCCCAGGCGCGTGGCCCTGTTCTTCTACCTCCTGGTCTTCGTCTTCCTCTACCTGCCGATGACCCAGGACTATGTCGACCTGCCGGTCGACTTTCTCAAAACCCTGCCGCCGTGGACCTACGTCACCACCGACCACCACGCGGTGAACACGCAGACCAACGACATCGTCCTGCAGATCGTCCCCTGGGCCCATCAGGTCCGCGAGAGCTGGCGCTCGCTCGAGGCTCCGCTCTGGAACCACCTCTCCGCGGGCGGCTATCCGCTTCTGGCCAGCGGCCAGTCCTCCGCCCTCTCCCCGCTGCGGCTGGTCGCCCTGCCGCTCTCCCTCGGCCACGCCATGACCGCCGAGGCGGCGCTGAAGATCCTCATCGCCCTGACCTTCACCTTCCTCTACTGCCGCCGGCGCGGTTTCTCCGAGCTGGCCAGCACCATCGGCGCGGTGGCGTTCGGCTTCTCGACGTTCATCATCGTCTGGCTCCACTTCCCGCTGATCAGCACGGCCTGCTTCGTCCCGGCCGTGTTCTACCTGATCGATCTCCTCGCCGAGCGCTGGACCTATCCGCGCTTCGTCTGCGCGGCGGCGGTGTGGGCGGTGATGCTCTTCGGCGGGCATCCGGAGACGGTCTCGCACACGTTCTTCCTGGCCCTCCTGTACGTGCTCTGGATCGTGGCCGTGGAGCGCCGCGCCAGCTGGCGCTTCTTCATCACCCTCGGCGGCGCGATGGCCGTGGCCGGCCTCTTGGCGATGCCGTTCCTCGCGCCGTTCGCCGAGGCGGTGACGAAGTCGAAGCGGTTCCAGGAGCTGGAGGCGAACCCGAACGAGCCATACGTTCCCTACGCGGACTGGGAGTCGGCGAAGCTGCTCGTGCAGCCGCACGCCTTCGGCGCGGTCCCGACCGAGAAAAGCTGGGGCCCCGCGCACGCCGAGTCCATCACCGGCTTCGCCGGCCTCCTCGGCATCGCCGCCTGGTTCGCCCTGCTCGCCCATGTCGTCCGCGCGCGCGCCTGGCGCTCGCGCGAGACCTTCTTCCTCCTCGCCACCGTCCTCGTCCTCGGCGTCATCCTGGCCTGGCCCGGCATCAGCGACGCCTTCCACCTCGTCTTCAGCCTGGCCGCGAACGCGCGCCTGCGCCTGCTCTTCGCCTTCGTCCTGGCGATCCAGGCCGCCGCCGCCGTCGACCTCGCCGCCCGCGACCGCGGCTCGCTCCTCATCGGCATCGCCGCCGCCGCGGTACTTCTCGGCTACCTGATCTTCGCCGCCGGCGAGCACCGCGCGTCCGTCCTCACCTCCGCCTGGCCCAGCATCATCGTCCTCATCCTGGCCATCGGTTCCGTGTTCCGTGTTCCTCGTTCCGCGTTCCTCCTGCTCCTCCTCGTTGCCGTGATCGCCGAGCTCTGGAGCGCCACCCGCGACTGGAACCCGGACATCCCCGACGACGAGATGTACGCGCGCACGCCTCTGCTCACGAAGCTCGATGAGATCCGGGCGACGCTTCCGCCGAACGAGCCATTCCGCATCGTCGGCAACGGCCCGATGCTCTTCCCGAACCTCTCCGCGATCTACGGCTACGAGGACGTCCGCGCCCACGATCCGATGACGAACGGCCGCTACGTCGGCCTGCTCCGCCACATCGTCAACTACGACTCCGCGAACTACTTCGCGCCGTGGCCGGACGTGACCTCGGGGATGCTCAACTTTCTCAACGTCCGCTACCTCCTCACCACGCCGGGGCAGCTGAACGACCCGCGCTGGACGCCGCTGTACCAGGGTGCGGACGGGAACATCTTCGAGAACACCGAGTTCCTGCCGCGCTTCTTCCCCGTGCGCAATGTGCTGCTCGTGCCGCGTCCCGCCGACTTCGCGCGCCGGCTGAAGGAGATGAACGACAAGTGGTCGCACACCGCGCTCCTCGAGCGTCTCGACCTCGAGAACCGGCAGATGGGCGACGACTTCTTCCAACCCAGGCCTGCCGATGCCCCCATGGCCACGGCGAAGATCCTCG
>JBIOTX010000413.1:0-4054 GCA_044866315.1 Thermoanaerobaculia bacterium | reverse complement strand
CCCTGGGCTGAGAGCCCACCGCTCCACGTTCGAAGAATTCGAGCGCGCCCTCCGCGACCTGTACGCCCCGTACACCTTCGCCTTCGCCGAAAAGGAATCCGGTGTCTCCGCCGCCACCATCGAGCGGATCGCCGATGTTGTGGCGTCCGCGGGCAAACGCCTCAGCACCCACACCTGGCGCAGCGCTACCGCCGGCAACCTCGGCGGCTGGCAGGTCGCCCGGGCGCTGTTCCTCCTCAACGCCCTCTCCGGCGCCATCGGCACCGAGGGGGGCACGTTCCCGAACGGGTGGAACAAGTTCGTTCCCCGCCCGATCTACACGCCGCCGCATCCACCCAAGTGGAACGACCTCACCTGGCCGAACGAGTTCCCGCTGGCCTGCAACGAGCTCTCCTTCCTCCTCCCCCACCTCCTGGGCGAGGGGCGTGGACGGCTGGAGGTCTACTTCAGCCGGGTCTACAACCCGGTCTGGACGAATCCCGATGGCTTCTCCTGGATCGACGCGCTCACTGACGAGGCGAAGGTCGGGCTGCACGCCGCCCTCACGCCGACCTGGAGCGAGACCGCGTACTTTGCCGACTACGTGCTGCCGGTGGGCGTCGGCTCGGAGCGGCACGACCTGCACTCGTACGAAACGCATGACGCCCAGTGGCTCGGCTTCCGCCAGCCCGTTCTCCGCGCCGCGAAGGAGCGCCTCGGCGAGAAGATCACCGACACGCGCCAGGTGAACCCGGGCGAGGTGTGGGAGGAGAATGAATTCTGGATCGAGCTGTCGTGGCGCATTGATCCGGACGGGAGCTTGGGCATCCGCAAGTTCTTCGAGTCGAAGAAGGAGCCGGGGACGAAGCTCTCCGTCGACGAGTACTACGCCTGGATCTTCGAGCACTCCGTGCCCGGGCTGCCGGAGAAGGCGGCGGCCGAGGGACGCACGCCGCTGGAGTGGATGCGCCGGAGCGGCAGCTTCGAGATCAAGCAGGGCGTCGGCCCGGTCCACGAAGAGCCGGTACCGGAGGGCGAGCTCACCGACACGCAGGTGGACGCGCTCGGCCGCGTCTACGCGCGCTCGCCGAAGCCCGATTCGCCGAACATCCTCCCCGTGCCGTCGCCGGACGGCGACGCCGAGGGACGGCGGCGCGTGGGCGTGGAGATCGACGGCGTGGTCCGGCGCGGCTTCCCCACCCCGAGCGGGCGCCTGGAGTTCTACTCGACCACGCTCGCCGCGTGGGGCTGGCCGGAGATGGCCACGCCCGGATACACGCGCAGCCACGTGCATCCGGAGAACCTCCAGCCGGGCGAGATGCCGCTCATCCCGACGTTCCGCCTCCCCGTGCAGATCCACACGCGCAGCGCGAACGCGAAGTGGCTCGACGAGATCGCCCACACCAATCCGCTCTGGATTCACCCCACCGACGCGAAGCGGATCGGCGTGCGAAACGGCGAGCTCGTTCGCGTGGAGACGCGCATCGGCCACTTCGTGGTCAAGGCCTGGGTCACTGAAGGCATTCGCCCGGGCGTCGTGGCCTGCAGCCATCACATGGGCCGATGGAAGACGGACGAGAATGGGCAGCGGCAGATGATGGCCACGGTGAAGCTCGGTCGCGACGGGAGCCGCTGGAAGCTGGAGCGCGAGCGCGGCGTGGAGCCGTACGCGTCGCGCGATGCGGACACGGGGCGGATCTGGTGGACCGACGCCGGCGTGCATCAGAACCTCACCTTCCCCGTGCAGCCCGACCCGATCTCGGGGATGCACTGCTGGCATCAGGCCGTGCGCGTGCGGAAAGCGGAGACCACGGATCGCTACGGCGACATCCACGTCGACGCGGCCAAGTCGCGCGCGGCCTTTCACGAGTGGATGGAGAAGACCCGTCCCGCGTCGACGCACTCCCCCGACGGCACGCGCAGGCCGTACTGGATGCTCCGCCCGCTCAAGCCCGCGCGCGAGGTCTACCGGCTGCCCGAATGAACCGAGCGGCGATGCGGCACGACGTCATGGCCGGCTTCACCGTCGCCCTGGTCGGACTGCCGCAATGCCTCGCCTACGCGCTGATGGCGGGCCTGCCTCCCGCGTACGGCCTCTCCACGGCCGCGGTGGCCGGCCTGATCGCGGCGCTCCTCGGCCGCAGCACGCAGGTCGTCACCGGCCCGACCAACACCACCGGCATCCTCGTCCTCGGCGCGCTGATCCCCTTCCTCGGCGCCAACGGCCTCTTGCGCCCGGACAAGCTGCAGGTCCTGGCCACGTTGACCCTGCTCGCCGGCGGCATCCGCATCCTCGGCGCGCTGGCCGGCGGCGCGCACCTGATCCGCCTCATTCCCGACTCCGTGCTCATCGGATTCACCTCCGGCGTGGCCATCCTGATCGGGGTCATGCAGCTCGACGAGGCCCTCGGCCTGCCGCCGGCGCGCGCGACGGGGTTCCTCTCCCAGCTCACCGGCATCGTTCCCCACATGGACGAGGTGCGGCCGCTGGCCATCGCCGTCGCCGTGGCCACCGTGGCCGTCGTGGGATTGGGACGGCGGCGCTTCCCCCGCGTCCCCTTCGCCCTCTTCGCCATCATCGCCGGCACGGCCGCGGCCTGGCTGCTCCGGCTCGACCAGTCCACGGGGCTGCCGCTGGTGAAGGACCGCCATGCGATCACCAGCGGCTGGCCGCCGCTGGCCATGCCCGATCCCGATCTCCCGCTCCTCCAGTCGCTGCTGATCCCCGCCACCGCGATCGTGCTTCTGGGCACGCTCGAGCTGGCGGTCACCGCGCGCGCGGGCGGCGAGCGCCCCGACCTGCGCCGCGAGATCCTGGCCCAGGGCTGGGCCAACGTGGCCGGCGCCGTGACCGCCGGCTTCCCCGCCTCGGCGAGCCTCGGCCGCTCGGCGCTGCTCAAGCTCACCGGCGCGCGCACGCGCCTCGCGCCGGCCCTCGCCGCCGTCGCCAGCGGCGTGATCCTCCTGGCCGGCGGCAGCCTCGCCGGCTGGATCCCCCAGGCCAGCTTGGCCGGCGTGCTCCTCGTCGTCGCCGCGCGCATGATCGACTGGCAGGGCATGCGCCGCCTCTGGAAGGCCTCCCACGAGACCCGCCTGCTCCTCGTCGAGACCCTGGCCGCCACGCTGGTCCTCCCCCTCGAGCTGGCCATCCTCCTCGGCACCGGCACCGCGCTGGCCATCCACATCGCCAACACCTCCGCGCCGCGCCTGCGCCTCCTGCGCCGCGAGGGCGACCGGCTCGTGCCCGTGCTCCCCCACGACCATCCGAGCCTGGTCGTCCTCGAAGTCAGCGGCAACCTGCACTACGCCGCCGTGGCCCCGTTCCTCGAGGAAGCCGAGAGCCTCGTGCCGGAGTCCGCGCGCACGGTGGTCATCGACCTCTCTCACGCCCACGAGATCCGCTTCGCCGCCGTCCGCGCCCTCGAGCGCCTGGCCGAGGAGATGGACCATGACGGCGGCGTCCTGTGGCTGGCGGGCGTCGACCGCGACACCGCGCGGCTGCTCGAGCAATCCGGCAGTAAGCTGCCATGGGTAGTGGACGAGCCGGTGCCGGGGCTCAGTCTGCGGCACTGTCTCGAGTTGTTGGAGCGGTCGGAGGCTGGTGCTTCCGCTCCGCCTGTCCCTGTCTCCGGGCCATAGCCTACCGGCTGCGGGCGGGCCGGCGCCTCGGCCGCTGGGCGTGCGAAGCCGGCTGGCGCCGTTCCAGAGCACCTGGGACATCCCGGCTTTCTGAAACAAGTATTTGTCGAATAAAACGGGCTGCGATTCGGCTCGGCGCAGCGGGACGGACGCCCGCGTTATCCATCGCCGGTCTCCCGCCCCCGTGTCGAATAACGCCCTGCACTGCACGGTCGCCCGCTTTTGGCGAATCTAGGCGCCGTTGATCGTTCGATTTACCTTTCCCGCGCAGGGCTTTGTTGCGCGTGTTGATGTGCCAGGCACGTGCAGTAGAACATCGACGCAACATCAGCGTGCTTTCCAGCGCGTCCAGAGCGGAGGATCGTGCCGCGCTCCGTTGCGAACACACGTATCGTGCGCGGGCCCTGGGAGGGGGGCTGTGGTCGAATTCAAAGTT
>JBIOTX010000412.1:0-28402 GCA_044866315.1 Thermoanaerobaculia bacterium | reverse complement strand
CGCATCGCCGAGCAGGCCCTGGCGAACGTGCGCCAGCACGCGAAGGCGCGGCGCGTGCGCCTGGAGCTGAAGTGCACGCGCACGGCGGCGACGCTGGTGGTCGAGGACGACGGCGTCGGCTTCGATCCGCGGCGCGTTCCCGACGACCGCCACGGCGTCCGCGGCATGCGCGAGCGCGCGCGCCTCGCCGGCGGGACGCTGAAAATCGTGGCCAGGAAGGGGACGCGCGTGGAGGCGAGGATCCCGCGGTGAACGTGGTCATCGTCGACGATCACCCGGTCGTGCGCGAAGGGCTCGTGGCCGCCCTCTCGCGGCGCTTCACCATCGCCGCGGCGTTCGGGACGGCGGAGGAGCTGCTCGCCTCGCGCGTGCAGGCGGATGTCGTCCTGCTCGATCTCGAGCTGCCGGGCATGAGCGGTGTCGACGCAGTGGCGAAGATCGGCGCGCCTGTGCTCGTCCTGACCGCGTACGCGAACGACGAGCAGATCGACGCCGTGCTCCGCGCCGGCGCCCGCGGGTATCTGCTCAAGGGGGCGTCGATCGAGGAGATCGAGCGTGCCATCCACGCCGTGGCGCGCGGGGAGCGCTATCTCGACTCGCGCGTGGCGACGCGCGTCGCCGCGCTGTCGCGTGCGCCGCGGCTGTCGAAGCGCGAGCGCGAGGTGCTCAAGCTGATCGCCGACGGGCTTTCGAACAAGGAGATCGGCGCCGCGCTGAAGGTGACCGAGCGGACGGTGAAGTTCCACGTCACCGCCATCTTCAACAAGCTCGGCGCGGAGAATCGGGCTCAGGCGGTGACCATCGGGCATCAGCGGGGGCTGGTGTAGGTCCGCCGCGGTTCGTTCAAAATGCTTGCGATGCCTCGTCCAATAGCCGGCCAAACTCGACTTCGAATTCGCGAAGTGCGGTTTCGACAGCAATGACCTTCCGCTTCATCTCAATCGATTGCGCGATACCCCGAAGATTTGGGCTCGGCTTGTAAACGGCCGAATGCTCTACTTCCCAGAACATGCCGACCAGCAACGAGACGATCTGTATTTCTGCGCGGACCGGATCGCTAGCATTCCAACGGCCGGAGTACTTCCACGCGATCACGTCGGCGTCGGCATTCGCGGTTGGCACATGGTCGGCCAGCCAAGCCTCTAGGCGCGGTGCCAGCGCACCATGAGCCTCTTCCAGCCGTCGCTGTGGAAATGCAAGCACACGAATACCGACAAGTCCGGAAGCGCTGTCAGCGTATATTGGTCCGCTCGCTCTTGATCAAACAAACCGTACTGCTGACGCCGGCGCAGCGCGTCGATCGCACTTTCGCAGTCTTTGATTCGTGTCTTGACTGAAAGACGCTCGTAACGATCGAGATCGAGCGTTAGGCCGAGAAGTAGATGCCGCACTTCTGTCTCGACCGTGACTGACGTGCGTTGCATCGCCGGAACTAGGCGCACGTACTCCGACCGGAGGTAATCCTCAGCGGTGCGTATGGTGGGCATCTTCTAGTTCGGCAACAAACGCTTGCCGCACGGCGGCGGAGGGCTCGTCATAGAACTTCCAGTCACCGGACGTGTTTGCCTCGGCAATTTTCCTGATAAGCCAATCCTCGGGATGGTCCTCGACGGTCTCGACGGCGAACACTTTCCGCATCTTACGGTTGACGTAAGCAAGCCGGTCAAAGTTGTAAGAAAAGCCCGCATCTCTCAGGAGTCGTTCCTTCGTGTCCATGACGTCTCATTCTAATGCTGCGGCCCCCAAGCAGCTTGCGGCGCTCCACCTGTCCTTTCGTACGTGGTCCGCCATCGCCTTCCGGGCGCATCTTCAGACCATGAAGAAAGCACTGATTACCGGCGCTTCGCAGGGGCTCGGGCGGTCGATCGCCAAGCTGCTCGCCAAGCGCGGATACGAGCTCGTTCTCAACGCCCGCAGGAAGTATCGGCTCACGGAGACGGCGCGTGAGCTGTGTCGCTACACCAAAGTCACGGCCGTGCCCGGCGATGTCTCGGAGATCGCCGAGGAGCTGGTCTGGAGGGCCGGGAACGTCGATGTCCTGGTCAACAACGCCTCGGAGCTCGGGCCGTCGCCGATGCCGCGGCTGGAGCACTATCCGTGGGACGCGCTGCTGCGCGTGTTCAAGGTCAACGTCGTCGCGCCGATCCATCTCGCCCAGCTGGTCCTGCCGGGGATGAAGCGGCGCGGGTCGGGGGTGATCGTCAACATCAGCTCGGACGCGGGCGTGAACGCCTATCCCGGCTGGGGCGGCTACGGCGCGAGCAAGGCCGCGCTGGCGCACGCGTCGCGCGTGCTGGCGGCGGAGCTGGAAGGCACGGGCGTGCGGGTGCTGGTGATCGATCCGGGAGACATGAACACGGAGATGCACCAGCTCGCCGAGCCCGGCGTGGACCTCTCGCACCTGCCGCATCCGGACGAGGTCGCGCCGCACATCGTCGCCCAATGGGAGGCGGCATGACCGCGGTGGACTTCGAGTTGCCGAAGGAGCTGGAGGCGCGCGAGCCGGCGGAGCTGCGCGGCACGGGCCGCGACGACGTGCGCCTGCTGGTCACGCGACTCTCCGACGATGCGGTGAGCCACGCGCACTTTCGCGAGCTGCCGCGGTTCCTCGCGCCGGGCGACCTTCTGGTCCTGAACACGACCGGGACGCTGCCGGCGGCGGTCGGCACGCTGCATTTCTCGACGCAGCTTCCCGGCGGCCTGGTGGTGGTCGAGCCGCGTGGAGGACAGGCAATCCTGCCTGTCTACGCGCTGCCGGGCGACGTCAAGATCACGCTGCTCACGCCCTATCGCGACTCGACCCGCCTCTGGATCGCGAAGCTGGAAGGCGTGACCGATCTCCGCGCGTACCTCGGGCGCTACGGCCGGCCGATCACCTACTCGTACATCGATCGGCAGTACCCGATCGATGCCTACCAGACCGTCTTCGCCAGCGAGCCCGGCTCCGCGGAGATGCCCTCGGCGGGCCGCGCGTTCACCCGGGGGATGCTGGTGTGCCTGCGGCGCAGCGGCGTGCGGTTGGCGAAGCTGGTCCTGCACGCGGGCGTGGCCAGCCTGGAGCGGCACGAGCGGCCGTACGAGGAGTACTACGAGGTGCCGATGCGCACGGCGGACGAAGTGCGGCGGGCGAAGGAACGGGGCGGGCGGGTGATCGCCGTCGGGACGACGGTCGTGCGCGCGCTGGAGTCGTCGGTCGACCGCGCCGGCCGGGTGATCGCCTCGCGCGGCTGGACGGACCTCGTGATCACGCCCGAGCGCGGCGTGCGCGTCGTCGACGGGCTGCTCACCGGGCTGCACGAGCCGCGGGCCACGCATCTGGCGATGCTCGAGGCCATCGCCGGGCGGGCGCATGTCGAGAAGGCGTATGCCGCGGCGTTAGCAGAAAAGTACCTGTGGCACGAGTTCGGGGATTTGCACCTGATCTATCCTTGAGCGCATGCGCGCACTGGCGCTCACCCTCCTCCTCGCCGCGCAGTACACCGAGACGACCAAGGTCACGGTCGTCGAGATCCCGGTGCAGGTGACCGGGCGCGACGGGAATCCGATCCGCGGCCTCACCCGCGAGGACTTCGAGATCGTCGACGAGGGGAAGCGCCGGGAGATCGCCTACTTTGACGTCGTCGATGTCTGTCTGGAGTGCGGCAGCGATGCTGCCGCTTTGAAAGCGGCGGCACCGCCGCCGCCGCACTCCAAACGGAGATTCTTTCTCATCCTCGACGGTGGCCTCACCTCGGTGCAGCACGTGGCCCGGGCGCAGAAGCTCGCGGAATCGTTCATCGCCAGCGTCGAGGACGAAGTCGCCGTGGCCGTCTACCGCAACAACACCGGCATCACCTGGCTCACGCCGCTCACCCGCGACCGCGCGGCGCTCCTCGCCGGCATCCGCGAGCTGAAGCCGCAGCATCGCCACGACGGCCTCGGCGTGGAGGCGCTCGCCGCCAGCGTGGCCGATGACACGCTCGATCCGAACGTCGCCGCCACGCTCGACGGCGAGGCCCGCGAGGCCATCCTCGGCGGCGAGATCACCCAGGAGCTGCGCCGCGACTCGCGCCGCTACTTCGTCCGCCTGCAGATCGCCGACCTGGCCCGCCTGGCCGACGATCTCGCCCGCCGTTTCCACCGCCCGCAGGTGGTCTTCTTCTCCTCCGGTTTCGACGCCGATCTGATGCAGGGCGAGGTGCCGCGGCGCTCGTTCGACTCCAACATCCGCCAGATCGCGCCTGGCAAGACCAGCGCGTTCCAGGATGGCGCCGGCCCGCCGCGCGTCGACGCCCAGCTCCAGCGCGACCTGGAGATGCTCTTCGAGCACTACCGCCGTGCGGACGTGGTCCTGCACACGGTCGACGTGAAGGGCCTGACCCCGGACGGCGTCGGCGGCACGACCGAGTCGCTCACCCGCCTGGCCTCCGACACCGGCGGCGTGGCCGTCTTCCGCACCAACGACTTCGACCGCGGCCTGGAGACGATCGTCAAGCGCAGCGAGGTGACGTACGTCCTCGGCTTTCATCTCCAGGGGCCGACGGACGGCAAGTTCCACCGGGTGAAGGTGCGCCTCCGCAGCGGCGCCCGCGGCGCCCAGGTCCACCACCGCGCCGGGTACTACGCGAACTGAAGGGAATTCGCCGCCCGCGCCGGCCATTTGCGAGCCTTCGTGAAGAAACAGCTGCTGCCTCTGCTCGCCATGACTGTGCTCGCCGTTTCCGCCGCCGCCGCCACCGAAGTCCCGAAGCCGCCCGTCGCCAAGAAGGTACCGAAGAGCGCCACGATCCACGGCGACGAGCGCGTCGACGACTACGGCTGGCTGCGCGAGAAGAAGAGCCCGGACACGCTCGCCTATCTGGAGGCCGAGAACGCCTACGCCGACGCGGTGACCGCGCCTCTGACCGACCTCTCCAAGAAGCTCTACGACGAGATGCTCGGGCGCATCAAGCAGACCGACGTCAACGTCCCGTACCGCAAGAACGGCTACTGGTACTACTCACGCACGGTCGAGGGGAAGCAGTACCCGATCTACGCGCGGAAGAAGGGGAGCCCCGAGGCGGCCGAGGAGATCCTGCTCGACGTCAATGCCCTGGCCGAGGGGAAGAAGTTCATGTCCGTCGGGGCCCTGCAGATCTCCGACGACACGAACCTCCTGGCCTACACCACCGACGACAACGGCTATCGCCAGTACAAGCTGAACGTCAAGGACCTGAAGACGGGCGCGGTCACCTCAGAACTCGCCGAGCGCGTCGGCAGCGTGGAGTGGGCGAAGGACAACAAGACTCTCTTCTACTCGACCGAGAACGACGCCAAGCGCCAGAACCGCGCCTTCCGCCATGTCCTCGGCACGACCGAACACACCCTGCTCTGGGAGGAGAAGGACGAGCTGTACGACGTCTACGTCGACCGCACCCGCAGCGGCGACTGGATCTTCATCATCTCGGACGGCCTGCGCACCACCGAGGTGAGGCTGATCCCGGCGGCGAAGCCGGAGGCCGAGCCGGTGGTGATGGTTCCGCGCAAGACCGATCACAAGTACTACCCCGACCACCGCGGCGACCGCTTCTACATCCTGACCAACGACGCCGGGATCAACTACCGCGTCGTCACCGCGCCGGTCACCGACTACGCGCAGAAGAACTGGACCGAGCTCGTTCCCTACCGCAAGTCGGTCAAGATCGACGGCGTGGACGTCTTCAGCAACCACATGGTCCTGCGCCTCCGCGAGGGCGGCCTGCCGGCCTTCGAGGTTTATGACCTCCGCGAGGGCGGGAAGTCGCACCGGGTGACCTTCCCCGAGGCCGCCTACTCGGCCGGCTCGAGCACGAACGCGGAGTTCGACACCAAGGTCTTCCGCTACAGCTACCAGTCGCCGATCACGCCGTTCTCGGTGTACGACTACGACCTCGACTCGCGCGAGTCGAAGCTGCTCAAGCGCACCGAGGTCCTGGGCGGCTACGACCCGGCCAAGTACAAGGTCGAGCGCTTCTTCGTCACCGCCAGTGATGGGGCAAAGATCCCCGTGGCCATGCTCTATCGCAAGGACCTCAATCCCAAGGGCAAGAACCCGCTTCTGCTCTACGGCTACGGCTCGTACGGCTCGTCCATCCCGGACAGCTTCAGCTCCAACCGCTTCTCGCTCGTCGACCGCGGCGTCACCTACGTCATCGCCCACATCCGGGGCGGCGGGGAGATGGGCAAGGAGTGGCACGAGCAGGGCCGGATGATGGCCAAGAAGAACACCTTCACCGACTTCATCGCCGTGGCCGAGCACCTCGTCAAGGAGGGCTACACCACCAAGGACAAGCTGGCCATCTCCGGCGGCAGTGCCGGCGGCCTCTTGGTCGGCGCGGTGGTGACCATGCGCCCCGACCTCTTCAAGGCGGTCATGGCCTACGTGCCGTTCGTCGACGTGATGAACACCATGCTCGACCCGACCATCCCCCTCACCACCCAGGAATACGTGGAGTGGGGCAATCCGAACGAGAAGGACGCGTACTTTTACATGAAGAGCTACGACCCCTACTCGAACGTGCAGAAGACGAAGTACCCGTCCATGCTCGTGCGCACGTCCCTCAACGACAGCCAGGTCGGCTACTGGGAGGCCGCGAAGTGGGTGGCCAAGCTGCGCGCCCACAAGACCGACGAGAACCCGCTGCTCCTGCGCGTCAACATGGGCGCGGGCCACGGCGGCGCGTCGGGGCGCTACGACCGGCTGAAGGATGACGCCGCGGACTATGCCTGGCTGCTGACGACGCTGGGCGTGAACAAATAACGCCGCAATAACGTGACAGCGGTCTCTCGCGGCCGGTCGCACGCTAGACGCATGCGCCGGCCGCTTTTCTTTTGCCTCGCCCTCGCCGCTGCCACCGCATCCGCTGACGTCACCCCGGAGCGCCTGCTCCCGAGGCGCGCGCAGCTCACCGGGCCGTCCGTCGTCCGCGCGGACGGGACGGTCCACGCCTTCGCGCCGCGGCCGAAGGCCGATCGCGTGATCGTGGAGCTGCGCGGGTCGAAGCTGAACGAGCTGCGCGCCGATCTCGCGGGCATCGTCCGCGCGCGCAGCGCGAAAGGCGCGCAGCCGCACGCGAACATCGTCCGCGAGTACCGCACGGTGTACTCGGGCGCGGCGATTGAGGCCTCCGCCGACGTGGTGGATGATGTGCGCCGGCTCGACTACGTGGTGGCCATTCATCCCGATGTCGAGGTGGAGGCGCTGCTGGACAAGAGCGTGCCGCTCATCGGGGCGCCGAAGGTGTGGACGGATCACGGCACGCGCGGGGCGGGGGTGGTGGTCGCGGTCATCGACACCGGCATCGACTACCGCCATCCCGCCCTCGGCGGCGGCTTCGGCGCGGGGCGGAAGGTCATCGGCGGCCACGACTTCGTCAACAACGACGGCGATCCAATGGATGACGCCGGGCATGGCACGCACGTGGCGGGCATCATCGCCGCCGACGGCGAGGTGAAGGGCGTCGCGCCGGACGCGAGCCTGGTCGCCTACAAGGTGCTGAACGCGGGTGGGAGCGGGCGGATCTCGGACGTGATCGCCGGGATCGACCGGGCCGTGGATCCGAACGGCGACGGCGACCCTTCCGATGGCGCCGACGTGATCAACCTCAGCCTCGGCTCGCGCTTGGGCACACCGGACGACCCGACCTCGAAGGCGGTGGACAACGCCGTGGCGAAGGGCGTGGTGGTCTGTGTCGCGGCCGGAAACGCGGGCGCCGGATTCGCGATCGGCAGCCCGGGCATGGCCAGGAGCGCGATCACCGTCGGCGCGACCAACGACGACGACGCCATCGCTACGTTCAGCTCCCGCGGCCCGAACGCGGACATCTACACCATCAAGCCGGAACTCACCGCGCCGGGCCAGGCCATCCGCTCCACGCTGCGCAACGGCCAGTACGGCGATCTGAACGGGACGTCCATGGCCACGCCGCATGTGGCCGGCGCGGCGGCGCTGCTCAAGGCGCTGCATCCGGAGTGGACGCCGGCGGACATCAAGTCGGCGCTGGTCAACACCGCGCACGAGATCGAAGGCGGCGTGATGGCCGCGGGCGCGGGACGCCTCGACGTCGCTGCCGCCGCGCGTGCGAGCGTGCACGCCGACCCGCCCGCCCTCAGCTACGGCCTCGGCGACGGCGTGGCCGCGCAGTGGAACGCGCCGCAGACGATCCGCCTCACGAATCGCGACTCGGCGCCGCGCTCGTTCACCCTCGGCAGCGTGAGCGGCCTCCTCCCCGGCGTCTCGCTGACGATGAGCCCGGCCACGGTGGAGGTGCCGGCGAACGGATCGGCGACCGCGGAGCTGCGGCTGGTGGTCACGAACGCGGAGGTGCCCTATCCGCGCACGGAGTCGCTGTCGTACGGCGGCGTGGCCTCGCTGGTCGCGGACGGCGTCACGGTCAACGTTCCGTGGGCATTCGTGAAGGCCGCGCGCGTGGTCGTCTTCGACGGCCCGAACTGGACCGACGCCGTGCTCGACGACGGCGAGCGGCCGTGGATCGCGCGGCGGTCGCTGCAGCCCGAGCGCACCGAGGTGCTCGTGCCCGCGGGCACGTACGACGTGGTCATGTTCGCGCCGACGACGGCGACGTCGAACGACTATCAACACCCGCATCTCGTCGTCCGCGAGCGCCAGGCCATCGAGGGGACGGTCACGTTCACGCTCACCGGCGCGGAGTTTCCGAACACGGTGAGCTTCCGCGGCGTGGACGAGCAGGGGCGCCGGCTGGCGGCGCTCGAGCAGACGGCGTCGGCGGCCTACGCGTCGCGCGTGAGCGTGCGCATCCCCGACGGCGCGGACTGGTTCTTCGACAGCTGGGTCATGCCCGCGGACCACATCCGCACCTCGGCATTCAGCGGGCGTGTCCGCCTCCTGGCCGGGGAGTTCTTCAACGACGTCTCGCGCCGGGTCACCTACGTCGTGCAGCATCCGCCGCCCGCCAAGGTCGACACGGCGCTGGTCGAGCTGACGACCACGCCGGAGATGCTCGTCGCCCAGGACGCGGTGCTCGAAGGCGCGCCGCAGCTCGGTGCCGACGCGGCGGTGGTCTCGACGTTCGCGCGCTTCCATCACTTCCCGGACTTCACCTATCAGGAGGACATCGGCCTTGTCCCGGGCTTCATCCACGAGCGGCAGCAGAAGGCACGGGTCTATCTCACGCCCGAGCCCGACCCGAAGTCCGGCTACTCGACCGACCTGATGCTATTCAGCGCCAGTATCAATGCCCCCTGGGACTTCATGACCCAGCCGTTCCGCGTGACCGCCGATGGAAAGGTCACGAATGCCCTCGACCCGACGCCGTCGCCGCGCTCGCTCTTTACCGACTCCTCCGAGGAGCGGCAATACGGTCTGGCGCCCTACTGGCCATCGCTCCTCGGCTACCTGTGGCCCACGCGCGCGCTCGTCTTCGGCAACTACTTCGGCGCGTACGGCGAGACGCGCTTCCGCGACTGGATCGAGAAGCGGTACGCGGTCTTCGACGAGACGGGGGCGGTGATCGCCGGCGGCACCGGCTCGGTCCTGGTGGACCTGCCCGCCGCGGCGCGCTACGCCATTCGCGTCGAGAGCGACGGCTACTACGTCGGCGACGTCCGCGGCAGGTCGACGCTGAACACGGTCTTCGACACGCGCTCGGCGGATCGCGTGCTGCCGACGCTCACCTCGCTCTTCGTGCGCGACGCGCGCGGGCGGGTCGTGTTCGAAGTGCCGCGCGGCCGTCCGGCAACGCTCGAGCTCTCCGCGGCTGACTACGACTTCTACGAGATCCACGTGGAGTACCGGCAGGTCGATCTCTCCCGCACGCGGGTGTGGGCGCGGCGGTCGGGCACGGTGGAGTGGCAGCCGCTGGCGATCGCCTCCGGGGAGGAGGAGGGCGGCCGGTCGGACGTGCTGGGGCACTGGCCGACTGGATTGGTCTGGCGGGCCAGCCTCGCGCCGGTCCTCGGCGCGGAGGGGACGGTCGATCTGCGGATCGAGCTGGCCGACACGGCCGGGCACATGACGCAGTGGATCCTGGAGCCGGCGTTCCGGGTGGTGGACGCGCCGCGCAAGCGGCGCAGCGTGCGGTGAGGCACACGCAATGCAGCAGGCTCCGGAAAGATGTCCTCGGAGCCCCTCTCGACCCTCATGGCTGCCGGCCCCATGTTGCTGGATGACGTCCTCCGCATCGGCCGGCAGGCGGCGGCCGCGCTCTCGCAGTTCGGCCTGCACGGGGAGCTCTGGCCGAGCGCGATCTCGGTTTCGCCCGAGGGCGTGGACATCCTCCCGCCCGGTGGCGCGGACCGCAACCGCTACGGCCAGTACGCGGCGCCCGAGGTGGTCCTCGGCAAGCCGGCGACGCCGGCGTCGGACGTTTTTTCCCTCGGGGCGATCCTCTTTCACGCCCTGGCCGGGCGGCCGGCGTTCCGCGGGAACAGCGCCACCGAGGTCATGCTCTCGGCGTGCGCGGACCTCCCGCTCAGCCTCATCGAGCTGCGTGAGGACGTGCCGAACGACATCGCCGGCATCATTCACCGCTGCCTGATGCGCGATCCTTACCTGCGCTACGCCACGCCGGCCGCGCTGCACGCGGCGCTGCAGGGCGCCGAGTCGCGCGGGCGGTGGAGCGGCAAGCGCATCCTCGTGGCCGACGACGACGCGCCGATCCGCGATCTCTTCTCCCAGCTCGCCGAGCACATCGGCGTGGAGGCGGACGTCGTCTCCAGCGGGCGGGACGCCGTCGCGGCGATGAAGTCGCGCCGCTACGACGTCGCCCTGCTCGACCTGAACATGCCCCGCCTCTCCGGCTGGGAAGTGCTCGACTTCCTGCGCACGAAGGCCGAGGCCCGGCCGGGGCGGCTGTTCATCGTCACCGGCTTCGGCGACCAGCACATCAGCGAGGCCGACCGCGAGCTGGTGAGCGCGGTGATCTACAAGCCGGTCGAGGCCGGGGAGCTGGCCAAGCTCGTCATCGCCTGCCTCCGCGGCGGCGCGGTGGACGTGGCGTCGATCCTTCGCCAGACTTCGCATCGTCCGATCGCCGCCGCGTGAACTGCCACGGCTATCGCTGGCGGAATGCCGCGGGAGCGGACTGGAGGCCGGCCAAGTCGAGTTCGAGCTGTACGCCCTCGGCCTCGATCTCGGCGCCGATGGTGAACGCCCCCCAGGCGAAGACCTCATCGCGGACCACGCCCTTGCGCGGGACCACGCTGTACACATCCGGTTCGAAGGTCGGATGCAGGTGCAGTTTGACCGGATGGCGAATCGGCTTTCCATTCGTCGGCCGCACCTCGATCTTCACCGCGTACCAGTCCGCGTCCTCTGTGTCGGCTCTCACCACGGCCGTGAGCTTGCGACCCTTCGCCTGGCTCTTTCCGCCGAAGCGGTTCTTGTTGGGATCGTCCGCCGTTTCTTTCCTGGCCGCGGCCTGCTTGGCCTCGAGCGCGCGGACGACGTCCAGGAACTCGGCGTCCACGTTCGTCTCGTCGATGAAGATGGGCTCGATGTCGTACTTGCCGCGGAGCCGCCGCTCCAGCGCCGTCTCCGACTCGGCGGCGGCGCTCTTGTCGATCGGCAGGACGGCGAAGTGGCGCGGCTCGCCGCGGCCGAGGGTGCGGCGGGCGACGCGCAGGATCTCGTCGAAGGCGGGATCGGTCAGGGAGAAGCCGAAGAAGGCGATGTTCTGCGTGGCCAGGATGGCGAAGAGCTTCCGCTGCGCCGCCGTGGCGTCGACATAGCGCCGCAGGTAGTCCTCTTCCGAGAGGACGATCGTCTCCGGCTGGGCGGCCATGCCGTGGATGTGCAGACAGGCGCGGGCCAGCTTGCGATTGCCGATGTTGGTGATGAACTCGCGGACCTTCGCCTCCTCGTGCCACTCGATGGACTGGATCGGCTTCCCGAGCTTGTGGTGGGCGCGCTCGATGACGTCGTCGTAGTTCGTGGTGATGAAGTGCCGGAAGTTCAGCCGGACCAGGGTGAGAATGGCTTCATCGGTGATCTCGCCGTTCGGTGCGAACACGCGGGCCACGGCTTTACGGAAGGCGGCGTCGCTGCCGAACATGCCCCGGATCTCCTCGGCATTCCAGAGCGCGTCGCTGGTCAGCGCGAGCGTCGACGACTTGCCGGCCTTGGCGGCCAGGCCCTTGAGCAGATCGGTCCAGCGCGGATACTTCGCCCGGCGGCTGACGCCCGCGCCGAAGAAGGCGATGGCGGAGCCGCTCTGAATCAGCTTGTGCAGCCGGCGCATGCGCGACATGTCCTGATCTGTCCTCCAGCTCTTGCATTTTAGAGGGCCTTCTTCCATTCTTTTGGCGTTCCCACCAAGTCGAACGAACGCTTGAACGGGAGGGTGCGATGGGTGAGGTCAGGCTGTTCCAGATCTGCTACGAGGGCGAGCTCACGGTCGAGGTCTCTCATGTGATGCGCCGCCTGGGGGCGGAGCCGAACTTCGATCAGAGCTGGCAGGTCTTCCTGCCCGAGGGGCGACATTCGGCGCCGCTGGTGCGGTACGTCCGCTCGCATCTGAGCGAGGACGCGCGCCTGCTCGTGGCGTGCACGCAGTTCACGATCGCTCGGGACTTTCTGCTGGTGCGCCACAGTCTCACGCCGGGCGCGGACTACTCCGAGCTGCACGATGCCCTGCATCGCCTCGGCACGGTGGTCGAGCTGCCGTTCGAGTCGATGTTCGTGATCCAGTCGGACGACCGCACGGACGTGCACACCCTCGGCGCCGCTCTCGGCGAGCTCTGCCCCGACGAGTCGCTCATGGTCACCGGCGTCAGCCACGACTGGGCGTACTGCAACTCCGGGGCGAGCCGGATGTTCGTGGCCGGGGACGCGGATCTGGCGCAGTTCCGGGCGTTTTAGCAAAAACTTTTGGTCGCGTCTGGTAGGGATCTTGTATCGTGCGCGCCACCGGAGGACCTCGATGAGCACTGCGACCACGGCTGTGGCAACTGCGCCGTCCGAAGAAAAACATCCGAAAGGGCTCTACGTCCTCTTCGCCAGCGAGATGTGGGAGCGCTACAGCTTCTACACCGTCAACGCGATGCTCGCGCTCTACCTGACCAACCGGGCCGAGGGCTTCAGCTTCACCAACGCCCAGGCGGCGACGGTTCAGGGCTGGTATCTGGCGTTCGTTTACTTCACTCCGCTCTTCGGCGGTCTGCTCGCCGATCTCTATCTCGGGTTCCGCAAGGCCATCCTCATCGGGGCGGTGTTCTTCATCGCCGGTCATGCGCTGTTGGCGGTGCCCGACAACCTCATGATCGTCTACGCCGCGCTCTGTTGCCTCGTCATCGGCAACGGGTTCTTCAAGCCGAACGTCTCCTCGATGGTCGGAAACCTCTACACGGAGGGCAGCCATCTCAAGGACAGGGCCTACCTGATCTTCTACATGGGCATCAACATCGGTGCCGGCATCGCGCCGCTCGTGGCGGCGTTCATCCGGCCGCGCTGGGGGTTCCATCCGGCGTTCTTCATGGGGGCCATCGGAATGATGATCTCCATGCTCGTCTTCAGCCTCAACCAGAAGCACGTCCGCCACGCGGACCGGATCCGGGGCAAGGTGCCGGGCGGCGGCGACTTCGCCCGCGACGATGCCTCGAAGGGCCATCAGGAGGCCGTCACCACGACCGAAGACCTGCCGCCGATGACCGAGGAGGCGCGGACCATGGCGGCCGTGCCGGAATGGAAGCGGATCGTCGCCCTGATCGTGATCTTCCTGATCGTCATCGTCTTCTGGATGGTCTTCCACCAGAACAGCCTGACTCTCACCTTCTGGGCCGAAGACCACACCGACTGGAAGTTCCTCGACAAAGGCGGCATCTTCTCGAACTCCATCAACGCGATCTTCATCGTCCTGCTCGTCCCGATCCTGGTCCGGTTCTGGGGGTGGCTCGACAAGCGCGGCATGGAGCCCTCGACGCCCACGAAGATGATGATCGGCATGATCCTCACCGGCCTCTCGATGGTCGTCCTCTACTTCGGCGCCCAGGCCAACGGATTCACCGCGCCCGTGTTCCGTGTCGAGAAGGTCGATGCCAGCGGCACGTGGGTCTCGATCGCCAAGGAAGCGCGGGAGTATCTCCACATCACCATTCCGCCAACGACCATTGAGGTCGTCGAGGAAGGGAAGGCCCTCAAGATCGAAGCCTGGCGCGTGAATCACAGCGGCTCCGCATCGAAGCCCGACGACTTCGTCCGCCTCGAAAGCCACGACGCCACGCAGATCACCACCGGTCCGACCTCGAAGGCGTCCCTGTGGTGGCTGATCGCGATGTACGGTGTGATCTCCCTCGGCGAGCTGATGCTCAGCCCCATGGGTCTCGCCCTGGTGTCGAAGGTGGCGCCGGTGCGCTGGCGCGGCCTGATGATGGGCGGCTGGTTCACGGCCACGGCCATCGGCAACAAGCTCACCTCCATCGGCGGCTACTGGGATCTCTGGGGCCACACGAAGTTCTTCATCGTCCTCGGCGCGATGGCCTTCGTCATGGCCGTCGTCCTCTTCCTCCTCCTTCGCCCGCTGAAGAAGGCGATGCCCGGGGTGTAGTGCAGGTACAGGAGAACGTTCCCCTCGCGCCGCTGACCACCATCGGCATCGGTGGTCCGGCGCGATTCTTTTACCGGGCCACGATCGTCGATGAGATCCGCGCCGCGCTGGACTGGGCTCGGGAGCGGGAGTTGCGCGTGTTCCTTCTCGGCGGCGGCAGTAACCTGCTGATCTCCGACGCCGGCTTCGATGGCCTGGTCGTGCAGCTCGACCTGCGCGGGATCACCGTCGAGAGCGAGGACGAGTACGCGATGGTCAAGGTCGCCGCGGGAGAGCCCTGGGATCCGTTCGTCGGGTACGCGGTGGAGCACGGCTGGGCCGGCATCGAGTGCCTCTCGGGCATCCCCGGTTCCACCGGCGCCACGCCGATCCAGAACGTCGGCGCATACGGCCAGGACGTGAGCGAGACCGTCGCCCGCGTGGAAGTGCTCGACCGCACCACCGGCCTCGTGACCTGGTTCACCAACTGGGACTGCCGCTTCGGCTACCGCTCCAGCCTCTTCAAGAACTACGAGCGCGATCGCTACGTCGTGCTCTCGGTGACGTTTCGCTTGAGACGCGGCGGCGCGGCGGCGGTGAAGTATCCCGAGCTGCAGCGCTACGTCGACGAGCGCGGCATCGCCCTCACCGACCTGCGCGGCGTGCGTCAGGCGGTGATCGCCATCCGCAAGCGCAAGGGCATGGTCATCGATCCGGTCGATCCCGACACCCGGAGCGACGGCTCGTTCTTCATGAACCCGGTGCTCCCCACCGGCGACTACGAGCTGTTCGCGCAGCGCGCGCCCGACGCGCCGCACTTTCCCTCGGGCGGCGACGTCAAGCTCTCCGCGGCCTGGCTCATCGAGCACGCCGGGTTTCAGAAGGGATTCGTGTACGGGAACGTCGGCCTGTCGACCAAGCACACCCTCGCGGTCATCAACCGCGGCGGCGGCACGGCCGCCGAGGTCGTGGAGCTGGTGCAGCTGATCCAGGGGAAGGTGAGGGAGCGGTTCGGGGTAGAGCTGCATCCGGAGCCGAATTTCATCGGCTTCGGGTGAGGTTGCTGGTTACGCAGATCGTCCTACAATCCCTCGCGTGAGCACGCGGGCATTTTCCGAGAATCAGGAATGGGTCGCTGAGTTCGAAGCGGCAGCGCGCCGTCCGTTGCCGCTGCGCATGCGGTACGCCTTCATTCGCACGTACAAGCCAGTCCTCGACGATGCTCCCTTCCGGGCCTTCGACACCATGGCTGACTACCGCACATGGTGCGAAGCTCACCTGCCGGAGTGGTTGGGCTACGGGAGATGAATGCCCGGAGCGTTCGAGTATCGACAGGCCGTGACGTCTTCGCGACGCATGGCGTCCGCTACCTCTTCATCGGAAAGTCGGGAGCGATCCTCCTTGGCTTTCCCTGTGGAAGGATTCCCAGTCTGCCACCCGGACGACATCATCGGCAGCAAGCGCGCAGCGAATCGCGTCAAAGACCGTGAGTCCCTGCCTCGGCTTCAGGCTTTCCGCGACTATTGGATCAGCCGCCGCTGAGTCAACCTACTTGATCACCTTCATCGCCCCCGCCCGAAACTTCTCCCGCTCGATCATCCGCTGGCGCTTCCGCTCCAGCGACTCCTCGTCGCGCCGCAGCAGCCCGCCCTGGAACAGCGCGCCGAGGGCTTTGGCGAACTCGGCGTCGGTGCTCTCGACCTTCAGGCCGGTGTGATAGAGCAGCTTGCCGTTGCCGTTCTTGTCGTGGGTGAGGTGGCTCCAGATCACCTGCGCCTGCGTGCTCACCGAGATCGCGCCGTAGCGGAACCACAGCCGCGCCCGCATGCCCACGCGCAGCGGCTGGGCGTGCGCGATCTGCGTGCCGGTCGCGGCCACGTTGAGGAGACTGACCTCGGACGCCCCGAAACTACCGGGAATCGGCTGGAGCAGGACGAAGCGGTCCCCGCTGCGCAGGTCTTCGATAGTCATCTGGATTTTCGGACCGCGGAGATTGTACGCCTGTTAACCCGGGTCCCGTCCCATTCGTATTAGGGGCGAAGTTGGAAGCAGAGGAGTCCATCAATCATGGAAATGATCCCTATCGTCGGAATCCTGGCCTCGTTCACCGCCGCGGTGCTGATCGTCTATTTCATCACCCGGGCGAAGCAGCGCCGGGCCGAGCTGCAGGCCGAAATGCAGTCCCGCCTCATCGACCGCTTCGGCTCGGGGCCGGAGCTCGCCGCGTTCCTGCAGTCGCCGGCCGGCAAGCAGTTCGTCGGCAGCGTGCAGGCTGCGCCCGCCCTCATGACCCGGGAGCGCGTTCTGGGCGGCTTCACCCGCTCGATCATCCTCACCGCCCTCGGCGCCGCGTTCATGTTCATCGCCTTCTGGGACCACGACGACGGCTGGGTGATCCCGGCCGCGATCCTCTTGTTCCTCGGCGTCGGCTACTTCATCGCAACCGTCGTCTCGTACAAGCTGTCCAAGAAGATGGAAGTCGGCATTCTGCCGCCGGTCTCCGCCGGCAGCGACGCCACCCAGGTGTGATCGAGAGCCATGTTCGCCACCGGTCTGACATTGCCGGCGCCTCTGCCGGCGGTTACGCGCTCCCGGACGGGAGCGCCTAGACCCATGGACGAGGCGCGATTCGAGGCCTTCTACCGCAAGAATGCGGGGGCGCTCTGGTCGTACCTCTACCGGCTCACCGGCGATGCCGCCACGGCGGACGACCTGCTGCAGAAGGCGTTCTTCCGCTTCCTGCGCGCCAACCCGGTCGTGGCGACGGAAGAGCACCAGCGGCGCTGGATCTTCCGCACGGCGACGAACCTGGCGCTCGATCACTTCCGCGAGACCAAGCGCGAGCGCGGCCGCGCGGACAGCGCGACGCGCGAGCCCGCAGCGGCCACCGAGCCGCGCGAGGTCCTGCGCCACGACATGATGAAGACCTTCGCCGAGCTCAAGCCCCGCGAGCGCGCCCTGCTCTGGCTGGCCCACGTGGAAGAGGCCGACCACGAGGACATCAGCGAGGCCCTCGGCGTGAAGACCAAGAGCGTGAAGGTGCTCCTGTTCCGGGCGAGAAAGCGCCTGGCGGAGCTGCTGACCAAGAAGGGCCTCGCGCCGGAGGTGAAGCGATGACCGGATCCTGCCGCTTCGAGCCGGATGTTCTCCGCGCCGCCCACGAGGACCGCTGGTCGGACTCGCTCCGCCGGCATCTCCTCGAGTGCGAGGACTGCGTGGCCACGGCCGCCGTCGCCCCGTGGATGGACCGCTTCGCCAAGATCAGCGACCGCGAGCACATCCTCCCCGACCCGTCCATCGTCTGGCTGAAGGCCAAGCTGATGCAGAACACGGCCGACGTCGCCCGCGTCTCCCGCCCGCTCAACTTCCTGCAGCTGGTGGCCTACCTGATCGTGGCCGGCGGCTGGGCGAGTGTGCTGACGTGGAAGTGGGATGCGGTGAACACCTGGATCCACAGCCTCACCCCCGCCGCGATCGTCACCAGCGCCTCGCGCGCCGAGTCGCTGTCGATGTCGTTCTTCGCGGTGGTGTTCATCCTCGCCTCGATGACGGTGATGCTGGCGCTGCACACGATCCTGGCGGAGGAGTAGGGCGCTAAAACGCCCCCCACAGCAACACCCGCTTGTACGTGTAGAAGAACGGCCGCTCCTCGCCGATGGCCGCGAGCAGCTTCTCCCGATACGCGCCGAGATACGCCTCGAACCGGTTGCCGAGGAGCGACTCGTAGTACGTCAGCAGCGCGCCGCGCACCCACTCCACGACGTCCGCGCTCGACGGCAGCACGTGCCCGTACACGTGCAGGCGCACGTGCTGGCGGGCGTAGCCGAGGCGGTGGAGGAGCTCGGCGTAGCGCTCGACGGGGAGGACGTGTGCGGGGCGCGGGGCGATCCCGAACTCCTGCGCCACCTCGGCAGCGATGCGGTGCGAGGGATGATCGTCGTTGGACGGCATCTGGATGGCGATCTGGCCGTTCATCGACAAAAAGTTCGTCAGGCGCGTGAGCAGCTGCTCGTGGTTCGGCACCCAGTGCAGGGCGGCGTTGGAGAACATCAGGTCGTACGGCTGGTCGGTGACGAAGGCCTCGATGCTCCCTTTCTGGAAGTGGAGCATCTCGCCCTGGAAGCTGCCGGCCTTGAGGAGCATGGTCTCGGAGTCGTCGATGCCGATGGTCTCGATGGCCTCGAGCGCGCCGTGCAGCTCGCGGGTGCCCTCGCCCGTGCCGCAGCCGAGATCGACCACGCGCATGCGCGGGCGTTTCTCGATCAGCGCGACCAGGTCGGTGAACGGCTGATGGCGCTCGGACTTGAAGCGCTCGTATTGCTCCGGTGACCACATGACCCGGAACTATACCGTTCGCGCCGCGCGGCGCGCCGCTCGTGACAAAGGGCCGCCCCTCGCGCGGAAAGTGGCGCTACGCTCCAGCCCATGTTGCTCACGATCGTCCTCGCCGCCACTCTTTGGGGCAATCTCGAGCCCGGGCCGCACGCGGTCGGGTTCACGCAATGGGAGCGCTCCGACGCCTCGCGCCCGTACCGCACGGCGCGCGATCTCGAAGGCCGCCCGCGCGCGGGCGAGCGCGCCCGCCCGATCCGGATGAGCATCTGGTACCCCGCGATGCCCTCCGACGCGAAGCCGCTCACGTTCGGCGACTACGTGGACATGATCGGTGCCGAGGGACGCGTCGGCGCGATCAGCGACGAGGAGAAGCGCAACGGCGAGAACGCGCTGTTCGGCTTTCCGCTCCTCCGCACGGTCACGGCCGAGCAGCGCGCGAAGCTGCGCCCGCTGGCGTCACGCGCGGTGCGCGACGCGAAGCCCGCGCCGGGCAAGTATCCGCTCATCGTCTACAGCCTCGGGTCCGCGGTCATCGCTCACGTCACGCCGGAGTACCTGGCCAGCCACGGCTATGTCGTCGTCCAGGCCCCGCGCCTCGGCGCGTTCGCCGGCCTCGGGCCGGACGTCGGCGACGCCCTCGACTTCGAGACCAAGCTCCGGGACATGGACTTCGTGATCGGGAAGATGCGGGACTTCCCGCAGGCGGACCTCGCCAACATGGCCACCATCGGCTTTTCCGCCGGCGGCCGCTGGGCCCTCGCCACGGCGATGAAGAACCCGGACGTGAAGGCCGTCGTGTCGCTCGACTCGGTGATGCTCTTCAACGACCGCCAGACCGAGAACTGGAAACGCATGCAGCACTTCAATCTGGAGGCCGTGCGCGTGCCGGTATTGAACCTGGTCCGCGCGGACTTCGCCCGGCAGGAGGACCTCAAGATGTGGGAGGCCATGCGCTACGCCGACCGCACGTCCATCATCTACGACGACCCCGCCCTGGATCACTTCGACTTCCAGTCCCTCGGCTACGCCCTCGCCCTCGTCGGCGCGCGCGGCGCGAACGGGCCGAAGGTGACGGCGACCTTCGACGCATTCCACAGAAACACCCTGGCGTTCCTCAACGCGCACCTGAAAGGCACGGGCGCGTACAAGCCGGAGGGCGCGAAGGTCGCGCACCTGCCGGCGCAGCCCGCGCCGATCACGGCCGCCGAGTTCCTGAATGCGATCAACGAGGACGGCGCCGATTCCGCGATCCGCGCCTATCGCAAGGCGTGGAAAGAGCGCGGCGAGCCGCCGGTCGCCGAGGCCACGACCAACCTGGCCGGATACTCGCTGGTGTTCGGCGGACGCGTCGCCGACGGCGTCCGGCTGATGGAGCTGAACGCGGAGGCCTTTCCGAATTCCGCGAACGTCTACGACAGCCTCGGCGACGCCTACCTCGCCGCCGGCGACCGCGCCAGGGCGCTGGAGATGACCAAGAAGGCCGCGATTCAGGGGAGCATCGATCAGAAACTGAGACAGCTCACTTCACCAGCTCCGTGATCGCGTTCATCACCAGCGCGTACGCGCCGCTGGTGTTCATCCGCCACATCGGATTGATCGCGAAGAGCACCACGTGCCCCTTGCCGCGCGGGACGTCGATGACCGCCGGCTTGCCCGCCAGCTCGTCGCCGCCCTCGAGCATGCCCGAGAGCAGGAGCTGATCGGCCTTCTCGGCGAACGAGATCACGACCTTCGGGCGGTCCTCCGCCTTGGGAAAGTACGGCTCGACCGACCACGGCGCATCCTCGGGAAGCTGGAAGCCGGCCTCGCCCGGGCCGGGCTTGGGGCGCTCGGGCGTAGGAATGAACGGGCGGCCCTGCGGGACGTCGGGATCGGTCTTGCCGCCGCGGCCGCTGGGCCGCGAGTCCTGCGGCTCGCGCTCGTCGCGGAAGCCCACCCGGAAGACGGGCCCGCCGCTGAAGTAGAGCGGGACCTTCTCGTCGTAGCCGGCGGCGATGGGATGCTTCGCGTCGGTGAGCACGGCCTGCACGATCGTGCCCGGCGCCTTGAGCTTGCTCGTGTCCACCACCCGGACCCAACGGGCGAGGCCGTAGTCGATCGCCCACACCGCGGTGTCGCGCGCGGTGACCAGCACGCCGCCGTCCTCGACGAAGCGGAGGAGGCTCTGCACGCCGTCCAGCCCGAGGCCGGGGCGCATGTCGTCGGTTTCATCCACGCCGCCGAGGTTGGGGGTGAGGTCGGTCTTCTTCCACGGCAGCGGCGGGCCGGGGGCGTAGCCGTTGACGATCTCCTGCGACGACACGCGGCCGACGGGAGGGAAGAGGATGACGTCGTACTTGTCGCGCAGGTTGCCGAGGCCGGCGACGTCCTGGGTGGAGATGTAGTCGTAGGGGACGTTCATCGACTCCAGCGCCAGCCGCCACCACCCCTCGTCCTGCGTGGAGAACCAGGTGTGCATGAGCGCGATGCGCTTGGTAGTCCGTGGAGCGGCGGGCTTCAGCCCGCCGTCCGACGTCCAGGGTGTCATCTTCACCTTGAGCACGTCCGGATTCGCAACGCGCTTCACGTCGACGTTCATCAGGTATCCGAGCGTCCACCCGGTGTCGTCGTACACGCGCTCTTCACCGCGCACGTACTGCACGTCCAGCAGCGTGTCCGCGAGGCGCGAGTACGGCTGGTCCATGCGCACGATGTACGAGCCCTTGGCGAACTTCACCGGCTCGGGCTTCTTGTCATCCTTCGCCGGCGGCCAGTGCACTGGCAGCGAGAACTCGGCATCCGACGTGTGCACCTCGATCCCCTGCCGGCGCAGCAGCGAGACCAGCTCGCGCACCTGTCCCTCGCGCTTCTGTCCGGCCGGAATCACCCATGCCGCGGGCCCCTCGTTCGCGGCCTTGGCGACGGCGCGCTTGCCCATGGTCCAGAAGCGCTCCAGGAAGCGCTCGCGGTTGCGAGCCATGTCGTTCAGGGCGAACAGCACCCCCGACTGCTGATAGTTGACGTTGTTCCGGAGCGACCAGCGCACCTCCGGGAGCGCGGGGTTCTGGCGGAACCAGGCCCGCTCGCTCTGCCCGCGCACGACGCGCTTCTCCGTGGTCGGCCAGCGGTTGCCGAAGGTCTCGTAGAACCGCGCGACGGTGTTGCGGCCGGCGCCGAGCCAGAAGAGATAGTTCGGCGCCCAGCCGTCCCAGAAGCCATGCAGCCACACGCCGGGCAGACCGCGCCGGGTCAGCTCGTCGACTTCGTGAAAGCCCATGCGATGCCACTCGTCGATCATCAGCGGATCGAGCGCGGGATTGAACGGCCCCGTGCCGGTGGAGACGTAGAGGAACGGCACCGACTCGTGCAGGTCGTGCATCACCTGCGGGTGCCACTGGTTGTACGCCGCCATCATGTTCTTGCTGAGGGCCAGGGCCATCGAGATCTGGTCGCGGTTGTTGTCGTGGGCGACGTAGTGGCCCCAGTAGACGAGCGGCGGCGTCGGCAGCTTCGGGTTGGCCTCGCGGTAGCGCCAGAGATCGACCTGGCGGTTGCGGCCGTCCACCTCGAGCACCGGGGTGAACAGAACGATGATGTTGTCGCGGATGGCCCGGATGAACGGCGTCTCTTCCACCGCCAGCCGGTAGGCCAGCTCCATCAGCATCTCCGGGCTGCCCGTCTCCGGCGAGTGCAGCGCGCCGGTGGCGTGGTAGATCGGCTTGCCGGTGGCGATCAGCGCGCGGGCCTCGTCCTCGCTGGTCTTGCGCGGGTCGGAGAGCTTGCGCGTGATCTCCCGGTAGCGGTCGAGGTTGGCGATGGTCTCCTCGTTGGCGATGGCGACGAGGATCATCTCCCGCCCCTCTTCCGACTTGCCGATCGAGAACACCTTCACCCGCGGCGACGCCGCCTCCAGCGCCCGCATGTAGCGGTACACGTCCTCGGCATAGGTGAGCTTCCCCTCCGCCCCGGCGATGTAGCCGTGGAACTTCAGGGGCGAGGGGACGGTGTCCGAGGCCGGGAGGTGGTCCACCAGCTCGGTGAGGAACCGGGACTCGGTGGTGAACTTGCGGATGTCGGCGGTGTACTGCTCGTCGATTCCTTGCGCGAATGCGGTGGTGGTGAGGAGGAAGAAAATCAGCAGCGCGCGTTTCATGGCGCGCGCGAGGCTAGCGCGCGCACATCCCGTTCCGCAAGATGTCCGCGATCTCGTCCACCACCGCGCTGTCGTCCTTGCCGAACGGCTCCTTCACCCCGAAGAGGATCTCCAGGGAGAAGTAGTTGAAGAACAGGCGCGTGGTCAGGAGCAGCGCCGAGGTCGGGGAGACGTTCGGGCGGAGGCGCTGGCGGATGGCTTCCAGCTCGCCCTGCTCCTCGAAGAACTCGGTGAAGCGGCGGGCCATGTCGGCGTAGAAGTGCTGGATGTGCGTCCCCTCGAACTCGATCACGTCGACGTAGATCAGGGCCAGGTAGTTGCGGTACTGGCGCACGCTCTCCCGGGCGGCGAAACCGAGCTGCTCGATGTTGTCGGGGAAGCGGTCGGCCTCGTACAGCGCGCGCATGAACGGGAAGCGCCGGGTCTTGGCCATCTCCAGGTACTCGTCGATGAGGGCCAGGAAGATGGCCTCCTTGTCCGGGAAGTGATGGTAGACGTTGCCCGTGGAGACCTTCGCCTTCTCGGCGATCTCGCGCATGGTGGTGGCGCGGTAGCCCTGGCGGGAGAACAGGCCGAGGGCGGCGTCCAGGACGGCCCGCCGGCTGCGCTCCGACTTTTCTTCGCGTTGCATGACCCGGAAAGGAGGCTAACACGTGAGGAGGTCCATGGAACGTACTATTTCAGACAACTTTTTCCATCACTGAAAACCGTCGTGTATAATCGCCCATGCCTCCCTCGCTCTCCCCCGCCGACACCGCCTGGCTCCTGGTCGCCACCGCCCTCGTCCTGACCATGACTCCCGCCCTCGGCTTCTTCTACGGGGGGATGGTCCGGTCCAAGAACGCGCTCAACACCCTGATGATGAGCTTCTCCGCGCTGGGCTTCGTCGGCCTGGCCTGGGCCCTGGCCGGCTACTCCATTGCTTTCGGGTCGTCGACCTTCGCCTATGCCATGCTGCGCGGCGTCGGCCTCGAGCCGCAAGGCACCATCCCGCACATCCTCTTCTTCGCCTACCAGGGCACGTTCGCGGTCATCACCGCGGCCCTGATCTCCGGGGCCATCGTGGAGCGGATGCGCTTCGGCGCCTACGTCGCCTTCATCACCCTCTGGTCGCTGCTGGTCTACGCCCCCGTGGCCCGGTGGGTGTGGGGCGGCGGATGGCTGGGCAAGCTGGGCGCGCTCGACTTCGCTGGCGGCACGGTCGTGCACGTGAACGCGGCCGCGGCGGCGGTGGTCTGCGCGCTGGTGGTCGGCTCGCGCAAGGATTACGCGCGCCAGGCCATCCTCCCCCAGAACGTGCCGTTCACCCTCCTCGGCGCGGGCCTGCTCTGGCTCGGCTGGTTCGGCTTCAACGCCGGCTCCGCCCTCGGCGCGAACAAGACCGCCGCCCTGGCCTTCGCCAACACCATGCTCGCCCCCACGGCCACGCTCGTGGTCTGGACCATTCTCGACTTGATGCGGACGAAGAAGGCCACTGCGATCGGCGCGGCGACAGGCATCGTCGTCGGCCTCGTGGCCATCACCCCTGCCGCCGGCTTCATCTCCCCGCTCTCGGCCATCCTCCTCGGCGCCATCGCCGCCGTCCCGAGCTACTACGCCCTCCTCTTCCGCGCCCGCACGCGCCTCGACGACTCCCTCGACGTCGTCGCCGCCCACGGCGTGGGCGGCATCGTCGGCGCGCTCCTCACCGGCGTCTTCGCCGAGAAGGCCTGGAGCGGCGCCGCGGAGGGCAGCCTCCGCCAGGTCGGCATCCAGGCCATCGCCGTCCTGGCGACCATCCTCTACAGCGCCGCCATCACCCTGGTCATCCTCAAGCTGATCGGCCTGGCCATCCGCCTGCGCACGGACCTGCGCGAGGAAGGCCTGGGCATGGACTTCACCCAGCATGGCGAGGAAGCCTACTCGCGCGGCGAAGGGGCGATTTTGATGCTGGACAGGAGAAGCGAATGAAACTGGTCGTGGCCATCATCCGCCAGGAGAAGCTGAGCGACGTCCTCGAGGCCCTCTTCCACGCCAACGTCGCCGGCCTGACCATCAGCCGCGTCCACGGCCACGGCGGCGAGACCGAGCGCGTCGAGACCTACCGCGGCACGACCGTGAAGATGGAGCTCACCGAAAAAGTCCGCCTCGACATCGGCGTCTCCGACCACTTTGTCGAGACCACCGTCAATGCCATCGTCCGCGGCGCCCGCACCGGCGACGTCGGCGACGGCAAGATCTTCGTGTTGCCGGTGGAGCGGGTCATTCGCATCCGCACGGGCGAGGAGGATCGGGCGGCGGTGACGCCGGTGGGCGTGCCGCCGGATTAGCGCTGGGTCAACGCGAACGCCGGTAGGCCACCACCATCTCGGCGCGCCGGTCTCCGTTCTGCAGCACGAACCGGATGGAACATCGCCGTCCGAGCATGCGGATGGCCGCGGCATCCCAGAACCAGGAGGTCGAGATCGTGGCGTTCCCGGACGCCGGCGCGGTTCGGTAAACGGCATGGACCCGATCCCAGGAGGGATGCGCTTCCCCGCGGTACGTAGTGGCGATGGCCTCGACGATCACGACCGGCTGATCCGTTTCGTTCTCGACCAGCAACGGCGGCGAGAAGTACATGGAGCCGATCAACGCGACGGCGGGCAGCGGCGTGACGGCGACGCCGGGAAACACGGACTCCGGGCCGGCGGTCTCTGGACTGTATTCATAGGGTGGGTCGCACGCCACGAGGAGCATGCTCACGGCCAGAAGTGCCACGAGCCGGAACCCCTCACCGCGCATTGTCGATCCCGGTCAACAGCAGGCGAATTCCGGCCCCTGCGATGAAAAGTCCGATGAGCAGACAACCGAAGACGAACGGGATTCTGACGATGGCATCGAAGTTCTTGTGAAACCACCAGGCGCGATGCAGGAAGGCGGCTCCGATGATCAGAGCCAGGATGGCCCCAGTGATGCGAACAGTCCTGGCACAGCCCGCAACCGAGTCCATTCGGCTATTTTAGCCGCGGGCGAGAAGCCCTATTCCGAGCGCAAAAAAGACAATGGCGTAGATCAGGAGGATGACCGCCGTGCCGGAGATCGCGGTCTGACAAAACGTCCCAGATCGCCCGGAACAAGATCGCGGCCCCGCCGAGGGTGAAGACCAGTGCGACGATCGTGGCGAAGGTGAGGGGGAAGCTAAGCGCCGCCGTCATGGTATATGACGCCCGGCTCCCGGCGCAGCAGCTTGCTGTATTTGTGCAGCGGTTCATCACGAGATCGGAGAAGGAAGCTCAAGTCTGCGGCTCGATAGCAGATCTGAATGACCAGAGCTTCGATTTGCTCCTCCGACTCGAGTCCATCCGCGAGCGCGCGCTTGATCGCCTGTCGTACGGAACGGCGGAACGATTCGGCAGGCGTCGGTGCGTCGACCACCTCGAGCGCATCACGGAACGCGATGATCAGGAGACTGGCGTCTTCCTCGGACATGTCCAGTTCCCTGGCGGTCCGGTCCAGTGGCCACGACTCGCGAAGCGCTCGATCCAGGACTCGGACATCGTCGGGCATGTACCGGTCGAACCGCAAATTCCCCCGGTGATCCGCGTAGTTGTCATAGCTGTAGCTGTAGGTCTCCGCCGCAAGGAGCTTCCAGCGGTCGAGCTTGTTCACGACAGCCTCCTGTCTCGCTCGGCGGAACGGTAGCACAGGGCAACATGCCATCCCTTGCGGCAGGCCGCCGTCGAATCGTGGTGAAGTCCTGAAGCCGGCTCTTTTTATAGGCAGAGCCTTAATTAGGCGACCCATTTCTGCGAAAAACTCTACTAGCTCCTGTACGTCAGTTTTGACACTATCTGGCAGGGATATCGGTGGATCGTTTGATGTCAGTCGTGCGAAGCAGTTGCTTATAGGCAACGAGCTTGCGCCAGAGACAGTAGTGAGACCACCGCGGCTAGCCCATCGCACGTGGATCCCTCGGCTGACGGTACAGTGCGTGTTGCTCTAGCCCGCGTAGAACCTCAGCGCGCTTAGCAACCCAACAACCGAGGGTCCCCCATCCCCTAGTACACTCCCCCGCCGCGTGGCTCTCTCCCCTTACGCCGCCCTCGCCCTGCCCGACTTCCGCAGGCTTCTTCTCGCGAACGGGACGCTGACGCTCGCGCGCGAGGCGCAGATCGTGGTGGTCGGGTGGCAGGTGTTTGCGATGACGCGCGATCCGCTCACGCTGGGGCTGATCGGGCTGGCGGAGGCGTTGCCGTACATCACGGTGGCACTGTATGCGGGGCATGTGGCGGATCGGGCGCCGCGGCGGACGATCGCCATTCTCGGGACGGTCGGGCTGATTCTGTCGGCGGTTGCGCTGTGGATGCTGACGGTTACGCCCGGGGCGATCGGGGCGGAGCGGGTGTGGCCGGTGTACGTCGTCGTTGCGCTGAGCGCGACGGCGCGCAGTTTCATGCGGCCGTCGATCTTCGCGCTGTCGGCGGAAGTCGTGCCGCGGGAGCTGTATCCGAACGCGGTGGCTTGGCGGACTTCGACGTGGCATTTGGCGGCGGTGGCCGGGCCGGCGCTCGGCGGGATGATCTACGGTTTCTCCGGGCCGGCGCTGGCCTATGTGGGGGTGGGGGTGGCGATGACGGCGGCGCTGGCGATCATCGCCGGGGTCGCGCATCGACAGCGGCCGGTGGTGGCGGAGCAGGAGCCGCTCGGGGAGAGTCTGAAGGCCGGCATCCGCTTCGTCTGGAACGACTCGGTGCTGCTCGCGGCGATGACGCTCGACCTGTTCGCCGTGCTCTTCGGCGGGGCGGTCGCGTTGCTGCCTGCGTTCGCGACGCTGCTCGACGCCGGGCCGGAGGGGCTGGGCGTCCTGCGCGCGGCGCCGGCGGCGGGGTCGATCCTGACCGGCCTCTGGATCGCCCACCGCCCGCCCTTCCGCCGCGCCGGTCCATCGCTCTTCGCCAGCGTGGCCGCGTTCGGGGTGTGCATGATCGTCTTCGCGCTCTCGCCCAGCTTCTGGCTCTCGTTCGCCCTCCTCTTCGCCAGCGGCGTGTTCGACAACGTGAGCGTGGTCATCCGCTCCACGCTGCTGCAGACGCGCACGCCTGCGGCAGTCCTCGGGCGCGTGTCGGCGGTGAACCAGATCTTCATCGGCTCGTCGAACGAGATCGGCGCGTTCGAGTCCGGCGCGGCCGCGCGGCTGATGGGGGTCGTGCCCTCGGTGATCTTCGGCGGATGCATGACGCTGCTTGTCGTGGCCATCACCGCCTGGCGCGCGCCGAAGTTGAGACAATTGCGCGAGATTTGACGATATGCGCGCGATGGTTCTGCATCGCCCGAACGCGCTGCTCGCGCTCGAAGACGTGCCCGTGCCCGAAGCGAGAGACGGGCAGGTGCTGATCGAAGTGGAGTGCTGCGCCGTCTGCCGCACCGACCTGCACGTGGTCGACGGCGAGCTCGCGGATCCGAAGCTGCCGCTGAT
>JBIOTX010000411.1:0-12133 GCA_044866315.1 Thermoanaerobaculia bacterium | reverse complement strand
ACGTGCTCGTCCCGCGGCGCGACCTGCTCCTGGTCGGCGTGACCGAGCGGACGAACAAGGCCGGCGTGGACGCGCTCATCCGCTCGCTCAAGGCCGCCGGCGCGGGCGTGAAGACGGTGATCATCGTCGACATCCCGCGCGCCCGCTCGTTCATGCACCTGGACACCATCTTCACCTTCATCAGCCGCCACGAGTGCCTGGTCTATCCGCCGGTGATCCTGCCGAGCGGCAGCCAGGCCGCGAAGGTGACGTCGGTCGATCTGACGAAGAAGCGCTCGCTCGCCTACGCCGAGGAGAAGTCGCTGCTCGGTGCGCTCAAGAAGCGGAAGTTCGACCTCGAGCCGATCTACTGCGGCGGACGCCGCGCGGTCGATCAGCAGCGCGAGCAGTGGACCGACGGCGCGAATGCGTTCGCCCTCGCGCCGGGGATCATCCTGCTCTACGAGCGCAACGTGCGGACGGCCGAGGAGCTCGGGCGGCACGGCTATCACATCGTCTACGAGGACGATCTCCTCCTCGGCCGCACGGAGCTCGAGACCTGGACGAACAAGAAATACGCGCTGCAGATCGCCGGGAACGAGCTCTCCCGCGCGCGTGGCGGGCCGCGGTGCATGACCATGCCGCTCGAGCGCGAGGACCTCTGATGCTGGCGGTCGTGGCGTTCGGTGGGAACGCGCTGCTCCGGCCCGAGGACCGCGGCACGCAGGAAGAGCAGATCGCGCGCGCGAAGCAGGCCGCGCGCTGGCTGGCCGAGATCGCCCGCCGCGGCTACAAGCTGATCGTCGTTCACGGCAACGGCCCGCAGGTGGGGAACATCCTCGTCCAGGCCGAGGAGGCGTCGACCAAGATCCCGCCGCAGTCGCTGGACGTCTGCGTCGCCCAGACCGAGGGCTCGATCGGCTTCATGCTCCAGCAGGCCATCCGCAACCGCCTCGAGTCCATCGGTCTCGGCGGCGAGGTGGCCACGATCCTCACCGAGGTCGAGGTCGACCCGAACGACGTCGCCTTCAAGCGCCCGACCAAGCCGATCGGCCCGTTCTTCACCCGCTACCGCGCCGAGGCCCTCGAGCGCGACCTGGGATGGACCATGCGTGAGGACGCCGGGCGGGGGTGGCGGCACGTCGTCCCCTCCCCCCGCCCGCTGCGGATTCTCAACATCAAGACCGTGGAGCGGATGCTCGACAGCGCGACCGTCGTCGTCGCCGCCGGCGGCGGAGGCATCCCCGTGGTCAAGGGCCGCGACGGCCAGTGGCGCGGCATCGAGGCCGTCATCGACAAGGACTTCGCGTCGGCTCTCCTCGCGTCCGAGCTCGGCGCCGACCTCTTCATCATCCTCACCGGCGTGCCCAAGGTTGCCGTCGACTTCGGCAAGCCCACCCAGCGTCCCCTGGACCGCATGACCGTCGCCGAAGCCGAAAAACACCTCGCCGACGGCCAGTTCCCCGCGGGCTCCATGGGTCCGAAGATCGAGTCCGCGATCCAGTTCGTGAAGGCCACGAAGAAGCAGGTGCTGATCACGGACGTGGACGTGCTGCGGGAGGCGCTGGAGGGGCGGGAGGGGACGGTGGTGGTGGCTGGTTAGGGCGCGGTGGGCAGGGCGCCCTGCGCCCTGCCCTCTGCGCCCTGATTAGTCCCGACTCCACATTCCCACCCGCCCCTCACGAATGAGCAGCCGAAGCGCGTCGTTCACCGCGAGCTCGGTGCGGAAGAACTCCGCCAGTACGGGCTCGATTCTCACGGTGATGGGTCCGCGCGGCTTGATGTAGTGCCGGCCGCGCACGGCCTTGCTCCAATCGAGCTTGTCGCTTTCGCAGGGGGGAGTGGGGGGCTCGTCCTTGATTCGATCTCCTCGCATATACCTTTTCTTTTCTGCGCGCTCGACGGGGCGCGCCGAGATGAGCCAAGCCTCGTCGTCGCGGATGGTGTACGAGACGGCGAGCAGTTGTCCTTCCGAGGATTCGCCGATGGCGAAGAAGCGATCCTCTTCATCCGAGTGGTCGTCGTCTTTGATGGAGACGAAGAGCGGATCGAAGAAGAGCGTCTGCGCTTCTTCGAAGGCGAGGCGGTGTTTCCGCTGATTCGACTCCGCCTTCGCCGGATCCCATCGGACGCGTTTGACCACGTTGACCACGTCCCGAGGCTACCTCGGTGTTACTTAGTTGAGCAATCCGGGCAGAACGCCCGCAGCCGCTCGAACGTCCAGATCCCCCAGGTGTGCCCGTCCGCCCAGTTGGGCTGGAGGGCGTAGTTGCCCACCGGTTCTACGGACTGTAGAACGAAGGACGCGGGGCCGTAGCGCTGGGGGGCACCGCCGTACATGCGGCCGAAGAGGTCGGGCTCGCCGGAGCAGACGGCGCAGGGGCAGGCCCGGCGGAGCTCTTCGAGCGGATAGTATGATTCGTGGCCGTCGTCCCAGACGACGACGAAGAGCTCTCCCAAGACCTGATATGAACGTGGGCGCATGCCGACTTATAAGCTGACGATCGAGTACGAAGGCACTCGCTATTCCGGTTGGCAGGCGCAGGGTAACACGCAGAAAACGATCCAGGGGCATCTGCTGCGCGCGGCGCGGGAGCTCTTCGGGGAGGTCGAGATCGGCGGCGCGGGGCGGACGGACGCCGGCGTGCACGCCAGCGCGCAGGTGGCGCATCTGCGCGCGCGCAAGGGGCTCGATCCGAACGTCCTTCCCCGGCAGCTCAACGACCTCCTGCCGCACGACATTCACGTCCTCCGCGCCTCGCGCGCGCGGGACGACTTCCACGCCCGGCACGATGCGGTCTCGCGGGTGTACCTGTACCAGATCTCCACGCGCCGCACGGCCTTCGCGAAGCCGTTCGTGTGGTGGATCAAGGACCGGCTGGACGCGGAGGCGATGGGCGAGGCGGCGGGACGGGTCGCGGGCCGGCACGACTTCAGCGCGTTCACGGACAAGCGCCTGAAGGAGGAGGACTCGCGGATCGTGGTGGTCGAGCGGTGCGAGCTGGGCACGGCGGGCGATCTGATCCTGGTGCGCATCGCCGCGTCGCACTTTCTCTGGAAGATGGTGCGCAAGCTGATCTCGTTTCTGGTGGAGATCGGGCGGGGCAATGAGACGAGCATCGCGGCGCGGCTGAAGGCGAGCGGCGCGCACTGGGCGCCGACCGCGCCGCCGTCGGGGCTGTTCCTCGAGGCGGTCGTGTACGAGGGGGAGACGTTCGACCGGCCGCTGCTCCCGATCGTGCCGGTGGAGAGCCCGCGGTGAACGAGGCCGAGCTGGTCGCCCGGGCGCGGGAGCTGTTCTCCGACCGCATCGGCGACGACGCGGCAGTGGTCGGCGATCAGGTGCTGACCACGGACATGCTCGTCGAGGACGTGGACTTCACCCGCGCCACGCCGTTGCGCGCGATCGGGCGGAAGGCTCTGGCGGTCAATCTCTCCGACCTCGCGGCCATGGGCGCCGCGCCGTCGCACGCGCTGCTCTCGCTGGCGCTGCCGCCGTGGGCGCTGGAGAACGCGGACGAGCTGCTCACGTCGATCGCCGGTGCGGCGCGCGAGCACGGCATCGAGATCGTCGGCGGCGACTTCTCGCGCGCGGAGAAGCTGATGGTCTCGGTGACCGCGGTCGGACGCGTGGTCACGCGTCCGCTGCTGCGCAGCGGCGCGAAGCGCGGCGACCGCGTGTATCTCTCCCGGCCGATCGGCGCGTCCGGCGCCGGCCTGGCGCTGCTCACCCCTCGTGTCATCCCGAGCGTAGTCGAGGGACCTGGGTGGGAGGGGGCGCGAGGCTCGAGCTTCGTGCCGCCCGGCCCCCCAGGCCCCTCGACTGACGCTCGGGGTGACACGAGGGGCTACGCCGAGCGCGAATTCGTCGAGTCCTGCATCCGCCGCCATCTCGATCCCGAGCCCGAGCTCGCCCTCGGCATGGCCCTGGCCCGCATCCCCGAGGTCACGGCCTGCATCGACGTCTCGGACGGCCTCTCGACCGACCTCCATCACCTCTGCGACGCCTCCCAGTGCGGTGCGGAGATCGAGAAGGAGCGCATCCCGGTCTTCCCCGACCTCCTCACCCTCGGCCCGCGCCTCGGCATCGACGTGCGCGAGGTCGTCCTGCACGGCGGCGAGGAGTACGCGCTGCTCTTCACCTCCTCACTGCGCGAGTCGGAGCTGAGCGCGCGCGTCGGGCGGCCGGTCTATGCGATCGGACGGATCAGGTCAGAGCGAGGGGTGATGCTGAAGGAAGACGGCGTGCCGCGGCCGCTCGCCGCGCGCGGGTTCGATCACTTCGGGTGACGGCTGCGCATGTTCGACGCGGCGACGGCGCAGACGAAGGCGCCGATGCCGAGGGTCGTGCGCACGGCGTGGGCGCGGGCCCAGTTCTTCACCAGTGACTGCGAGCGATCGCTCGGGTAGTCGGTGGGGGGCTGAGTCTCCAGCTCCTTGTTGATCGGGACGGTGACCATGATCGTCGCCGCGAGCACGCCCGCAAGACCGACGGCTGCGGCGGAGTCGAGGACGCGCTTGCCGACGCCGGCGGAGCGCGGAGCGGCGATGGCCAGCGTCACCGCGGTGCCGAGGGCCACCGGGCCGATGGCGTTGAAGTAGCTCGCGGTCTTGAGGGGATCGAGGTGGCCGTCCTCGCGCGGCAGCTCTTCCTTCCAACCCGGCACCAGCGCGGACTGGCCGAATCCCAGCGAGCCGGCCAGCAGGCCGGCGGTCGTCAGGTTGACGAAGCGAAGAACGGATTCGACAGTGCGATTCACGGAGAAAAGTATACGAGAACAAAAAGGGCGGCCGAAGGGGCCGCCCTCGATTCGTTGCACGGAGTTGATGGCTTACTTCTGGAGCTTTTTCTCCAGCTCTTTCAGCTTCCGATCGAGCTCCTGCAGTTTCGACTGTACGTCGCCGCAGTCCTGCTGCATGGACTCGATGCGGGCCCGCCACTCCGGGCTGCGGAACTGCTCGCCGAGGCGCATCGGCAGCTCGTCGAGGTTGCCGAGGAGGACCCGGGGCATGTCGCGCTCCACGAGCGTGGCCACGGCGGTCTGGCGCGAGCCGTTGCGGAGATAGTCGACGCGGACGGTCTCGTTCTCCTTCTTGTCCTTGAGCGCGCGGCGCAGGTCCCAGGCCGACTCGATGTCCTTGCCGTCGACGGCGGTGATCACGTCGCCCACGCGCAGGCCGGCCTTCGCCGCCGGGCTGTTCTCCTCCACCGACTCCACGAGGACGCCGGTGTCCTTGGCCGCGCCGAAGTGCTCGCGCAGCTGCGGGGTGAGGCTCATGAGGCTGACGCCGAGGAAGGCCCGCTTGCCGGCGAGCTCGGAGAGGTCGAGCAGGTTCCCGTCGGAGATGACCTTGCCGTCCCGGATGACGACGGTGCGGCGGACGGGCTTGTCGGCGAAGGCGGCAGCCGTCGCCAGGAGAGTGATGAGGGTGATGAGGAAACGAGCTTTCATGAGTGAAGGTCCTCCGAAATCTAGTGATAGGTTCTGAGTGAGGCGGGCTGGATGGCCGAGTCGAGATCCATGATTACGCGCGTGCCCTGGTCGTTCTCCAGTACGACTACGGGCTCGGCGTCATCGGCGATTCTCTTCACGGCCTCGAGCTCCGCTTCGATCTTCTGCTGTTCCAGTCGCAGCGCCTCGAGACGCTCGGCGCGCTGATGTTGAATGACCACGACCTGCACGGCTGCGACGACGCAGACGAGCATCGCGAACGCTGCCGCCAGCCGCCAGTGCGCGGGCACGGTGCGCGTGGCCGCGGGGCGGCGGACGGCGCGCAGGACGTCAGACGTGAATGCGGGCGACGCTTTCGTGCGCGGCAGGCCGCGCAGCGAGCTCGCGAGTTGCGTGTCGTTCATGGTCTCCTCCGATCCACCAGGGGGCCAGGGAGCGGCGCATCAGCTCTCTGGCCCGGGAAATCCGCGACTTGACGGTCCCGATGCGCAGGTCCAGCGCCCTGGCGATCTCGTCATACGACCACTCTTCGATCTCGAAGAGCACCAGCGGGGCGCGGTACTTGATCGGAAGCCGATCGAGGGCCGCGCCGACCTGCCGCTGGATCTCGCTGGTGACGAGGCTCGCGTCGGGCGGGGGCGTGTGCGTCGACGTCGAGGCGCCGAGCCGCGGAAGGAGCAGGTTCCAGCGCCGCTCGCGGCGGATCTCACTGACGGTGAGGTTCGTCGCGATGCGGAACAGGTACGGCCCCAGCCGCTCCCGCTCCCGGTAATTGGCAGCACTGCGATACAGCCGGACGAACGCGTCCTGGGCGATCTCCTCGGCCCGGTCCCGGGACCGGACCAGGTGCGTCAGGTAGTTGACCAGCGAGTCCTTGTAGCGATCGACGATCTCGCGGAAGGCGTCGTCGTCGCCTTCACGGACCCGTTGCATCAGTGCGTCGTCCGTCATTCAGTGGAAAAACGCACGAGCGGAGAAAAGGTTCCGCGCCTATTTCTTCGCGTCCTCTAACTGCTTGATCCTGGACACGATATCCCGGTAATTGGAATTCATCCCGTAGACCTCCATGAAGGCCTTCTGGGCGTTGTCGGTGTCGCCGACCTCCTGGTAGGCGGAGCCGAGGTCGTAGAGCAGGCCGATGTGCTCCTCCTCGGTGATCTCGGGCATCTCCAGCCCCTTGCGGTACCACTTGATGGCCAGCTGGGGCATGCCCTTCTCCAGGAAGCAGAGGCCGAGCATGGACGCGCACTCGACGGCCCGCTTGGGATCCTTGGAGGCGAGCTGGAACTCGCCGATGGCCTCGTCGATGAGGCCCATCTCCTTGTAGGCGATGCCGAGGTTGTAGTGGGTGTCGTAGTCCTCGCTGTCGAGCTGCTGCTCGACCCCCTTCTTGAACTCCTTGAAGATCTCCTCGAGGGACTGCTCCTCTTCGGACAGGGAGATGGCCTCGTCCTCGTCGGCCAGCTCCGACTCCAGCTCGGCGGCCAGGTCGAAGAAGTTGTCCTCGTCGGCGAAGAGGTTCTCCTCCTGCGCCAGCGATGCGGTCATCGCAGGGGGAGGGGGCACGGGGGCAGCGGGGGGTGGTGGGGGGGGAGGCGGGGGAGCGGGGATCTCCTCCTCGTCGTCGGGAATGGCGGCCAGCAGCTCGCTCTCGATCTCGTCGCGGGAGAGCACGGGCGGACGGGGGGTGGAAGGCGCGGGCTTGGCGGCGGCCGCGGCGGCGGCATCGAGGCGCGACTGGCGGCTGGCCAGATCGGCGTTGCCGGGATAGCGTGCCGTCAGGACGTCGAGCTTGCGGCGGGCCTCGTCGAACAGCTCCTGCTCGATGTAGAAGTCGACCTCGCCGATCTCTTCGATCGGCGGCTCCTCGACCTCCGGCTCGTGGCCGAGGGCCTCGACTCCGTAGAACGGTTCCTCGGTCGGGGGCGCGGTCACTTCCGCGACCAGGTCGGTGGTCTCGAGCTCGGGCTGCGGCTCGAAGGCGTCGAGCTGCGGCTCCAGCTCGAGCTCCACCTCCGGCTCGACATCCACCTCGGCCTCGGCCTCGATCTCCAGCGGCGGCAGCTCCTCGATGACCTCTTCCACTTCCTCGAGCGGCTCGGGGGAGAGCTCGAGCTCCTCCTCGATCTCCAGGGCCGGCTCGAGCTCGATCAGCGGTTCCGGCTCGGGCTCGGGCTCGATGGCCGCCGGGGCCTCGAGGTCGAACTCGATCTCTCCCGCGCCGGAGTCGAGATCGAAGCTGATCTCGCCGGCGCTGTCGGCGAGGTCGTCGAGGGTGATGGCCGCCGGGGCCGGGGGCGGTGCGGGTGGCGGCGGTGCGGGGGCCGGAGCGGGAGGCGCGACGGGGCGCACCGGGCCGGTCTTCGGCTTGGCGTCGAAGGCGTGGCCGCGGGAGAGGAACTCGTTGCGGACGCCGTTGATCGTCGCCCGGTCGTCCTTCTCCTGGAGCACGTGGACGTACGCCGTGGCCGCGGCGCGCGCGCCTTCGATGTCGCCCTCCTCGAGCAGGATCCGGAACAGCCGGTCGTGCGCGGTGAGGTTCTTCGGGGCGCGGTCGAGCACGGCCCTGAGATGCTCGGCCGCCTTCTCGGCGAGGCCGTACTTGGCGAAGACCTCGGCCTCGGTGAGGTGCTCGGTGATGAAGTCGAGGTCGTCGCTCGACTCGGCGATCTCCGCGCCCGCCAGCTCCAGCGACGGCACGAGATGCTGCGGCGGCGGGGGTGGGGTGGGCGTCGTAGGCTCGGGCTCCTCGACCGAGAAGTCGAGCTCCAGGGCCGGGGCGTCGTCCAGGTCGAGCGAGATCGCCTCCGGCTCCTCCTCGGTCGTATCGAACGTCGGCGTCGGTTCCTCGATCTCCAGCGCCGGCAGCTCCACAGGCGGGCCGGACCCGGCCGCTGCCCGCGCCCGGCGGCTCCACGTGTCCTCGCCGGTAGGAGTCGCGCCCATCTGGGAGCGGACGAACTGCAGCTTGTTGCGATGCTGCGCGTTCTGCGGCTCGCGCTGGATCAGTTTCTCCAGCACCTTCGCCGCCTCGTCGAACCGCCCCCGTCCCATGTGGGCCTCGGCGAGGCTGTTCATCGAGGCCAGGATGTTGGTCTCCTCGTTGAGCCGCATGTACGTGGCCACGAGGCGCTCCAAGGTGGCGGTGTTGCTCGGGTCGACGCGGAGGATGCGGTTGAGCATCTCGATGGCCGCGCCGCGCTCGCCGCGCCCGAGGGTGCGCTCGACGAGCGGGGTGACCATCTCCAGGGCCCGGTCGGGCTCGGACTGCTTGAGATACAGATCGGCGAGCGTCTCGCGGACCGAAGGCTCGTTCGGGTCGGCGGCGATGGCCTTCTCCAGCGTGACCCGCGCGCCCACGCTGTCGCCGCGGCCGAGCTGGATCCGGCCGAGCATGGCCAGGAGGCGCGGGTTGTCGCGGTTCGTCTCCAGCGCCGTCTCGACGATCTGCCGGGCGTTCTCGAAGTCGCGGGCCTCGATCAGGGCCGTGACCAGCGAGTCCACCAGCTCCGTGTTCTTGGCGTCGATCTTCAGGGCCTTGCGGAAGACCTGCACGGCCTCATCGAGCATGCCCCGCTTGAGGAGCATCCGCCCGACCCGGTCGTACTCCTTGAGGGCCTCGGCGGTCTGGCCGACCTGCACGTGGAGGTCGGCGAGCTTGACATGTACGTTGATCGACTGCGGGTCGAGCTCGGAGATCTTGCGGTAGATGTTGAGCGCGTTCCCCGGCTCGCCGTGCTTGATGTAGTAGTCGGCCAGGACCTGGTACTGGCTCTTGGCCTCCATGGCCAGGCCCTGCTTGGCGTACAGGTCGGCGAGCTTGGCGTAGACGTCGAGCTTGGAGGGATCGAGCTTGTTGATCTTCTTGTAGATCGCGATGGCCTTGAGGAAGAAGCCGTCCTTCGAGTAGTGGTCGGCGATCTTGCCGAAGACCTTCACCGCCTCGTCGTTGCGGTTGATGCGGACCCAGAGGTCTCCGATGCGGTTGAGGGTGTTGACGTCGTTGGGGTTGTCTTCGAGAAGCCGCTCGTACTCCTTGATCGCCGGCTCGATCTTGCCCTTGGCGACCAGCTTTTCGGCGCTGGCGATGACTTTATCGCGTTGAACCGCCATCTTCTCCGCAATCGCCGAACAGCAGCCTCGGCTCCTCCACCCCTTCGAACGACTTCCGATGGATCGGACTGGGGCCGTACAACTTCAAAGCAGCCTGATGGCCCTCGGTCGCATAGCCCCGATTGTGTTTGAAATCGTAAACGGGGTAACGCTCATGATACGACTCCATCAGGAGATCGCGATAGACCTTCGCCACGATGGAAGCTGCGGCAATGGAGGCACTTCGCTTGTCTCCCTCGATGAGCGGCACCTGCGGCATGTCGAGCGTTTCGAGCAGCACGGCGTCGAGGAGGAGGACGTCCGGGCGGACGGGAAGGTCGTCGACCGCCTGGAGCATGGCCAGCTTGCTGGCGCGGAGGATGTTGATGCGGTCGATCGTCGACGGCTCGACCACGCCGACGGTGACGGCCCGGGCGCGGCCCAGGATCAGCCGGCACACCGACACGCGCTCCTCGCGGTCGATGAACTTCTTGGAGTCGTTGATGCCGATGAGGGTGGGGTCGGGCTCGAGGATCACGCACGCCGCGACGACGGGCCCGGCCAGACAGCCCCGGCCCACCTCATCCGTGCCGGCGATGGCCCTGAAACCACAATCGCGGAGCCTGCGCTCGACCACTGACAATTCAGCGACGCGCGCCAGCTCCGCGAAGAGGGAGTCGTAGAGGCGTTCGGCTTTGGTCCGCTTAGCGGCGGCCTTTTTCTTCGATGCGTGCGGCTTTGCCGCGGAGATCCCGGAGGTAGTAGAGCTTTGCGCGACGGACCCGGCCATGACGTTCCACCTCGATCTTATCGATCGTCGGAGAGTAGAGCGGGAACATACGCTCCACACCGATCCCGCCGGAGATCTTCCGGACGGTGAACATTTGCCGCGTGCCGCCACCTCTGCGCGAGATCACCACGCCCTGGAAGACCTGGATGCGCTCTTTGTCGCCTTCCTTGACCTTGACGTGGACCTTGACCGTATCGCCGGGACCGAACGCCGGAATGTCCGTGCGCTTGATCTCCTGCGACTCGACGAGCTTCATGATGTCTGGCATTGACGTAACTCCAGTTTCTCTAGAAAAGGCTGGTAAGTATAGCGCGGGCTAGAACTTGCCGAGCCTGCGAAGAATTTCCCGGGCCTCGTTGTCGAGCTCGGCCGACTCGAGCAGGTCCGGCCGGCGCTCCAGCGTGGCCCGTAACGCCTGCTCCTTCCGCCACTTGCGGATGTTCTCGTGGTGCCCGGAGAGGAGGACGTCCGGGACCCGCCGCCCCCGCAGCTCCTCGGGGCGCGTGTAGTGCGGATAGTCGAGCAGGCCGCGGAAGAACGAGTCCTCCTCGACCGACCCCGTGTTCCCGACCACGCCGGGGATCAGGCGGCCCATGGCGTCGGCCATGAGCATGGCCGGCAGCTCGCCGCCGGAGACCACGAAGTCGCCGATGGAGATCTCGTCCGGCTGCAGGGCCTCGTGGACGCGGTGGTCGAAGCCCTCGTAGCGGCCGCAGAGGAAGACCACGTGGGGCTTGGAGGACAGCTCTTTGGCGACGTTTTGGTCGAAACGGCGGCCCTGAGGAGTGGTCATCACGAGATGCCCGTCCCCGATCGCCTCGACCGCCCGGAACACGGGCTCGCCGAGCATGACCATGCCCGGTCCGCCGCCGTAGGCCTCGTCGTCCGTGGAGCGGTGCCGGTCCGTGGCGAAGTCGCGCAGGTCCCAGACCCGGATGTCGAGGAGGCCCTGTTTCACGCCCCGGGCGATCACCCCCTCGGCGAGGAGAGGGTCGAACATCCGCGGGAAGATGGTGACGAAGTCAATCCGTAACGGCATCGAGGTCGTCCAGCCCTTCCGGCAACTGCACCACGATCTGCTTGGCCTCGAGGTCGATCTTCGTGCAGAGCTCCGCCGCGAATGGCAGCTCGAACGTCTTTCCGTCCGCGCGCTTCACGGCCAGCAGCACGCCCCCGCCGCCCTCGATCACGTCCGCGACCGTGCCGCGCTCGCGGCCCTGCTGGTCGATCAGGGTGAGGCCGATCAGCTCGTGGAGGAAGTACTCGTCCTCCTCCAGTTCGCGGGCTTGCGTCTCGGGGATCTCGACGGTCCAGTTCTGCAGGAGCTGGACGTCCTCCGGCGTGTCGATGCCGAAGAACTTGACCAGCGCGCGCTCGCCGTGGCTGCGCACGCCCTCGATGCGCATCTCGCGCGTCTCGGACTCGTCGGGGGAGACCAGGGTGACCTCGTCCAGCTCCTCGAAGCGCTCGGCCGAGTCGGTCCACGGCTCGACGGACGCCTCGCCGCGGACTCCATGGGCCTTGCGGATCACGCCGACGGCGATGCGATCGGACACCGCCTCGCTCCTAGTCGACGATGTCGAGCGTGTACCGCCGGCGCGTCTTCTGGCCGGCGGCATTGAGGAGGGTGCGGATGGCGCGCGCGGTGCGGCCCTGGCGGCCGATGACCTTGCCGAGGTCCGCGGGGGCGACTTCCAGCTCGACGATCGTGCCCTGCTCGCCGCGCTCGTAGGTGCGCGTCCTCACCTCGTCGGGGTTATCGACGAGGGACTTGGCGAGGTACTCGACGAGATCTTTCATCTTCTTCGTGGAGCGGCGG
>JBIOTX010000410.1:0-4170 GCA_044866315.1 Thermoanaerobaculia bacterium | reverse complement strand
GTGAACTGCAGGGCCCCGTGCACGTCGCCGCAGGCCCAGATCCGCGGGACGCTGGTCTGCAGGTACTGGTCGACGACGATCCACGACTTCTCCACCTTCACGCCGGCCTCTTCGAGGCCTAGGTTCTCGGTGTTCCCGCGGCGTCCGGAGGCGACGAAGATCTCGTCTACGCCGAGCTCGCGCGACTCGCCGGCTTTGGTCTCGATGCGGGCGAGCTTCTTCCCGTCCTCGCGGCGCACGGACTTCAGCGCCCAGCCGCTGAGGATCTCCACGCCTTCCTCGGCGAGGATCTTCCGCACCCGCGCGATCACCTCGGGGTCTTCCTTGTTGATGATCTCGTCCAGCATCTCCACCACGGTCACGCGCGCGCCGAAGCGGGCGAAGAGCTGGGCGAACTCGATGCCGATGTAGCCGCCGCCGAGGATCAAGAGCGACGCGGGAAAGGCGTCCTGGTTCAGGAAGGAGACGTGGTCGAGGAAGCCGTTCTCCTTGAGGCCCTCGACCGGCGGGACGGCGGTGCGCGCGCCGGTGGCGACGACGATGTCCTTGGCCCGGAGGCGCCGTCCGCCCACTTCGACCTCGCCGCCGCCGGCCAGCCGGGCGCTGCCTTCGATGACGTCGATGCCGAGCTTGCGGAACTTTTCCGGGTCGTCGTGCCGGCTGACCACCCGCCGCTGCTCGCGCATCGAGTCCATGATCGACTTCGGGGACAGCCGCGGCGTCACCGGCTCCAGCCCCCAGCGGTCGGCGTGGCGCATCTGGTGGGCGAGCTTGGCCGAGGCCACCAGGGCCTTGGTCGGCACGCAGCCGGTCCAGAGGCAGTCTCCGCCCAGTGCTTCCCGCTCGATCAGGGCGACTTTCCGCCCCAGCCGGGCGCAGCCGGAGGCGGTCACGAGGCCGGCGGTGCCCCCGCCGATGACGACCACGTCGAAAGACTCCATGAGGGGAGTTTAGCCGGGACGGCGCACAGCCGTTTACAAGAGAGAGGGCACGTTGATCGTCGCCAATAGCGTCCGGAGGCGGCCGTCCCGCGTCAGGACCGCGGCTCCGTGCCGGCGAGCAAGAACGGCGTAGCAAAGATCATAGGGAGAGTGCCGGTGCACCGAGGCCTCACGAAGAACTTCCGGCGCGAGCTCTGCGACCGGTTCGTGGCGATCGACCAGATCGAGAACAGCGGTGAGACGATCGATTGCGTCGTCGACGGAGAGCTGGCCTGCGTTCACATACTTCCACAGGCCGCTCGTCACTTCCGCCGCAAACAGGTCGGGCGCGATGACGACGGTAGCGCGGCCGAGGATCTCGAGAATCGCGATGGCCGGCTCCCCGCCGAGAACAGCCGCCAGGCCGGCGGAAGCGTCGAGGACGACTTTCATCGATCCCGGTCTTCTCGAATGACCTCGACCGGGTCGGGCGCATTTTCAGGCAGGATCGGCTTCACAGCCCGCAGTCTCTCGACCGTTGTCTGACGCCTGCGGCGGGCCTCGAGCTCGGGAATTCGCGCCAGATCCGCAACCGCCTGCTGGGCCAGGCTTCGTCTCTGACTTCGGGCTCGCTCCGCGAGCGCGTCATAAACGTCGTCCGGCATGTCTCGAATCTGGAGGGATGGCATGTTCACCAGAACGCATGCATTCCGTGTAGCGATTCCGATCATTTTCATGCCCGGCATGCTCGTTCCTGTGGGCCTGTGGGCTGTGGGCCTGTGCGCCTGTGACTGTCGGAAGCGTGTGAGCTTGGGTGTTATGCTATTACAGCAAAACGTCGGCCGTACTTCACCACCGTTCACCACGTGTACCGCATCCGATGGCGGCTCCGCTGCGCGACGAGACGCCGAGCGGGAAGATACGTGGTGCGCTGGCGGAACTCAGGGGCAGACGTCGAATGTCGTCGTGTCCTGAATCGGCTGAAACGCGACACCGCTCGGGTTTTCATAAGAGTGGAGCCTTCCGCTCTTCACATCCTTGATGTCGACGAAGAGGTGCACGTTCGTCAGCCCGGCGGCGAACACCCAGAACCGCTGATTTTGCGAACAGGCGTCGAGCACTTTCACCACCACTTCGACATTGTCGTCGTCGAAGAACCAAAAGTAGCCGCTGTCCGACGTCAGCAGAACGGCATGTCCGACGCCACTTTGTGTGCCGGTGTCCCAGCGCACGCCGACGGCAAAGCGGTTGCCGGCGAGGCAGAGCCGGTGATCCGCGACGCTACAGAGCGGATCCCCCGCTGGCAAATGCGCCCACCACGTGCCCCATCGACCGTCGGTGCCGAGGCGGGCGGCGGCGTACTCCTGGATCGTCCAGAAGGTGAGCTCGTCGGGATCGGTGACGGTCGTACTGTAGTCGCCCCACCGCCTGACCCAGGGGGTGTAAGTGCCTTCGCCGGCTTTCATCACCAGCGGCGCGCGAATGGTACCGGGAGGATCGTGCGCGCTCCGAAACGCGTATGCCGCGGAGGCGTAGGTCCGCCGCGAGAACTGCGCGAAGCCGATCACCACGTCGTTCTGTTTGTTGACGGCGATGGATGGGAATGCGTAGAACATCTCGTCCGACCGGTCGTCGATCCTGCCTCCGTCGAGGAGCTGACCGCTGGTCGAGGTTCTCCACCACTGAATCGAGGACCGCGTCGGTTGCGCCGCGGGAAGAAAGCACGTGTGCACGAACCAGAGGTTGCCGTTGCGCAGGATCGCGTTCGTGACGCGCGTGTCGTTGGTGCTGATGTCCTCGTTCGAGCCTAACTGCGGGGCTCCGGTCGAGGCATCCGACCACGGCGCCGGACTGGTCATTGTCGCCACGAACACCACCCCTTCCAGTGTTGCCCGGTAGAGGTGAACCAGCGCACCGCTCGCGGAGTCGAGCAGGTAATTCGCATCACCTCCATCGAAAGACGTGACAGGCGTGAGGCTCGAATGCGGCGGCCCGAAAACGACCGTCGCCAGCGGGCGCCCGCTGTACAGCATGGACTTGTCGATCAGGAAAACCTCGCGTCGATTCCCGGAGTCCAGGCCAGCAAGTACGCTGATGACGAGTGTTTTCTGGTTCAGTCCGAGCTGTGGGTAATCGTACATGCCGCTGCCGCTCAGAGGCCAGTAGTAGATGTCCCAGATGCCCGATGGATCGCCCGTTCGGGAGACGGCAAATGCGAGACCTGCCCCGGTGTCGTCCTTTTGCGCCTCGACGATCACCCACCGGCCGGCGAAATGGTCGTAAATGACGCGCGGGTCGTAGTAGTGCCAGTGCAGCGGGATGACTGACCAGAACGCGCGGTCCGTCATGGCGGCGATCACCGCGCCCGTTTTCGTCTGCACCTGAAACGCGCCGTTGTGTGTCGCCATCAGGTGGCTCGGTCCAACGGCACCGGCGACATCCGGCGGAAGGGATACACCGTTCGTGATGGCCGCAAAGCTCGCGAGCGGAGCCGGCGTGAGCCCACCGTTCGGTACGACGGGCCATTCCGGTAGCGAACCTGCCGGGTTGATTCGGGGTGATGAGGGCTTCGTCCACGGCAATGGGTACATCCGTGGCTGACGAAACAGCGGAACAGCGTTCAGCGGCGCTTCCCCAAACTTCACGGCGGGATAGCGTTCCGCCGTTCGTAATTCCGCTTCGACGCTGGCCGCGAAGAGGAGCACGATGACCGCGATTCCTGCGCGCATGAATCCTCCGCCGGCCACGATGATAAGCGCGGAACGCCCGCACTACAGGTCCGCGTCATCACCACCGCGCGTCGCTGTCGGGTAGTAGCGCGGGGATGTACGACAGCCTTGCCCGACTCGACGATGATTCCTGTGAGCCTGTGCACCTCGAAGCCTGTGACCCTTCGATGATATGCTGTTATAGCAAATTCTTATTTGAGGAGCCGTTGCCATGCGATTCGTCTGGGCACTCGCAGTAGCCGCACTGGTCCTGTCCTCCACCCTCGCCTTCGCCGAGACCCCCATGATCGAGTCCATCGCGCCTGACGGCGGCCCGCCCGCCGGCGGCACCGTTGTCACCATCCGCGGCCAGCACCTCGGCAATATTGCCCCGCCCCTGACTAAAGTCCGCCCGCAGTGCACGCCCTGCCCGGGCTACGCGCCGGAGGTGCTCTTCGGCGGCAAGCACGGCGAGCTGGTGTCGTACACCGACGAGGTGATCGTCGTGAAGACGCCGCCGAACGCGGGCGGACGCTACGACG
>JBIOTX010000409.1:0-15230 GCA_044866315.1 Thermoanaerobaculia bacterium | reverse complement strand
ATGGTACGGCAGAGCTCGACCAAGCCGGTCAGATACGGCCCGCTGTCGGGAACGAGGAATTTCTTTTGGGCTTGGGCATCCAGCTCGGGGGGCTCCCTGAAGTAATAGGCCACGGCGAGGCCTGCGGCGATCGAGGTGGGGATGCCCTGGGCGTCTTCGCCGCAGCTCATCGTCACCTTGACCACGTGGCGGGCAAACGCGGAGTTGCAGTCCGCGATCACCCGGGAGCGATAGATCATCGCGCTGCGCGAGATCACGCGGTTGCCGTCGAGGAGCACGAAGAAGTACTCGATCTCCTCGCCGCTGTCGAACTTCGGCAGGACCACGCGCGAGAGCGGGCCCTCGTTCGTCCCCTCCACCGAGCACCAGTCGGTGGTGTTGATGCGGCGGAAGTACGCGCGCAGCTCGCCCGGGCCGTGGACGTTCACCTGCAGCAGGGCCAGCTCGCCGCCGCGGACGCAGGACAGCGGAGTGAAGTCGATTCCGTTCTTCTGCTGCGCCATGGCGCCGACGGCGGACAGGAGCAGCAGGACGATGAGCAATGCGCGCTTTGTCATATTGGCCTCGAGACCCTTGCAGACGTCATTTTGCCGCGAAAAATGCCCGAAAACGAGCGAAAAGTCCGGGGGACTCCTCTCCCTCCGGCTCGGGCTCGTACTCCAGGGCCCGGTTTTCGACCACCGCCCGGGGATTGCCCACGGTCAGCGCCTCGGTCACCTCGTCTCCGACCAGGTCGCGCAGCACGGCAATCGCCTCCCGCACCCGTGGCGCCCGCTTGGTCGTGTTGTGGGCGTCGGTGGCCAGGAAATGGACCATTCCCCGCCGCAGGAACGCCTCCGCCGCCTTCCGCGCCTCGGGGCCGAACGCGCCCGTGAGGCTCCCTGCCGTGAGCTGGACCCGCGCTCCGTGGGCGATCAGCTGCGCGAGGAGGCTGGGGTGGGACTGGAAGACGATGTTCCGCTCCGGGTGGGCGATGACCGGGATCCAGCCGTCGAGCTGCATCCGGTACAGCGGCTGCTCGAGGAGCGGCGGGACGCTGTTCGCCGCCAGCTCGAAGAGCACGTAGCGGCTTCCCGCCAGCGGCACGATCGCGTTCCCCGCCTTGAGAACCTCGGCCACGTCGTGGGCGAAGAAGTACTCCGAGCCGAGGTGCAGGCGCGGCGTGTCGCCGGCCTTCTCGCGCAGCGCGGCGATGCGCGTCTCCAGCTCGTCGACCGGCGCCGTGCGCCACAGCCCGCGGAGCACGTGCGGCGTGGCCACGATGGCCTCGACCCCTTCCTCGGCGGCCATGCGGCACATGGCCACGGCCTCGTCCCACTCCTTCGGGCCGTCGTCGACCTCGGGGAGGCAGTGGTGGTGGATGTCGATCACGCGTTCCTGCGCCCGGCGCCCTTTTCCCTGCGCGCCGTCTCGGACGGCTGCGTCTCGTCCTGCCCGCCGTAGTAGTCGTAGTAGCTCTTCCGGTACGTGTAGCCGTACTGGTGCAGGTCGAGGTTGTTCAGCAGTGCGCCGAGGACGGGGATGTTCGCCTGGCGCAGCCGCTCGGCGGAGCGCTGCACGAGGTCGCGCGGGGTCTGCCCGCCGTGCACGGTGAGCACCACCCCGTCCGCATTCGCCGCCAGCACGATCGCGTCCGTCACCGCCAGCACCGGCGGCGAGTCGAAGATCACGTAGGCGAAGCGTCCGCGCATCTCTTCGATCAGGTGCTTCATCCGGTCCGAGGCCAGAAGCTCGGACGGGTTCGGCGGGATCGGACCGGAGAGGACGACCGACAGCTGCGGCACCTCGGTGGGCTGGATGATGTCGTCCAGGGGGATGTTCGCGGCCAGGTAATTCACCAGGCCGAGGTTCATCTTGCCGGGGAAGACCTTCTGCAGCCGCGGGCGGCGGAGGTCGGCGTCCACGAGCAGCACCGGCTTGCCCATCTGGGCGAGCACCGTGGCCAGGTTCACCGACGTCGTGGTCTTTCCCTCGCGGGCGAAGGACGAGGTGATGACGATGACCTTCGGCGAGCTCGCCGAGGCCAGGAGGAGCGACGTGCGCAGGGCGCGGTAGGCCTCGGAGACCGGCGAGCGCGCGTCGCGGTGCGGGATCAGCTCGATGCCCGCGGGCTTGCTCTCGTCGTCTTCCACGGCGCGGAGCCGGGCCTTGTCGCTGCGGCCGTACCCGTAGGCGTAGCCGTACTGCTTCGACACCGAGGTCGCCGCCGGGATCACGCCCAGCGAGGCGAACTTCGTCCTCTGCTCGAGGTCCTCGGGGGTCTTGATGGAGCGGTCCATGTACTCGAGGAAGAAGATCGCCCCCAGGCCGAGGATCAGCCCGAGCGGGAAGGCGCTCTGGAGATTCTTCTTCATCGACAGGTTGATGCGCCCCGCCGGCGGGGCGTGGTCGACCCAGTGCACGTTCGACGACGCCGACCCGCGCAGCCGCGCCGCCACCTCGGTCTCGTTGAACTGCTTCTGCAGCGCGCCGAGGAGGCTCTGCTTCGTCTCCACGGCCATGCGCAGGTCGACGTAGCGCGCCGCGTTCACGTTCAGCTTCTGGGCCTCGCGCTGCTGCCCCTCGTAGGCCGAGCGCACGGAGCCTTCGCGCGCCGACGCGGCCTCCAGCGCCGCCCGCGCTTCCTCGATGCGCTTGTCGTACGCGGAGCGGATGGCCCGGGCGCGCTCGGTGCGGGCCTTGTCGATCTGCTCGGCCAGCTGGCGCATCACCGGGTGGCCTTCCTTCATCTGGGACTGCTTCTCGCTGTAGCTGCGCTCGAGACTGCTGATGTCGTCGTTCAGCTTCGCCACCAGCGGGTCGGATACGGCCACGGCGTCCGCCGACGTGCGGCGGATCGAGTCGTAGGCGGCCTGCTTCTGGAAGCGGTCGTTCTGGGCGATGGTCAGGTCGGCGTTGAGCTGCGCCAGCTTCTGCATCGTCGGGTTGCCGCCCTCGTCGACGGAGATAATGCCCTTGCTCTCGCCGTACTCCTGGAGCTGCCGGCGGGTCGTGTCCAGGTCGGCCTTGACCGTGGAGATCTGCCGGGCCAGGAACTCGCTGGCCTGCTGCACGCTGCTCAGCTTCTTGGCGATGTTCATCCGCATGTACGACTCGCCCCAGCCCTCGGCGATCTTCTGGGCCAGGCGGGGCGAGGTGCCGACGTAGTGGATGTCGACCAGCGAGGTGTTGCGGACGGGAACGACGTCGATCCCGCCGAGGAGCGCTCCGGCCATCGACTCCTGGATCTGGCGGATCTCCGCGGGCGTCTTCCCGGCGATCCCCGGCGGATAGAACTCGGGGTCGCTCAGCAACTTGTGCTCATCGAGCACCCGCAGCGCGAGACCGCGGCTCTCGAGCAGCACGTATTGGGTCTGCAGGAACTCCTGGTCCGACGAGGCGATCCCGAACAGATCCTCGATCGTGACCATCTGGTTCTCCCGCTCGATCTCGATGCGGATCACCGACTTGTACAGAGGGCGGGAGAAATAGCTGGCCAGGAAGGTCCCGATCATCACCACCACCAGGATCGCGATCGCGACCTTCCACCGCTTCCGGATGACGTTCCAGTAGTGGGTGAGGTGGACTTCCTGCTGCGAGTTCAAATCCATGGCCGGGCCCCGCTGAGGGATCAAAAAAAGGCTTCACGCACGACAATGGTGTCATTGTCCTGCAAGATGACGTCCTTTTTGCGGCCGTTGATGATGTCCTTGTAGTTGACGTTCAGCGTCTCTTCGCGCCCGTTGGTCGTCCGCTTGATGACCACGTTGCGCGAGGCGCGGTCGGTCGGCCCGCCGGCGTCGGCGATGGCCTGGAGCAGGGTCGGAGTCTGGGAGCGGCGGAACTGGGCCTTGCCCGGCTTCATCACCTCGCCCATCACGTAGATGGTGATGGGAGTGTCGAGGGGGATGTTCACCAGGTCGTTCGGCGCCAGGGGGATGTTCAGGTCCGGGTTGCCGTTGACCATCAGGTCTTCGATGTCGATGGCGAGCTGCTCGGTCAGGCCGTTCTGGCCGGTGCGGAGGACGTACAGCTCCTTGCCGTATCCCGTGGTGAGGCCGCCGGCCTCGGTGATGGCCTGGATCAGAGTCGTGTTGCCGGCCGCGCGGATCCGGCCCGGGCTGCGCACCGCCCCGATGACCGAGATCGGCTTGCTGGAGAGCTCCGCCACCTGCACGGACACCGTGGCCCTGGAGAGGAAGTTCGCCTCGAGAAGCGACTTGAGACGGGCCTCGATCTGGGAGGCGGTCAGCCCGCTCACCTGCACCTTCCCCACGACATTGAGCACGATCTGGCCGTCGTCGGTGACGGTGGCCCGGCCGTTGATGCTCGGGTCCTCGAGGACTTTGATCTCCAGGACGTCCCGGGGACCGACCGGCGTGTCGGTGGTGAGGAGAGGCAGATCCTGTCCGGCCGCGGCCACTGCCGCGGTCATCAGGATCAGAAAGAGGATCGAACGATGCGTCATTGCTTCCCCACCAGAACAACGTGGCGCCGCCGGCGTGTTTCACGCCGGCGGCCCTTGTCACGGGCTCCCTTGAACCTTGACCGATTGGACCGTGCGAGGCTACCCGCTCGCATGTCACCACCGCGTTGGACGCCCGTGAGATGTTCGTGAATCACGGGAGTGGCGCGGTCGTGTGTTATTTGGAGCTGTCTAAGGGGTAAACGACAAGTGAAGGACGTACCGTATTCCGGAGTCCTCGTCATCGTCGAGGAACGTCGAGTCGCGCTCGTACCAGCCGACGTCCACGCCGGCGCGCACCCGGCGGATGCCGTAGGAGAATCCGGCATAGGTGAAGGAGATCTCGTCACGGCGGCCTCTGCCATTCACCGTCACGTCGTAAGTGTCTCGCTCGAAGGCGCTTCCGGCGCGAAGGGAGAGCCGCCGGGTGGCCGCGTAATCGACGCTCACGCGGGCCGTGTTGGCGATGTAGTAGTTGTTGTTCAGGAAGATCGAGAAGCCGACGTCGCGTCCGGCGTTGAACGCATACTGCCAGCGGCCATTGCTCCGGTTCGCTTCGAGCGCCGCCACCAGCCCCTCGTAGTCCCGCTGTGACGGATCGTCGAACTCCAGTCGGGCGGGCCCGGCTTCGACGCGGAGACGCGTGCGGCCGGCGTTGTACAGAAAGCCCGCCCCCACCCAGGTTCGCGTGGAGTCCTTGTACGTAGCCCGGCGGAAGTTGTAGTCGCTCCGCTCGCCGGCCACGAACAGCGAGGTCAGCGGAAAGGTCTTGTGCATCAGCGACAGCCGGGCGTTGCGCTCGTTGCGGTTGAGCAGGAACACCGGCACCTTCAGCGGATCGCCCGTGCCCGGATCGATGACGCCCGGACCGATGTCCGGCTGGAAGCGGTCCTCGGGGTAGCTGAGATCACGGAAGCGCAGGCTGAACGTGCCGCTGGTCCGGCTCGAGTACTTGAGCTCTCCCGCCACTCCGGCCTCGTCGGCCTGCAGCGTGGCCAGGCGGTTGACGTCCGCCACCTGCGCGCGGAGCTGGTCCTCCCGCTGCGCGTAGAGGTCGAGGTAGAGATGGTTGAAGAGGAAGTGCACGTCGCCGCGGGCGAGGTAGTTGAACTGCGAGCTGCGCCGCTCGTTGCTCTCGAAGAAGCTGTAGCCCGGCACCAGGTCCGCCGTGAACATGACCTTCTTCCGGGGCACGAAGTAGAGCCGCTGCGGCGCCTCGACGGTGAGGGCGAGGCCGCCGCTGGTGTCGCCGGTCGGCAGGTAGGTCTGCTCGCTGTAGCCGGCATCGGCGATGCGCAGGCGCGACCAGAGATAGAACGGGCCGGAGTGGACGTTCGCCTGCTGCAATTCGCCGGTCAGTCGCTTGGCGGCCTCGAGGTCCGGATCGCGGTCGCGCAGCGTCTGCGCGGACATCGATGCGCACACCACGAGCGACAAAACGACGACGATGACGATGACGAGGCGCTGTCTCACTCCACTTCCCCTTCGCTAGCGCTGAAGCTGAGGGAGTGTAACACGCACGGTCGAGTCGGCCGGCACGGCCGTAGCCGGCCCACTCGCTCGCGAGCGCGATCAGGGGATCGGCGGCTGCATGCCGTCGCCGTAGGTGAGCAGCGTGAACTTCTCGGCGAGGCGGGTGAGGATCTGTTGGACGCGGTCGGACGGAGCGCGCGGCTCGCGCACGACGGAGGACGGCGGTTGCGAAGGCTTCGGAGAACGGCGGGACTTCGGAGCGGCGAGGGCGGACGAGGCGAAAATGAAGACACTGAGGGCGATGACGACAGCACGGCTAAGCATTGAACCCCTCCTGTTGGCGGCCGCGTCAGCGGTCGCGGTTGGCGAGGGGCGCCCCTTCGCGGCAGGTGTGGCGGGGCGGGGCCGATTGCTACCCTGTCATTCGCAGGACAAAAAAATTCTTCTGAAGGCGTGCGTCACGCACGCTTCAGAAGAGCGCAATGTGGAGGGGGGCTACTGCAGATCGATGGGCGGAGGAGCGAAGAGCAGCGACGGATTTTCGCGGACCTCGCGCAGGTAACGGCCGACGTACTGCGCGGTGCGCGGCGGGGCCGTGGGAGCGGTGTCGCGCAGATACGCGACGGCGTCCAGCGCGCGCTCGTTGAGGTTCGCGTTCCGGAACTCGTCGACGATCGACGAGGCCAGCGTGTGCGCGGCTGCGCGCGCGTTCGTGGCCATCAGCGCCTCGACGAGATCGACGCCCGCGAGGCCGGCTTCCTCGGGCAGGCCCATGTTGAGGAACTTCTCCCGGACCTCCCGGAGCACGCCGATGGCCGGATCGACCTTGCCCGCGCTCAAGAGAGCGACGCCGACGCCCCAGGACGCGCGCGCCAGCGCGGCGTCCATCTCCATCTCGCCGAAGATCGCCCGCGACTGCTGCAGCGCTTCGAGCGCGGCCGCGACGTCGCCCTGTTCCGCGGCGATGCGGCCGAGATTCGTGTACGCGGCGCCGAGGGTGTGCAGATCGCCGACGGCTTGCGCCGAGACGGCGGCGCGCCGGTACGCGTCGCGCGCCGCGGCGCGATTCTCCATGCGGTACAGGATCATTCCCGAGACCAGGTCGCACTGCGCCAGCCGCCGCTCGTCGCCGTGGTCGGCGAACACCGGGCGTGCCTCTTCGAGCATCTTCAGCGCGGCGCGGGTGTCGTTCATCTCCCGCAGCGTCAGCGCACGGGCCAGAGCGATCACGGCGCGGTCGTAGGTCAGCGCGGCGAAACCGGCGATCTTCCGGTCCGCCCGGTCCAGTGCCTTGAGTGCTGCCGGATATTCGCTGCGGTAGCGGTGCGCGTTCGACAGCTCTTTCCACGCCGTGGCCTCGACCTGCGCGCGCAGCAGGTCCGGATAATCGTCGGGCAGCGACGAAGCCACGGTGAGCGCGAGCTGCGCCAGAGCGAGACTGTCCTGCGGCGACGACTCCAGCACGTCCGTGGCCGCCGAGGCCAGCTCCTGGGCCATCCCGATCGTCCGCCAATCCTCGGCCAGCGGCTCGTCGAGATACATCCCCGGCGACCGGCGGACCCGGGCCACCACCATCTTCGCTGCCGAGCGCTCGCGCATGAGCTGCTCGGCCAGCCGTGCGAACGCTGCGCTGTCCCTGGTCATGATCGGTCGCGCCTCGTGTAGCGCCTCTGCGCCTGTTTCAAGCAGTTCGTAACCAGTTTCTGTGCGTACTTCTTCGATGTCCCCAGGGAGTCGGCGATCTCCGGAACCGAGTAGCCTTCCAGATAGCGCAGCTTGAGCGCCAGCTGGCAGCGCGGGGTGAGACAGGCGAAAGCCTGTCGCGCCGCCAGCTGATCCGTCCAGACCTCGCAGACCCTGTCGTAGCGGGGATCTGCGGTCTCCATGCCGTCCGTGGGAAGTGCCGTGGTTCGTTCCTGCCGACGAAGATGATAGCGGCTTGCGTTGCAGATGGCCCCTACCAGCCAGGCCCGGAGGTCGATGATGGTGTCGAATTTGGTGAGATAGTCGAGGAAAACCTCGTGGGCGAGCGTCTCCGCATCCGTTTCGCTCACCCCGAATTTCCAGCGCGCCGTCCCGACCAGCAGCGGAAAATGCTGTTCGTAAACCGCTGCAAAGTCAGGCGGGCCGCCGCTCGGGAAGTAGGCCTCAGACATTCAGGATGGAGGACGGCGCATGTTACGCCGTGTCCCGTGATCTCTGCCATCACTCGAATGGGGGACTGAGGATAGAGACACCGTCGCTTTCAAATGGTGGGCGCGAGTTCATCACGGTTTCCTTTCATCTCGTGAGACGGACGCGTGAAAACGATTTACCGCCGTCCCTGTCGCCGCACCACCACTTGTACAATTCCCGCCGTCCCATGCCCTCCAGTCAGCGCGGGGTCCTGTTCGCCGAGCGCGGATGCCTTGTCGTGCTCTGCGCGTGGCTTTTGTGGCTGCCGCTGCCGTTCGGATCGGTGATTCCCCAGGCCCGGCTCCCGCTCATCCTCGTGCCGCTGGCGATCTGCGCCGTCGCCGCGCTGCTCCGCCTCTACGCGACGCGCGATCGGATGAACACCGCCCAGCCGACCGTCCCTCTCCTGATCTGGGGCAACGGCGCGCTGCTCTTCCTCCTCGTGCCTCTGCTGCAGCTCATCCCGCTGCCGCAGGCGACGCTCACCGCCCTCTCCCCCGAGTCCCACGCCATCTGGACGCGCGCCTCGCGGCTGGCCTCGTTCGTCTACGCGCAGTCGAACGTCCTCTATCCGATCACCGTCGACCCCCGCGCGACGGCGCTCGAGCTCTTCCGCCTCGGCGCGATCTATGCCGCCTTCCTCGCCGCCGCGTTCCTGGTCCGCAGCGGGCAGCGGCGCATCGCCCTGGCTTCCGTCCTCTGCGTCGCGGCGCTGTTCGAGACCTTCTACGGCGTGCGCGAGGCGGCCCTGCAGCGCTACGCGATCTGGGGCTGGGTCAACCGCCTGGTCTTCGATCGCGTCACCGGCACGTTCGTGAATCCCAATCACTTCGCCCACTACCTGGCCATCGTCCTGCCGATGGCCCTCTTCCTCGCGGCGATCGTCTGGTATCGCGCCGGCTCCCCCGACACGACCTTCGGCCGGAAAGTGGTCCTCCTCTTCGAGCGCGGCATCCTGTTCTTCTCCTTCGCCCTCCTCGGCGCGCTGGCCTGCGTGGCGGCGGTGCTTCTCGCCCAGTCGCGCGGCGCGCTCCTGGCCATCGCCGCCGGCCTGCTCGCAGTCGCGGCGATGCTGCCGGGACGGCGCCTCCGGCGCGTGGCCCTCGCCGCGGGCGCGGGGTTGGTGCTGATCGCCGCGCTTGCGGTCTTCCTCGGCTCGGAGCGCACCGTCCGCCGCTTCGCGCCGGCCGATCTCGACACCCAGACCTTCGCCGGCCGCCGCATCGGCGTCTCCGCCGCCGCCGCGCTCTGGCGGCGCTTCCCCCTCCTCGGCACCGGCGCCGGCACGTTCGAGCACGCGGTCTCGATGGAGCAGCGCGAAGACCTCGGCAAGATCCATCACCACGCCCACAACGACTACGCGGAGATCGCCGCCACCACCGGCACGATCGGCTTCGTCGTCGCCATGGCCGCGCTCCTGGGCGGCTACGTCGCCCTCGTGCGCATGACTTTCGGCGCGCCCGCGGCGGAGCTGTCCTGGCGCCGCCGCGCCTACCAGGCCGCGGCCCTGGCCAGCCTGACCATCGCCATGGTCCACGCCCTCTTCGACTTCAACTTCTTCATCCCCGCGAACCCGGCCACCCTGGCCTGCATCGTGGGCGCGGCCGCGGCGACCGTGGACCGCGACAAGCGCGTGCGCAACCAACGCCGTTCCGCGGACGAACAGCCCCGTCCCGAAAACGAACACCTTCCCGAGGGCGAGAGCGCGTAAGTTCTTGAGAAGCGGAGCGCGCCGCCATGGCAGCGCGCTTGCGGCAGCGCCCGCGCCGATGAACGACTTCCGCTACGCCGCGCGCACGCTCCTCCAGTCGCCCGGATTCACCCTCGCCGCGGTGGCCATGCTGGCGCTGGCGGTGGGCGCGTCCACGGCCGTATTCAGCATCGCCAACGACGTGCTCCTCGATCCGCTCGCCTACCGCGAGCCCGATCGCATCGTCCGCCTCCTCGGCGTCAACCCCCGAGGGGACGAGGTGGTGATCTCCTATCCCGACTTTCTCGATGTCGTCGCCCAGAGCGGCGCGTTCACCCGCGCGGCGGCCTTCCAGGAGTGGCAGCCGGCGGTCAGCGGCAGCGGGGATGCCGAGGTGCTCAGCGGGGCGACCGTGGACAGCGGGTTCTTCGACGTCCTCGGCGTGAGGCCCGCCCGCGGGCGCTTCTTCGTCCCTCAGGAAGACCGGCCCGGCGGCGATACCATCGTCGTCCTCAGCCACGCTCTGTGGCAGCGGAAATTCGGCGGCCGCGAGGACGTCGTCGGGAAGACGATCCTCCTCGACGCCCGGCCGATGACCGTGATCGGCATCGCCCCGCGCGACTTCGAGGAGCCGTACCTCCTCGACAACACCCGGCGCATCGACGTCTGGACCACGAACGCGCTCGACCTGGCCCAGGACCAGGCGCCGCGCGGCAGCCGCTCCTACACCGCCATCGCTCGCCTCGAGGACGGCGTGACGCTGGAGTCCGCGAACGCGCGCGTCGCCGCCGTCACCGCCCGCCTCGGGCAGACCTATCCGGAGTCCACCGGCCACGGCATGCAGCTCGTGCCTCTGAAAGTGCGCATGACCGGGGGCGTGCGCAAGCCGCTGTGGGTGCTCTTCGCGGCGGTCCTGCTGCTGCTCCTCCTGGCGTGCGTGAACATCGCCAACCTCCTGCTCGCCCGCGTGGAGCGCAAGGGTCGCGACGCCGCGATCCGGGTCGCCCTCGGCGCAACGAACTGGCATCTCCTGCGTCAGGTGTTCGCCGAGACCACGCTCCTGGCCGTCGCCGGCAGCGCCGCCGGCGTGCTCGTGGCCATGGCCCTGCTCCGGCGCATCGTCGCCTTCGGCGCGGCCTCCATTCCGCGCCTCACCGAGACGACGCTCGACCTGCGCGTGCTCTTCTTCGTCGTCGCCGCCACGTTCGTCACCGCGCTGCTGGTCGGACTCGTTCCGGCGCTGCAGCTGCGGAGCGGCCGGATCGCCGTGCGCGCGAACGCGCGCGGCGCGACCACCGCGGCGCCGGCCGTGTGGGCGCAGTCGATGCTCGTCGTCGTGCAGGTGGCCATCTCCATCGTCCTCCTCGTCGCCGCGGCGCTCGTCGGGCGCAGCCTCTGGAACCTGATGAACGTCGACATCGGCATCGACCAGGAGAATGCCGTCACCTTCAATGTGCGCGCGCCGCGCACGGAGTATCGCGGGCGCCCGAAGCTCATCGCCTTCTACCGCGAGCTGACCTCGCGTCTGGGGCGCATCCCCGGCGTCGAGGCCGTGGGCGCGACGACGAGCCTCCCCCTCGGCGGCGACTTCTACTCCTTCCGCGTGCGCATCGAAGGCCGCCCGGAGCTGCCTCCCGCCGAGCGCCCTTCCGCGGAGCTGCGCGGCGTCACTCCCGGCTACTTCGCCGCGGTCGGCCTGCCGATCCTCTCCGGACGCGGCATCACCGAGGGGGATGGCGAGAGCGCGCCGAAGGTGATGGTGATAGATGAGACCTTCGCCCGGAAGCACTGGCCGGGACAGTCGCCCCTCGGCGCGCGCGTGACCGCGAACGGCGAGTTGTTCGAGATCGTGGGCATCGTGCGCGCCGCGCGCATCCTCAGCTTGGCCGCCGAGCCCGAGCCGGCCATGTACGTGCCCCACGCCCAGGCGCAGACCTTCCGCAGCATGTCCGTGATCGTGCGCAGCCGGGAGCCCCTGGCCACGCTCGCGCCGGCCATCCGGGCCACCGTCGCCGCGCTGTCGGCCGACGCGCCGCTCTCCGAGATCCGCCCCTTCCGCGACGTCGTCTCCGGTGCGGCCGCCTCGCAGCGCTTTCGGACCATGCTCCTTCTCGCCTTCGGCGGCGCCGCGCTGCTGCTGGCCACCCTCGGCATCGCCGGCACGCTGGCCTACCTCACCTCGCGCCGCGAGCGCGAGATCGGCGTGCGCATGGCCCTCGGCGCCACGGCCCGGCAGATCGTGTCGCTCGTGCTCTCGCGCGGCGTCATGCTCGTCGGCGCGGGCATCGTCGCCGGCGCCCTGGCCGCGCTGGCCGCCACGCGCCTCCTGCAGTCGCTGCTCTTCGGCGTCGCCCCGGCCGACCCGCTCTCGTACGCCGCCGTCGCCGCCACGCTCCTCCTCGCCGGCATCGCCGCGTCGGCGATTCCCGCGGCGCGGGCGGCGCGCACCGACCCGATGACGGTCATGCGTTCGGAGTGATCACGACTTACGCGGGTGTACGGTAAGGAGTCCCTTTTTGAAATCGAACGAAAAATTTCCACCGATATACGCAGCAAACTTCGATGACGCCGAGCTGACACTGCCGATTTCGTTATTCGACCCGAGGTCATGAAGTCCTTGAATGGTGAGATGTTCCGGAACTTCATTTTCCTTGGAATCGAACATCACGGTCGCGGTCAGCATGGATGCAGCAAAGCTGACCCCGCAACTGCTGTTGTCCCTTTTCATGGCAATCAGTTTTACCGGCTTTTTGCTGGTCTGCTCTACGGCGTTCGCACCGACATACTGCCAATTCCCACCGTTATCGTTGAACTGCTGATTGACGAGCAAAGGGGGCTGGATCGCAAACGATAAAGTCGTGGCCATCGTTTCTCTCGCTTTCAATACCCGGTGTAATTCGTTTTCGTCTTGACCAGTTTTCTGCGTCTGTCGTCGGCAATCGCATCGCGAAGCACGAGCACCACGAAAACGGTTGCGATGACAAGTCCGCTCACGAGCCACGGAAGCATAAGGACACTCCAGCGATTGTCGTTCCGTTTCGGCGCAGATGAGGCGGGGGCGAAGAGGGGACGAAGCGAATCGCGAATGGACTAAGAGGAAGAAGTCAGGCTGCCCGACTTAGCTCGAGCATCCAACGCATCGGTGAGGATTCGCTGATGTGATGCCAGCATACTCTCTTTCGGAGTCGGCGCGCCCCAAATCGGCTGCCGGGACGAAGCCGGCCGTACCAGCTTCAGCGGTGAAGTGCGATCCACCGTCGACTCGCACAGCAGCGGTCGTCGACTCGCATAGGAGTAGTCGTTGTACGCACAAGAGCGCCGTCGTTACGCAAAGGAGTATCGGCGGTACGCGAATCGGCGGCCGTCGGTACGCGAATCGCCGACCGCCGGCTCGCGAATCGCCGGTCATCGATCCGCGAGTCGCCGGCCGTCGGTACACGAATCGCCGGCCGCCGGTACACGAATCAGCGGCCGCCGGTACGCGAGTCGCCGGCCGCCGGTACCCGAATCAGCGGCCGTCGGTACGCGAATCGCTGGCCGCCGGTACCCGAATCAGCGGCCGTCGGTACGCGAATCGCTGACCGCCGGTACACGAATCAGCGGCCGTCGGTACCCGAATCGCCGACCGTCGGTACCCGAATCGCCGACCATTGGCTCGCGAATCGCCGGTCATCGATCCGCGGCCGTTGATCGTTGCAAGGCGAATCGTCGGTGCTCTTGCGCGAGTCGTCGGAGGCTCCTGTGCGAATCGTCGGGTGCTCTTGCGCGGCTCACGCGGGTGGAGTGATTTTGGAGTGCGGCGGCTGCGCCGCCGCTTTCAAAGCGGCAGCTTCGCTGCCGCACTCCAAATCCGCAGCCGACGCTGCACCTGGTTCCGCGTCTTCGGATTGGCGACCCGCACTTCCGTGCGGTGCCGCCCCGGGCCGGCGCCGACCTCGAACGTCTGCTGGTCCTTCACCTCGCCCTCGGCGACGAGGGCATTGTCGGTGTAGATCTCGACGTACGGCGGCACCTCGTCGGACTGGACGACGGACAGTTTGATGCGCAGCGGACCGTCGTGGGTCCTGGACGCGGAGGTGCAGATCTCGTCGCGCCCGCAGCCGCCCGTCCACCCGCCCGGCTCGTCCGCGGGCACGACGCCATCCGACGCGAAGGCGCGGAGGCGCTGGACCCGGCCGTCGAGCTTCTCCAGCTCGAGCGGCCGGCGCTCGAGCTCTTCGAGGATGCCGCGCACGAGCGAGGCGTCGCGGCGGTCGAGGCGCGGCGGGACGAGCCCGAGGAGCTCGTCGGCGGTGGCGGTGGCGCGGATGGCTTGGAAATGCGCGAGCCGCGCCTGCCGCACTTCTTCGCGCAGCTCGCGGTAGTCGGCGAAGCGGCCGCTGGTGACGGCGAGGTCGCGCAGGGCACCCAGGGCGCGGTCGGTGCGCGGGGCGTTGCGGCGGAGCCAGCCGAGGTCGCGGGTGAGCAGCCAGAGCGAGCGATGGAGGCGGGAGAACAGGGCCGGGTCCTGCGACAGCAGCGGCGCGGCGGCGGCCAGGACGGCGCCGCGGTCGGCCGGGCCGAGCTCGTACCAGTGCGAGAGTCCTCCGGCCACGAACGCGGCGGCGGCGTTGGGCCGCCGCGGCGCGAGGGCGCGCGCGTGCGCATAGGCGCCGCGCCACAGCTCGACGCGCCGCGGCACGTCGGCGTCCAGGGCCTCGGCGGTGAGCGCGCTCGCTGCCAGCCAGTCCGCGGGATGGGCCGCGATCCAGCGCGCCAGTGCCTCGACGTCGGACGGCCGCTGCGGCTCTCGCGTCAGGTCGAGATTCATCAGGAACGCGATCAGCAGCACGGCGACGGCCGCCGCGTGCAGCCCGAGCAGCGCCTGCCGTCTGCCGCGCGTCACGACGCCGCCTCCGCCAGCACGCGCTCCCAGGCCGTGAAGGCGTGCCGCGGCGCGAAGCGCAACTGATAGAGCGCGCGTCCGCGCTCGCCCATCGCCGCAGCTTCTTCGGGATTCGATGCGAGCTCGCGGATGGCGCGCGTGAGTCCGTCGACGTCGCCCGGCTCCACGACCACGCCGCAGCGCTCCCGCTCGATGATGCGCGCCAGCTCGCCGTCTTTCGCGCCGATGAAGAGCACCGGCCTGGCGACGGCCAGGATGCCGTAGAACTTGCTCGGCACGATCAGCCCCTCCAGCGACGGCTGGAGCGAGACCAGATGCGCGTCGACGGCGGAGAGGCTCTCGCTCAGCGCCTCGCGCGGCGCGTACGGGCGGAACTCCGCGTTGCCGGGCGCCGCGCGCCGCACCGCGTCGAGCTGCGCGCCGCCGCCGGTGAAGACGAAGCGCACGTCCGGGAGCTGCTGCATGGCCCCAATGATCGTCGAGAATTCGTGCGCGCGGCCCAAGTTTCCGGAGTAGCCGACGTGGAACGTGGAGCGGCGGGCTCTCAGCCCGCCGTCATCTCC
>JBIOTX010000408.1:0-4659 GCA_044866315.1 Thermoanaerobaculia bacterium | reverse complement strand
CGGGGACCACTTTGGACCTCGTGACCTCGTGACCCCGTGACCCGCTTCACAACAGCCCCTCCCCCTCCAGCGCCCGCACCAACTGCTCCGTCTCGACGAACTGGAATGCCCGCAGCCCGAGGGTGCGGGCGGCGAGGACGTTCTCGATCAGATCGTCGATGTAGACCACGTGCTGCGGGAGCGCGCCGAGGATCTCCAGGGCGCGGCGGAAGATCTCCGGGTCGGGCTTGGCCACGTGGAAGCGGTGGGAGAAGATGAACCGGTCGTCCTTCTGGAAGAGGGCGTGGAACTGGCGGGGGATGACCTCCGCGTGGACTTCGTTCGAGTTCGACAGGAAGGCCACGCGGTACCGCTCGCGCACGCGCTCGAGCAGGTCCTCCGCGCCGGGAAGCGGGCCGTCGAAGAAGTCCATCCAGACAGTGCGCAGCTCGCGGATGGAGCCGCGGTAGCCGGCCCGGTCGCAGAGAAACTCATAGAACTCCACGAACGTCAGCGCCCCGCGCTCGAGGTCCCGATACCCGCCCGGCTTCTCCAGGAGCTCCACCAGCGCGTCGCGCCCGATCGTGGCGTCGCGGCAGATGTTCTCCAACACCCGCTCGTACGCCAGCTTGATGAGCGTGTTGCCGAGGTCGAAGAGGAACCAGGTAATCATGAGTAGCCAGTAGCCAGTAGCCAGTTCCCAGTGCCCCGCTGGCTACTGGCAACCGGCAACTGGCTACTACATTCGAAACACCCCAAACCTCGGCTCCTCGATCCTCGCGTTATACGCCACCGACAGCCCCAGCCCGAGGTAAATGCGCGTCTCCGCGGGATCGATCACGCCGTCGTCCCAGAGCCGCGCGGTCGAGTAGTACGGGCTCCCCTCCTCCTCGTACTTGGCCAGCACGGGGTCGGCGATGGCCCGCTCCTCCTCGGCGCTCAGTTCTTTTCCTTCCCGCGCGAGCTGGTCGCGCTTGACGGTCGTCAGCACGCCGGCGGCCTGCTCGCCGCCCATGACCGAGATCCGCGCGTTCGGCCACATCCAGAGGAAGCGCGGCGAGTAGGCTCGGCCGCACATGCCGTAGTTGCCGGCGCCAAAGGAGCCGCCGATGATCACCGTGAACTTCGGCACGGTGGAGTTGGCGACGGCGTGGACCATCTTCGCGCCGTCCTTGGCGATGCCGCCGCGCTCGTACTGCTTGCCGACCATGAAGCCGGTGATGTTCTGCAGGAAGATCAGCGGGACCCGGCGCTGGTTGCACAGCTCGATGAAGTGCGTGGCCTTGAGGGCGGACTCGGAGAAGAGCACGCCGTTGTTGGCCAGGATGCCCACCTGGTAGCCGAAGACGCGGGCGAAGCCGGTGACGATCGTGGTGGCGTAGCGCTCCTTGAACTCGTGGAACTTCGAGCCGTCGACGACCCGGGCGATGACCTCCCGGACGTCGTACGGCTTGCGCAGGTCGCGGGGGATGACGCCGTACAGCTCCTTCGGGTCGTACAGCGGATCCTCGGGCTCGACGCGCGTCTCCGGCTCGCGCTTCTGGAGGTGCAGGTTCTCGACGATGTTCCGCACCAGGGCGATAGCGTGCTCGTCGTCGTCGGCGAAGTGATCGGCCACGCCGCTGATCCGCGTGTGCACGTCCGCCCCGCCCAGCTCCTCGGCCGTCACCTCCTCGCCCGTGGCCGCCTTCACCAGCGGCGGCCCGCCGAGGAAGATCGTGCCGGTGTTCTTGACGATCACTGCCTCGTCCGACATCGCCGGCACGTATGCGCCGCCGGCCGTGCACGAGCCCATCACCGCGGAGATCTGCGGGATCTCCTGGGCCGACATCACGGCCTGGTTGTAGAAGATCCGCCCGAAGTGCTCGCGGTCGGGGAACACGTCCGCCTGCAGCGGCAGAAACGCGCCGCCGGAGTCGACGAGGTAGATGCACGGCAGATGGTTCTGCTGCGCGACTTCCTGGGCCCGGAGGTGCTTCTTGACCGTGATCGGCAGATACGTGCCGCCGTTCACCGTGGCGTCGTTGGCGATGATCAGGCACTCGCGCTGCTGCACGCGGCCGACGCCCGTGACGATCCCCGCCGCCGGCGCGTCCTTCTCGTACATCCCGTTCGCCGCCAGCGGCGAGAGCTCGAGAAACGGCGTGTCCGGATCGAGCAGCGCGGCGATGCGCTCGCGCACCGGCACCTTTCCCTGCTCGCGGTGGCGGGCCAGGTACTTCTCTCCCCCACCCTGCCGCGCCGCGGCCAGGCGTTGATTCAGCTCGTCGACAAGCGACTGCAGGCGCTCCGCGTTGGCCTTGAAGTCCTCGGACGAAATGTCGAGATGCGTTTCGAGCGGTTCCATGATTCAGCCGAAATATATCCCGCCGAGACGGCGCGCCACGAGCACCAGCTCCGCTCGCGACAGCCGGCCGGCGTAATTGGTCAACTCCTTGACGAACCGCACCCGCGCCGGATCGATCGCCGGAATCTCGTCCGCTTCGCTGACCCGATCCACGAGCCCCATCGCCAGCGCCTCCTCCGCCGAGAACACCCGGTTGGCGAGGAACAGCTGCCGCGCCGCCCGCGGCGCGATCGCCTTCCGCCAGCGCGACGTGCCGCCGAAGCCGGTGACGATGCCCAGCCGCGCGCCCGGATGGGCAAAGCGGGAGCGGGGCGTTGCGAAGCGGAGGTCGAACGCCAGGACGAGGTCGAGCGCGCCGCCGAAGCAGTCGCCGTCGATGAGGGCGACGGTGAGGCACGGCAGACGCTCGATGGCGTCGAACAGCTCCTGCCCGAGGCGGGCGAACTCCATGGCCTCGAAGGGAGTGAACCTCGCCATCTCGGCCATGTCCGCGCCGGCGGCAAAGAGGCGCGCGCGGCCGGAGCGGAAGACGAACACCGACGCGTCGGTGGGGAGCGCGGCGCGGATCCGGCGCAAGGCGTCCGAGGACAGGAGATTCATCCCTCCGTCGTCGAACACGTATTCGGCGCGCATCATCGGCGTCACAACGCGACCGCATCCAGCTCATTGGTTACGTCGATCTTCTCGAACTGGCGGCCGAGGAGGCGGATGCCGAGCCAGACTTCGAAGAAGAGCAGCGCCGCGGCCAGGACGGTCGTGAGCGCCACCACCGGAATGCTGTCGTGGAACCAGAACTTCGCCATCAGCAGGCCGGGGACGACGATGCATGCCGCGGGCAGCAGCACGAACAGGAGCACGAGCAGATTGCCCGCGAGCATCAGCAGGCGCTGGCCCATCACGATGAAGCCGCGCTGCTCGTCCGGCGCGCGCAGCGCCCAGCCGGGCAGGAGAATCGGCACGGCATTCCGGATCAGGATCTGCGCGGCGCACACGGGCGTGGCCAGCAGCAGCGCGATCACGACGAACTGCGGCGAGGCCAGAAAACGCAGCGTGGCGGGCAGCTCGGCCCCCCGGAGGATGATCGCCGCGACGCTGAGCATCATCAGCTCGACGGCGGCGACGAACGTCAGCGGGCCGGCGATCTCCGCGGCGACCAGGCGCTCCCCGGAGATCGGGTAGCTCTTCAGCAGCTCGATGCGCGGCAGGTCGAGGCGCATGTCCTGCGTGAATACGGTGCTGCCGAGGAACGGAAACCCGGCGGCGAGCACGAGCGCGAGACTGGCCAGCATGCTGCGGATGGACGGCTCGTCGGTATAGAAGGACTGGCCGAGGAAATAGAGCGCGCAGACGGCCATGATCAGCAGCCACGGCGAGGAGATCCGCAGTCCCGCCGTCAGGTTTTTCCAGTAGATCGCCACCTCGGGACGCGCACGCCGCGGAATGCGGAACGGCGGCGGGATACGCGGAAACGTCACGTGCTTGCCGATGCGCTGCTCGTGCATGCGCGCGCGGCGCGCCGCCCACTTCTCCGAGGCCTGAATCGACGCCTCTTCGACGGCGATGTTCGTCCGCGCCGCGAGCTCGAACAGCAGCAGCGCGACCGCGAGCAGGATGCCGCACGAGGCGAGCAGTTGCGGAATGGACACCGGCAGCACGGCATGGCCGAAGATCCGCGGCACGAAGAGAATCGCGTCCGCGGCGGGACCGTGAAAGAGCGCCGGCAGGTCCGGGTAGCGCCCCGGCTTCATCGTCGCCCCCACTCCGCGAAACGCCGCGACATCGACGGTGCGCCACAGCAGAACCGAGACGCCCACCGCCGCCGCCGCAATCACCGGCAGCCGCACCAGAAAGCCGATGCCGAGGAGCTTGAGGCGTGCCCGGCCCAGCGCCACCAGCGTGAAGTAGATCGACAGGGTGATGAAGCAGGTCCAGACGCCGATGAACTTCCCGCTGCGGAACATGAGCAGCGACATCACCGCCGCGCTGATGAAGACCTGCGGCTGCGCGCGCAGGATCTTGTAGAGCAGCAGTTGCCGGCGCGTGATCGGCGCGGGAAAGAGGAACTGGATCTCCGCCTCGCTGAACGTGAGTCCCGCCGACTGCTTGGGTGCAGCCCAGGCGAGGATCATCATGAACAGCACGACGACGGCCGCCAGGTCGACGAAGAACGCGCTCACGGGAAGGCCCGTCTGCTTCAGCGGCGAGCGCCCGTCGAACAGATGGCGGAAGGCGAAGAACCAGAAGTACGCCAGCCCGGCGAGGAAGGAGATCAGGTAGCGGACGTTCCGCAGCCGCTTGAGGCGCGACACGATGCGATTGCGGAACGACCGCGC
>JBIOTX010000407.1:0-3302 GCA_044866315.1 Thermoanaerobaculia bacterium | reverse complement strand
AGCGGGCGGAGGAAGTAGAAGGCCATGGCGATGAGGATGAAGCCCATGGCTTTCTTCACCTGCAGCATCCACTCGCCCGAGCGCGGCAGAGCCGTGAGTCCCGAGGAGAAGATGCCGAGGAAGAGGTACGGCAGTCCCAGGCCGAGGGCCAGGACGAAGAACATCACGAAGCCGAGGAAGACGCTCTGCAGCGAGCTGACCAGCGCGATCAGCGAGATCACGAACGGGCCGACGCACGGCGCGGCCACGATGCCGATCACCAAGCCCATGGTCAGCGCGCCGCCGAGGCCGGACTGGCCGCCGGAGCGGTTGGAGATGAACTGCGGGGCCTGCATCTCGAAGAGGCCGAACATCGACGAGGCCATGACCAGCATCAGGAGGGCGAAGAAGATCAGCACCGCGGGATGCTGCAGCCACGCGCCGAAGAGCTTCCCGGAGATGGCCGAGAAGACGCCGAGCGCGGAGTAGGTGACGGCGATGCCGAGGACGTAGAGCGAGGAGAGCGCGACGCGGCGCCCCGTGCTCGTGCCGCTCTGGCGGCTGAAGTAGCTGATGGTGATCGGGATCAGCGGGTAGACGCAGGGGGTGAGATTGAGGGCCAGGCCGAGGACGAAGATGGCCAGCAGTGTGACCGGCAGACCGCGCGCGGCCAGCGTGCCACCGACGTCGCTGGAGAGGAGACTGGACTTCTTCGCGTCAGGTGGGGCGGCCGAGAGCGGCGTGAAGTTGGAAGCGGATGGCTTCGTCGCCGCCGGCGCCGCGGTGGTCTTCGTGGCGTCGATGTCCGCCACCGCCTCGTTCGGCGGGAGGCAGACCCGGTCGCTGCAGGCCTGATAGCGCAGCTTCGCGCGGAACGAGCTCGCGCCCGCGTCCAGCTTGGTCGTGAACGCGACCGGGAACGTGCCGTCGTAGACCGCGAGCTGCTTGCCTCCGCTGAACTCGAAGGCCTTCATCGCGTGCGGCGGGTACCTCGCCTCGACGAGCTTCGCGCCCTCGAGCGAGAGCACGGTCGGGATGGCGAACTCCTCGCTGGGCGTGTTCGAGTTGACGTGCCAGCCGTCCTCGATCTTGACGACGACCGTCCCCTTGACGTCGTCGCCGCTGCGCTCGTGGATCGAGCCGGTGATGCTCGCCTTCGCGCCGCCTTCTCCGGGAGAGAATCCGATCTGGGCGAACGCAGGGGCGGCAGTGACGAGAAACAGCAGAACTGCGACAGCTGTCTTTTTCATCGCTTACTGGGCGAGGCGCTTCTCGATGTTCGGCAGGATCATGTTGACGTTCGCGATCAGCGGCGAGCTGGGGAAGTCCTTCTTGAAGTTGCGCAGCTCGGTGGCCGCGCCCAGAAGGTTCCCCTGCTGCATGTAGATCTGCGCGACCAGCAGGCGCGAACGCTCGACCGGGTCGCCGGCCTTGCTCAGCGACGAGAGCTGGCGGGCCACCTTCATCGCGTCGTCGAGCTTGTTCTGCAGTACGTACGACATGGCCAGGTGGTAGTAGGCATCGTCGCGGATGGCCGCGGGCACGCCCTTCTCGGTCATCAGCTTCTTGAGGCGCGGCTCGCTCTTGTCGAAGGCCGTGCGCTCGACGAACTCCTTAGCCAGGTCGAGATGCTTCGCGTAGTCCTTGCCGAACTTCGGCTCCGCGGCCACCTTCTGGGTGAAGCTGTCGTACTTGCCGCGGGTCTCCTTGAGCATCTTTACGAACTCGGCCGGCGGCGCGTAGCCGCGGATCATGCCGGCGATGGAGAGGTCGGGAGCGAGGAGGACGAACGTCGGCAGCTGGGTAACGCCGTACTTGCGCGCCAGGGTCGTGCCCTCGCCCTTGTCCTCGGTGTCGAGGCGGAGCAGGACGATGTCCTCGGTCGCCTCCTGGAAGACCTGCGAGGGGAAGACCTCGCGCTCGAAGCGATGGCACCAGCCGCACCACTCGGCGAACATGTCCACCAGGATGAGCTGCTTCTTCTCCTTCGCCTTCTTCTGGGCCGCGTCCACGGACTTGTGCCAGACGCCGCCGGCAAACGCCTGAGAAGAAAGAGCGAGGGCCACCAGGCCGATGAGCAGGGGTCGTTTCAAGGATGGTCCTCCGTCGGTGCCGTGAACGGCAGCGGGAAAACCCCTATTCCGAGCGCTCCGCACCGGCAGGTGACAAAGTCGTCGCCTGTTGTTTCGCCTCGGCGTACTTCCGGGCCGCCTCCACGAATGCGGAGAACAGCGCCGAGGCCGAGTCCTCGCCGCCCATGTCCTCGGGGTGCCACTGCACGCCCACATAAAAAGGATGGCGGGGATCCTCGAGGCCCTCGATCACCCCGTCCGGCGCGAGGGCGGTCACCCGCAGTCCCTGCCCCACCTTCTTGATGGCCTGGTGGTGGGAGGAGTTCACGTTCAGCTCGCGGTCGCCGAGGATCCCGGCCAGACGGGTTCCCTGCTCGACCAGGACGTCGTGCCGGGCCCGATCCTCGGGCTCGCTGGCGTGGCGGATCTCGGTGTCGACCTGCGAGTCGATGTCCTGCATCAGCGACCCGCCCGCGGCGACGTTCATCACCTGCAGGCCGAGGCAGATGCCGAGGGTTGGGATGCCGCGATCGCGGGCGATCTTCGCCAGGCTGAGATCATTCGACTGCCGGCGCGGATCCATCGTCTCCACGACGGTCTCGTGCCGCGGCTCGCCGTAGGCCGCGGGATCGCAGTCTTCGCCGCCGGCGAGAACGAGGCCATCGAGCTGCTCGATGATCTGCGCGGCGTTCTCCGGCTGCGGCGGAATCAGCACCGGGATCGCGCCGGAGCGGCGGAGCGCCTCGACGTACGTGAGGTAGGCAAAGGCGCGCTCACGCGCGCCTGGCGGACTCTGCACGTCCGACCCGATGCCGACGAAAGGCTTGTTCATTCCAATTTCTCCAAGGTCCGAGGATGCGAAATGCTCGTTCTTTTGGTAACGTTTTTCACCGCGTTCCCCAACGATACCAAAGGAGCCGATCCAACGATGAATCTCCGGTCCCTCACGAGAATCGCAGCGCTCGCCCTTTCCTTCGCATTCTTCACGCCTGCTCTCTTTGCCGAGACCGGCACGAGCATCCGTCTCGAGGCCGTGCCCTCGTACGTCGAGCGCCTCTTCGTGCCCGTGGTGCCGGAGGCCCAGAACTCGCTCGTCATCGACAACCTGCGCATCGATCAGGTCGTCAGCGTGCCGGACGGGTTCGACGTGACCGTGCGGAACGGCCGGGTCAGCGTGAATGCGATGGCGGGAGAGCGCAGCGGCTACGCGAAGGTGCGGGCCGGCGCGCGCGAGCTGACGCTGAGCCTGGT
>JBIOTX010000406.1:0-33348 GCA_044866315.1 Thermoanaerobaculia bacterium | reverse complement strand
TCAGGCCGCCGTCCTTCGAGAACGCGGCGTGCACGCGGGGCCGGTCGTTCGGCGAGGTGAACCACGCCGCGACCACGCGCTCGCCGCGGGCGTCGAGCTGCGGGCCGTTGACCGGACAGCCGTTGATGCGCCAGCCGTCGTCGTGCAGCAGCTTCGGCGTGCCGCCCTTCACGTGCACGATGCCGATGTCCCGGACTTCGCTTTGCGACCGGTCGCGATACGCCGCCAGCGGCCCGCGCGAGGTCATGGCCATCGCCGTCGTGCAGCACTCGCAGACGCGGTTGTCGAGCACCTTCTCGCCGCTCACCCGCAGGGCCTTGTCGATCTCGGCGTAGCGCAGCGTCATCGGGCCGTGCTCGCCGAACATCTCCCGCCCGTCGAGCCAGATCGCGGCCACGCCGCCTTTCTCCAGCGGCACCATCGACACGAATCCGTGCTCGGCCTGTTTGCGGTCGGTGTGCAAGACGCGCGAGGGCGCCCACGACCGCCCGCCGTCGACGGACGACGAGACCCGCACGTCATAGGTGTACGTGCCCGGCCCGCTCTTCTGCAGCCAGTGCACGAACAGCGTCCCTCTCGCGTCCTCGACGATGGAAGGAAAGTCCGCCCAGTTGACGAAGAAGTCGTCCCGCGTGGCGATCGTCCGCGGCGAAGACCACCGCCCGCCCTCGTACTCGGCGAACTTCAGCGACTTCCCCTCGACCCACGACAGCAGCAGCGCGCCGTCGCGGGTGACGGCCAGGTGCGGCTCGGCGGAGCCCGGGCCGGCCGGGGAAGCGAGGGTGAGGATCGCGGCGAGGATCAGCGACATAGGGCGGGATGTTATCCTTGGCGGCAGGCGCCTGATGAAGGAAAAGCGCGAGATCTATCGCTTCCTCCACGTCACACCACGGCGCATTTTCGAACAACTCGATCAATACGTGGTCGGGCAGCGCCACGCGAAAGAGGTTCTGGCCATCGCGGCCTACAACCACCTCAAGCGCATCGAGTACCTCAAGTTCGGCGGCGAGGTCTCCATCCGGAAGTCGAACATCCTCATGATCGGCCCCTCCGGATCGGGCAAGACCTACCTGGCGCGCACGCTGGCGAAGATCCTCGACGTGCCGTTCGCCTACAACGACGCCACCGCATTCACCGAGGCGGGCTACTACGGCGAGGACGTGGAAGTGGCCATCGGCCGGCTGCTGTACGCGACCAACCAGAACGTGAACGCGGCCGAGAACGGGATCGTCTTCATCGACGAGATCGACAAGATCGCCCGCCGCGCCGGCGGCGCGCGCACGGGGGCGGGGTCGCGGGACATCGGCGGCGAGGGCGTGCAGCAGTCGCTGCTCAAGATTCTCGAAGGCGAGAAGCTGTTCGTGCCGATGAACGTCACCGCCCACTGGAACAAGTACGACTACGTCGAGATCGACATCTCGAACATCCTCTTCATCTGCGCCGGGTCGTTCTCGGACATGGACGAGACGCCGGACGGGAAGCCGGTCGGCTTCGTGGAGCGGGAGCGCGAGCCGCACCGCGAGATCACCACCGAGGACCTGGTGACGTACGGGTTCCTCCCGGAGCTCCTGGGGCGGCTGCCGGTGCGCGTGGAGCTGAGCGAGCTGACCCCGAGCGACCTCGTGTCCATCCTCACCGAGCCGCGCGAGGCCATGATCCCCGAGTACCAGCGCCTCTGCGCGCTGGATCAGATCCAGCTCGAGTTCAGCCGCGAGGCCCTCTTCGAGATTGCCCACGCCGCGCTCAAGCAGCGTCTCGGCGCCCGGGCCCTGCGGGCCATCATCGAAAAGGTCCTGCACCCCATTCTGTTCGTGGGGCCGGAGCGCGCCGGCGAGCGGATCGTGGTGGAGCCCGATGATGTGAAGCGCGCCGTTCTCAGCTTATCCTGAGCGCCGTGCAGACCATCGGCATCGCCGCGAAGACCACCGCTCCGCCCGCCCTCGCCTATGCCGAACGCGTCGCTGCCGATCTTCGCGCGCGCGGCCTGAAGGTGATCTTCGACGACGAGACCGGCCCGCTCGTCGGCGACTCGCACCCGACCACGAGCAAGGCCACCCTCGGCGCGCACTGCGATCTCCTGATCACCTTCGGCGGCGACGGCACGCTGCTCTCCGTGGCCCGCCACGCGCCCGAGCACGTCCCCATCGTCGGCGTGAACATGGGTACCCTCGGCTTTCTCACCGAGATCCGCGTCGAGGAGTTCCCGCACGTGCTCGAGCGCGTCCTGGAGGGCCACTACGACGTCGAGCCGCGGGTTACCTTCACCGTTTCCCTCAGCGGCCCGGACCGCGACGGCGGGAAGCGCTACCGCGTCCTCAACGACGCCGTGATCAACAAGCAGGCCGTGGCCCGGATCATCGAGATGCGCGTCAGCGTGGCCGGCCTCTTCGTCTCGACCTTCCGCGGCGACGGGCTGATCGTCGCCACCCCTACCGGCTCGACCGCCTACAACCTCTCCGCGGGTGGACCGATCATCTACCCGACCATGAACGCGATGGTGCTCACCCCGATCTGCCCGCACATGCTCACCAATCGCCCCCTGGTCCTTCCCGATGAGCTCGACATCGAGATCCGATTGGCGTCTCCTGATGCAAAAGATATCTGGCTGACCCTCGACGGGCAGGAAGGATTGGAGATCACGGAGCAGGACCGCGTCTGTGTACGCAAGTCCGAAGAGCGCGTACTCTTGGTGCAGTCACCGGACAAGAACTACTTCGACGTCCTGCGGAACAAGCTGAAGTGGGGTGAAGGATGAGAGTCGCACGCGTGATGGTGGCGTTGCTGCTCACAGCCACAGCGAGCTACGCCGCCGACCCGGTCTACATCGACGAGCTGGTGGAGACGCCGCTCGCGTCCCTCCAGCAGCACTTCCCGAAGCTGCGCCATGAAGGCTGCTACCAGCTCTTCGCCGACCGGTACCTGCTCGTGACCATGGACAAGAAGGATGCGAAGCCATGGCGGGTCGTGATGTCGAACGTGGCCCCCTGCCGCCGGCCCGAGCCCGGCCCGCAGATGGACGTGCGCCTGCGCACCGGCGTGGAGCTCGGCGACTCCTCGGTAGAGGTGGTCTCGCGCCTCGGCCGCCCCGACGCCTCCTCCGCCCCCGAGCCCGCCCTGCGCCGCCTCGGCGAGGTCGAGTACTTCTACGTCTGCCGGGTCAGCGAGGGGTGCGCGCGGCACACGAGCGTCTTCATCAAGGACGGCGCGGTGACCGCGCTCTCGGAGTGGTACTCGGAGTGACGCGCGTTATTGCGCGCTGAGGTAGCTCGCCTTCACCGCCGCCACGTACGCGCGGGTCTCGCGATACGGAGGCACGCCGCGATGCTTCTCCACCGCGCCCGGGCCGGCGTTGTACGCGGCGAGGGCGAGATCGAGATCGCCGCCGAAGGTGTCGAGCAGCGTGCGCAGGTAGCGTGTGCCGCCGTGGATGTTCTCGCGCGCGTCGAAGACGTTCGACACGCCGAGGAAACGGGCGGTGGCGGGCATGAGCTGCATGAGACCGCACGCGCCTTTGTCGGAGACCGCGTTCGCGTTCCAGGCCGACTCGCGGCGGGCGACGGCGGCGACGAGCCGCGGATCGACGCCGTGCGTGCGCGCGGCCTCCTCGATCAGCGGCGCGTAGCGCTGCGGCGCGGTGGCGCGTCCGTTCGGGTTGAAGACGGCGGGACCGAACGGATTGACCGCGAACGTGCGGCGCGAGCGCAGCGAGACCAGCGACTCGCGGATGTTCCCGAAGAACCGCCAGGCGGTGATGGAGCGGTGGTCGTTCGAGATCACGACCTTGCCCGGCTTCTTGAGACCCGCGCTCGGGACGGAGGACGCGGTGAACCGGCGGTCGTCCGCGACGGCCACCGTCGCGAAGAGCATCGTCACCGCAATCAGACGCGCGTTCATGGGGTGAGTCCGCAAACGACGCCTCCCGCGCTAGCATTCCGCCTCATGCGCATCTTCGCCGCGATATGCTTTGCCGCTCTGCTCGCCTGCGCTCCGGCCCAGCCTCCAGCAGAATCCGTTCCCATGGCAACCTCAGGCACGCTCTTCACCGCCGGAACGGTCGTCGCCGGCGATGAACAGACCCCGCGTAAGAACTGGGCTGTCTATGTTTTGGACGGCACCGTGCGCGAGGTCGGCCCGGCCGACCAGCTCCGCCGCGCCCACCGCGACGCGCGGGTGGTCGATGCGCCGAACGCGACGATCCTCCCCGGCCTCACCGACGCTCACGCCCACCTCTACGGACTCGGCCTTTCCCTGGACACCGTCAACCTCATCGACACAACGTCCTACGACGAAGTCATCGCCCGCACGAAAGAGCGCGCGGCGCGCGCCGCCGCCGGCGAGTGGATCCTCGGCCGTGGCTGGGACCAGAACGACTGGCCGGTGAAGGAGTTCCCGACCGTGGCCGCGCTCGACGCGGCTGTCCCGGATCACCCGGTGTGGCTGCGCCGCGTCGACGGCCACGCCGGCCTCGCCAATACCGCCGCGATGCGCGCCGCAGGCGTGACCGCGGCTTCGAAGGAACCTGCGGGCGGGAAGATCCTGCGCGATGCGAGCGGCAATCCGACCGGCGTCTTCATCGACGAGGCCATGGAGCTGATCGACAGCAAGGTCCCGCCGCCGACGCACGAGCAGCGCAAGGCCCGCGCACGCGCCGCCGCCGAGCGCATCGCCTCGCTCGGCCTCACGGAGATCCACGACGCCGGCATCGACGGCCCGACCATCCTCGCCGTGCGCGAGCTGATCGACGAGAAGCGCTTCCCCATCCGCGTCTACGCCATGCTCGCCGACAATGACGCGCTCGTCCGCACCTGGCTCACCAACGGTCCGCTCGACCATGGCGGCCGCCTCTCCATCCGCTCGATCAAGCTCTACGCCGACGGCGCCCTCGGCAGCCGCGGCGCCGCGCTCCTCGCGCCGTACAGCGACGACCCCGGCAACAGCGGCCTGATGATCGCCACGCCGGAGCACATCGAAGACGTGGCCCGCCGCGCCCGCGCCGCCGGCTTCCAGGTGAACACGCATGCCATCGGCGACCGCGGCGTGCGCAACGTCATCGACGCCTACGAGAAGGCCGGCGTGACCGCGGACAACCGCTATCGCGTCGAGCACCTGCAGGTCATCTCCATGCCGGACATCTCCCGCCTCGTGCGGCACGGCATCATCGCCTCCATGCAGCCGACGCACGCGACGTCGGACATGTATTGGGCCGAGGCGCGCCTCGGTCCGGAGCGGGTAAAGGGCGCGTACGCGTGGCGCAAGGTGCTCAACGCCGGCGGCCGTCTCGCCCTCGGCTCCGACTTTCCGGTCGAGGACGTGAACCCGTTCTTCGGCCTTTACGCCGCCGTCACGCGGCAGGACCAGAAAGGCTGGCCCGCGGGCGGCTGGTATCCGGAGGAGCGGCTCACGCTCGCCGAGGCTATTCGCGGCTTCACACTCGACGCGGCGTATGCCGCGTTCGAGGAACAGTCGCGCGGCTCGATCGCGCCGGGCAAGCTCGCCGACTTCACCGTCGTCGAGGGCGATCTCTTCGCCATGCCGGCATCCGAGCTGTACAAGGCGAAGGTGCGGTCGACGGTGGTGGGCGGCGAGGTGGTCTACCCGCGATCTTCGCCGTAGAGACGGATACCAGAGCGGTGGCTGCGCCACCGCACTCCTAAAAGTTTACCGCTCGAAATCCTCGAAGTGCGTCAGGGCGCGGAAGTCGGAGTAGCGCTCGTGGATGTCCGAGAGGGTGATCTCGCGCAGGCGGTCGAGGGAGAACTTCTCGACCGTGAACGACGCCAGGACGCTGCCGAAGATGATGGCCCGGCGCAGCTCGCGGTCGTGGATCTCCTGGCGGGAGGCGAGGTAGCCGAGGAAGCCGCCGGCGAAGGTGTCGCCGGCGCCGGTGGGATCGAAGACGTTCTCCAGCGGATAGGCCGGCGCGGCGAAGATCGCGTCCTTCTTCACCATCAGCACGCCGTACTCACCGCGCTTGATGACCAGCGTGTCCGGTCCCAGGGCGAGGATCGAGCGTGCGCCCTTGACCAGGTTCGGCTCCTTCGTGAACTGCCGCACCTCGGCCTCGTTGATGATCACCAGGTCGACTTCGCTGAAGGCCTTCGCCAGCGCATCGCGCTTGTGCTCGATCCAGAGATTCATCGTGTCGAGGGCCACCAGGCGCGGGCGCTCGGTCTGATGGAGCACGTCCATCTGCAGCTCGGGGTGGATGTTGGCCAGGAAGAGCACGTCCGCCTTGCGCTGGCGCTCGCTGAGCTGGGGCTTGAAGCCGGCGAAGACGTTGAGCTGGGTGTCCCGGGTCTTGGCGACGTTCAGGTCGTAGCCGTACTCGCCGCTCCAGAAGAACGTCTTCTCGCCCGGGATGCGCTCCAGGCCGTCGAGGTTGATGTTGCGGCCCTGGAAGATCGACGCGTCGTCGTCGGTGAAGTCCTCGCCCACGACAGCGACGAGATCGACCTCGGTGAAGAACGACGCCGCCACGGAAAAGTACGTCGCCGACCCGCCGATGCAGCGGTCGACCTTTCCGAACGGAGTTTGGAGGGCGTCGAAGGCGACGCTTCCGACGACGAGAATGGGCACGGGTGTCTCCTACGAAATGTATTTGCCGATGATGGGCGCGAGCTGCTGCTTGAGCTGCGGCGGGACGGCCGCCGGGTCGGTGATGATCGCGTACTGCAGGGCGCTCACGCACGCGCAGTCGCGCCGGCGGTTTGCCGCCCGGCCGATCGAGCTCCGGAGGATCTGCTGGGCCATGGCCGCGTTCGCGCGGAGGTAGCCGAGGACCACCTCGACGCTCACGTCGTCATGCTCCTCGTGCCAGCAGTCGTAGTCGGTGACCAGGGCCATGGTGGCGTAGCAGATCTCGGCCTCACGGGCGAGCCGGGCCTCCTGGAGGTTGGTCATCCCGATCACGTCCGCGCCCCAGGAGCGATAGAGGTTCGACTCCGCGCGCGTGGAAAACTGCGGGCCCTCCATGCACACGTAGACGCCGCCCATGTGCACCTTCGCGCCGGCCTCGCGCGCCGCGTCGCCCATGAGGAACGACACGCCCGCGCAGATCGGATCGGCGAAGGCCACGTGGCCGACGATGCCGTTGCCGAAGAACGTGTCCGGGCGGTGGCGGGTGCGGTCGATGAACTGGTGCGGGAAGACGATGTCCGTGGGGTGGTACTGCTCCTTCATCGATCCCACCGCGCTGGCGGAGAGGATCGTGTGCGCGCCGAGGAGCTTGAAGCCGAAGATGTTGGCGCGGTAGTTCAGCTCGGTCGGCATCAGGCGATGGCCGCGGCCGTGGCGCGAGAGAAAGGCCACGCGCACGCCATCCACCTCGCCGATCACATACGGGTCGGACGGCGCGCCGAAGGGCGTGTCGATGGTCCGCTCCTCGAGGACGGCCAGACCTTCCATCTGGTAGAGACCCGACCCTCCGATGACTCCGATGGCAACGTCACTCACGCGCGAAACCTCCTCAGCGACTCTTCGATCTTCTCCCCCACGCGCAACGCGAGGTCGACGGCATCGCGGCCGTCCTCCCCGGCCACGATGGGCCGGGATCGGTCGCGCACGCAGCCGAGGAACGCCTCCAGCTCCGCGCGCAGCGGCTCCTTCTTCTCCACGTGCACCTGGAGCGGGCGGATCTCACGGTCGACCAGGCGATAGCCCTTCACTTCCTGCTCCTTGCTGTCGACGGAGATGTAGACGTTGCCGAAGAAGCGCTGCTTGCGCACGCGCTCCTGGGAGACCCGGCTGGCGGTGAGGTTGGCCACCGCGCCGTTCTCGAGCTCCAGGCGGACGTTGGCGATGTCCACCTTGTCCGTGAGCACCGGCACGCCGAGGGCGTGGATCTGGGCGACCTTCTGCCCCCAGAGGGAGAGCACGAGATTCAGATCGTGGATCATCAGGTCGAGCAGGACGTCCACGTCCAGCGAGCGCGGGACGAACACGCCCAGCCGCTCGGCGACGAAGTACCGAGCGCTCCGCGCCTCCTCGGCGATGGCCACGATGGCCGGGTTGTAGCGCTCGACGTGACCGACCTGGAGGATGCGGCTGCGGCTGGCGGCGAGATCGATCAGGCGCTGGGCGTCGTAGACCGTGGCGGTGATGGGCTTCTCCACCATCACGTCGACCCCGGCCTCGAGCAGCTCGCCCGCGGTCTCGAAGTGCAGCGACGTCGGCGTGGCCACGACCGCGCAGTCGACGTCCTTCGCCAGCGCGGCCACGCTGGGGTAGCGCTTCAGATTCAGCGCCGCCGCCACCTCCGCGGCGCGGGCGTCGTCCGTCTCCACGAAACCGACCGCGCGCGCATCCGGAAGCTCGCCGGCGATGCGGGCGTGCAGCCGCCCCAGGTAGCCGGTGCCGACGACGCCGATGCCCACCGTCACCGGATGATTCCCCGCTTCGAGGTGCGCACGAACTCGACCAGGTAGCGCACCTCCGGGTACAGCGAGAGCTCGGCCTCGATGCGCGCCAGCGCGTCCTGCAGCTTCAGCTTCGAGCGGACCAGGATGCGGTAGGCGCGCTGGAGGGCCTCGATGGTGTCCTTGGAGAAGCCCTTCCGCTCCAGGCCGATGGTGTTGACGCCGTAGGTCTTGGCGGGGCGGTTGCCGACGGTCTTCACGTACGGCAGCACGTCCTGGGTGCAGATCGACCCGCCGCCGATGAAGGCGTGGTCGCCGACCTTGCAGAACTGATGGACGGCCGAGAACGCGCCGATGGTGGAGAAGTCGCCGACCTCGACGTGTCCCGCGAGGGTGGCGTTGTTGGCGAAGATGGTCCCGTCGCCGATGCTGCAGTCGTGGGCCACGTGGGCGTAGGCCATGAAGAAGTTCTGCGAGCCGATGGAGGTGCGCCCACCGCCGCCGACCGTGCCGCGGTTGATGGTGACGAACTCGCGGAAGACATTCTCGTTGCCGATGCGCAGCTCGGTGCGCTCGCCGTGGTACTTGAGGTCCTGAGGATCGGTGCCGACGGCGCACTGACCGACGAAGCGGTTGCGCTCCCCGATGACGGTGGGGCCTTCGATGCGAACGTGCGGGCCGACGACGGTGCCCGCGCCGATGGTCACGTTCGGCCCGATCACCGCGTACGGGCCCACGTGGACGTCGGGGGCGATCGCCGCCTCGCTGCTGACGATCGCGGTCTCTGCGATGCTGGACGACATGGGGTTACTCCGGCCGCTCGACCATGACGCTCAGCAGCTCGGCCTCGGCGACGACGGCGTCGCCGACCCTGGCCGTGCCGCGAACCTTCACGGTGCTGGCGCGTTTCTGCAGGACTTCACATTCGAGGATCAGCTGATCGCCGGGGACGACCGGCTTGCGGAAGCGAGCCTTGTCGACGCCGCCGAAGAGGAAGAGCTTGCGGTCGCGGTCCTCGATCTCGCGGAGGAACAACACCGCCGCGCACTGGGCCATGGCCTCCACGATCAGCACGCCGGGCATGACCGGTGCGCCGGGGAAGTGCCCCTGGAAGAACTGCTCGTTGGCGGAGACGTTCTTGAGGCCGACGATGCGCTTGCCGTCCTCTCCGATCTCCAGGATGCGGTCGATGAGCAGCATCGGGTAGCGATGCGGCAGGAGCTTCATGATCTCGGTGATGGTCATCATGACTTGCGGTCTCTCAGAATCTGTTGCTCGAGGTAGTTGAGCTTGCGGGCCAGCTCGGGAAGGCGGCGCAGCCAGATCTCGCGACGCTGGAACTCGCCCAGGCCGACGGCCGGGGCCCCGCGCACCTTCTGGCCGGCGGGAACGTCTTTCATCACCGAGCTCTTGGCCGCGACCTGTACGCCGTCGCCGACCTTCAGGTGTCCGGCGACGCCGGACTGCCCGGCGACGACCACGTGGTCGCCGATCGTCGTCGAGCCGGCGATCCCGACCTGGGCCACGAGCAGGCAGTGCTTGCCGATCCGGACGTTGTGGCCGACCTGCACGAGGTTGTCGATCTTCGTCCCCTCGCCGATGACCGTCTCGCCCAAGGCGGCGCGGTCGACGGTGGAGCCGGCGCCGATCTCGACGTCGTCCTCGATCCGGACGATGCCCACCTGGGGGATCTTCTCGTGCCGCCCCCCCTCGGGGGCGAAGCCGTAGCCGTCCGAGCCGACCACCACGCCGCTGTGGAGGATGCAGCGCTTGCCGATCTTGGAGCGGTAGTAGATCGAGACGTTGGGGTAGACGATCGTGCCTTCCCCGATCTCCGAGCCGTTCTCGATGGTCACGTTCGGATAGATCGTCACGTTGTCGCCGATCCAGACGTCCTCCCCGATCGCGGCGAACGCGCCGATGGCCACGCCGTCGCCGAGGCGGGCGGACCGGGCGATGGAGGCCTTCTCGGAAATGCCGATCGGGGCGGGCCGGCGGTCGAAGAACTTCGCCACCACCCGGGCCATGGCGTAGTAGGGATTGGCCACGCGGATCCAGCGCGGCTCGCTGCCTTCGAGATCCTCGCTCACCAGCACCGCTGCGGCGCGCGTGGATCCGAGCTGCGGCGCGTACTTTGGGTTGGCGAGAAAGCTGATCTGCGCCTCCCCGGCATCGGCCAGCGGCGCCACGCCCGTGATCGCCACGTCGCCCGGCCCGTCATAGCGGCCGGACACGTACTGAACGATCTCGGAAAGGGGGACGGCGGGCATGGCGGGGGCGGATTGTAGAGGAAAAGAAGGCAGAAGGCAGAAGGCAGAAGGCAGAAGGCAGAAGGCAGACTAGCTCACTCCACCCTTCTGCCTTCTGCCTTCTGCCCTCTGCCTTCTGCCTTGATACAAAAGCCTCCCGGAAGTCCGGGAGGCTCTTGAACACCACAACCGTGCCGAAGCCGCTTACTTCTTGGTCTGCCTTCTGACTTCTGCCCTCTGCCTTCTGCCTTCATACAAAAAGCCTCCCGAAGCCGGGAGGCTCTCGTTTACGACGCGCGTGCCGAAGCCGCTTACTTCTTGGCGGCCGTCGGCGTCGGGGATTCGTTGAAGCGCTTGATCACCGTGTCGGTGATGTCGATGGCGTCGGAGGCGTAGACCAGGCCGGACTCGAACTTGTTGAAGATCGCGGCCAGGCCCATCTCCTTGCCGATGCCGTCGATGACCGGCTTGATCTTGGCCTCGAGGGCCTGGAGCTCGCGGTCGCGGGCCTCGCCGATCTCGCGGTCGGCGTCCTGGGCGAAGCGCTGCATGGAGATGCGCTTGTCGGCGAGCTGCTTCTGCATCTCGGCCAGCTTGTCCTCGCTGAGCGAGATCTTCTTGGCGCTGATGTCCTGGTCCAGCTTGCGAAGCTCCTCATCCATCTGCTTCGCCTTCTCCAGACGATCTTCCTGCATCTTCTTGAGCTTGTCGTAGGCAGCCTTGCCCGCCGTCGACTGCGTCAGGACCTTCTGAACGTCGATCACCGCCACGCGGGCCGGCGTCGTCTGGGCGAACATCGGCGCCGCCAGGGCGGCCACTGCAACGGAAACGAGGAACTTCTTCATGAGATCTCCTTTGTGAACCCTTTTCGCGAAGTCTTCGACGGACTGTCCCGTCGTTAATCTAGCCCTGTTTAGAACGTATTCCCGATGGTGAACTGGAATCCCTCGAAGTCGTCTCCGGGCTGCTCGTTGGGATTGATCGCGTAGATGAACCGCAGCGGGAACTGGAAGACCGGCAGGAAGATGCGCATCTCTGCGCCGAAGCTGTAACGAATCTTCCCGAAGTCGAAGTTCTCGTTGTAGCCGTAAGCCCGGCCGGCGTCGGCCCAGAGAACCAGACGCAGCGGATCGTTCACCCGGTAGATGTACTCGAAGTTGTAGGTGTGGTACTTGTACCCGCCCGCCGGACGGAGGCCGCCGTTGTTCGGCAGGTTCTCGAACGGTCCGAGCGTACCGTAGTCGAAGCCGCGCACCGAGCTCTCGCCGCCGACCAGAAAGCGGTCGGACACCGGGATGCAGAGCTCGCTCACCTGCCGTGACAGCTCGTCATAGGAGTGCGCGCAGTCGTCATCCCGGAAGGGGATGATGTAGCCGCCCTCGATGTTGAAGCTCACCGACGAGCGCCGGGAGAGGCGCATGAAGCGGGTGAAGGCGACCGTCGGCTTGAACATGTCGATCGTGCCGCCCAGCGGCCCGCCGGCATACGCCAGGGCCAGGGCCATGCGCGTGCCGCGGGTGGTGTCGAACGGGTTGTCACGCGAGTCGAAGCGGTAGGCCGGGACGACCGTCGAGGTGATGAAGTGCAGGTCGGAGATCGTCCCGATGGGGACGTTGCCGTTCTCGTCCGGGTTCTCGGCCAGATCGTAGCGGTAGCGCGAGCGGTCGTAGCCGTACATCACCGACAACGAGTCGAACCGGTGCAGGCGATAGCCGTAGGCCACCGTACCGCCCCGGCCGCGCTGCTGGTAGCCGAACGACGGCGGGAGGATGGTCTCGCGGTTGTACACCGAGACGCCGAAGCTGTTCGGCGTGTCCAGGAACCAGGGGTCGGAGTAGGAGATGGAGAAGAAGTTCGTGCGCCGGCCGCGCTGGTAGCTGAGGCCGAGGTTCTCGCCCTCGCCGAGGAAGTTGCGGGTGGCGAACTGGGCCTGGAGGAAGAACCCGCCGCCCTCGGAGTAGCCGCCGCCGAACTGGACGTCGTTCTTCCCCTCCTCGACGCCCTTGACCAGGATGTCGACCGTCTTCTGCTCGGGGTTGACCTTGAAGTCGGGGTTGTCGGTGATCTTGAAGTAGCCGAGCTGCCCCAGCTTGTAGAGGCTCTGCTTGAAGGTCTCCATGTCCATGATCTGCCCCTCTTCGAGGAAGATCTCGCGGCGGAGGACCTTGTCCTTGGTGGTGGTGTTGCCCTGGAACTCCAGGCGGCCGAGACGGAACTGGTCGCCCTCGAAGACCCGGATGTGCACGTCGACCACGTTGTTGCCCTTGTCGACGTACTCCGGATCGACGTAGGCGTAGATGTAGCCGCGCATGCGGTAGGCCTCGCCGAAGGCGTCGGCGCGGGTCTGGATCGGCTTGCGCTGGAGGGTCTCGCCCTTCTCGAGCGGCCAGTCGCCGATGATCTGCTCTTTGGTGAAGACGGTGTTGCCCTCGACGGTGACCTCGCCGAAGGTGTGGATCTCCCCTTCCTTCACCGGGATGGTGACGCGCACGCGCTTGCCGGCGGTCTTGATCTGCGGGTCGCCGAAGCTGATGTCCTGGTAGCCGTGGTCCTGGTAGTAGTTCTTGACCCGCTCCAGATCCTCGTCCAGCTTCGAGGGGATGTAGAGGTTCTTCTTCCGGATCCAGTTGATGATGTTGTGCTTGCGGACGTCCTTCATCTGCCGCCGCAGCTCGCGGTCGGAGAAGACCCGGTTGCCGACGAAGTCGATGGAGGCCACCTTGGCCTTCACACCCTCGTTGATGACGAAGACGATCTTCTTCTCGCCAGGCTCGGTCAGATCCTCGGTGATGGCGTCGACCGTCACGCCCTCGAACCCGCCCTCGGTGTAGGCGCGCTTGATCGCTTCCGCGGCGCGCTTGACCAGGGTCTGCTCGATGGTGTTGCCGACGTGGATGTCGATGTTCTCGCGCTCCAGGACCTCGTTGATCTTGTTCGTGGCCAGCTCTTTGTTGCCCCGGAACTCCACCGAGCCGATGCGCGGGCGCTCCTTGACGATGGCCCGGACGATCACGCCGGTCTGGCCCTCCTCGACCTCGATCCGGATGTCGTCGAAGAGACCGGTCTGCCAGAGGTTGAGGAAGTTGCGCTGCACCGCCTCGGCCACGTACGGCTCCCCGGGGGCGAGGCCGAGGTAGACCCGGATGGTGTCGGTGGCCACGGAGGTGTTGCCTATGGCCTCGAAGCGTTCGACGGTTTTACCCGTGACGGCGCGCTGGGGCTGGGGCCCCTCGGTGATACGGCCCCCGGTCGGCGACTCGAGGATGGTTCCCGGGCGGGGCCGCGGCGGCTCCTGCTGGGGATTCGTGGTCTGCGCTCGCGCCATCGTGCCGCAGACCAGCAGGATGACGAGCATGGCTAGGATTCGAATCATGAAGTCCTGTCGAGACTACGGTTTTGATGTGAGACGCGCGGGCCCGGATGGAGGTCACGCGTTGGCCCTGAACACGGGAAAAACGCGGCGCATTCTACACGGAGGCAAGGACGAGGCCGGCGCTGCGTGCCCGTTCGCCGCACGAAACGTCCCGTTCCCTGCACCGCCACGCCGCGCGGCCGCACTTTCACGGCACACTAGGGGCCATGTTCCCCCGCCGCCCGGCCGGCTGGATCTGGATCGTCGCCTTCTGGACGGTCTTCGCGCTGCTGCTCGCCCTGCAGACGTGGATCGCCATGATCGACCATGGCCACTCGGTCCTGAAGATCGTGGTCTACCACCTCGGCATCTGGTGGTGCTGGGCCGCCCTGACCCCGGTCGTGTTCTGGCTGGCGCGCCACGTTCCGGCGATTCCGTTTCGCCTCCGTAACATCCTCCTGCACCTGGCGGCCATGCTGGCCATGGCCTTCGTCCACACCGCGCTCTGGCTCGGCCTGACCATGCTGATCCGGCCGTACATCGAGATGGAGACCGGGCTGGTGCGCCCGTCGATGCTCCAGGCCTTTCAGAGCCGGCTGACGCTGGAGGCGATCGTCTACCTGGCCGTGGCCGCCGTCGGCTACGCCGTCGATTACTACCTCCGCGCGGCCCGGCTGGAGCAGTCGCTGTCGGCGGCCCGCCTGCACGCGCTGGAGCTGCAGATCCAGCCGCACTTTCTGTTCAACACCCTCAACGCCATCAGCGCCCTGGTGCGCTCGCGGAAGAACGGCGAGGCCGTGGACATGATCGCCGGCCTCTCCGACCTCCTTCGCTACACGCTCGATCACGGCGCGCAGCGGGTGCCGCTGGAGCAGGAGGCGGCCATGCTCGGGCGCTACCTGGAGATCCAGCGCGTCCGCTTCGCCGACCGGCTGGAGGTGAAGATCGACGTTGCCGACGAGGCCCGCCGCGCCGCCGTGCCGACGCTGATCCTCCAGCCGCTGGCCGAGAACGCCGTCCGCCACGGCATCGCCCAGTCCGCGGCCGCGGGACGCATCGAAGTCCGCGCCTTCCGCCGCGACGGCGCGCTGCGCATCGAGATGTTCAACACCGGCACGCTCCGCGATACGCCGCGCGGGATCGGCCTCCGCAACACCGAGGAGCGGCTGCGGCAGCTCTATGCGGACGGGTACCGGTTCGATCTGCGCAACGCGCACGGCGGCGTCCTGGCGGAGATCTCCATTCCCTGGAGCGAGGCCGTCGCATGAAGGTGGTCATCGTCGACGACGAGCCGCTGGCCCGCACGGCCATCCGCCTCCTGGTCCAGGAGGACCCGGAGCTCACCGTCGCCGGCGAGTGCAGCGGCGTCGACGCGGCGGAGCTGATCGGGCGCGTGAAGCCGGACATTCTCTTCCTGGACATCCAGATGCCGGAGGTGGACGGCTTCGACGTCCTCGAGCGCATCGGCCTCAGCGCCGTGCCGGCCATCGTCTTCGTGACCGCCTACGACCAATACGCGCTGCGCGCGTTCGAGGTCCACGCCCTCGACTATCTGGTCAAGCCGTTCGACGACCGGCGCTTCTTCGCGGCGCTGCTGCGGGCCAAGGACCTGGCCCGGAAGCCGAGGATCCTCCCGTCGCGGTTCGTGGTCCGGAGCCGGGAGAAGATCGTCTTCATCAAAGCCTCGGAGATCGACTGGATCGAGGCCGCGGACTACTACGTCTCCATCCACGCCGGCGGCCGCTCGCATCTGCTCCGCAAGACCATGGCCGAGATCGAGAGCGAGCTCGATCCGGAGCGCTTCGTGCGCGTGCACCGCTCGGCCATCGTGAACCTCGACCGGGTGAAGGAGATGCACCCCCTGTTCCGCGGCGACTCCGTGCTCGTCCTCCAGGACGGCACGAAGCTGCGTCTCAGCCGCGCGCGGCGCGAGGAGTTCGAGCGGCGGCTGACGAAATGACCATCTCGCTGCACGGGCGGCGCGGCTCGCTGCCTTTCTGCTGACCGTGCCCGCCCGTCGGGCGACCCTGCGGCGCATGAGAAAAATCCTCCTCGCCGTGCTGCTCTTCGTCACCGCCGCCGTCCCCGCCGCCGAGCTCAAACCTCCCGCCAAGGGCAAGATCCGCGTCGCCTTCGCCATCAGCGCCGGCGCGACCATGGCCGACTTCGCCGGACCGTGGGAGGTCTTCCAGGACGTGCACGTTCCCGACCGCGGCAAGACCATGGACGAGATGATGCCGTTCGAGCTCTACACCGTCTCCGACACGCGCGACGCTGTGCGCGTCAGCGGCGGCATGCGGGTCGTTCCCGACTACACCTACGACGACGCGCCCGTGCCGCACGTCATCATCGTCCCCGCCCAGCGCGGCTCCGAGAAACTGCACGCCTGGCTGCGGGCCATGTACCCGAAAGTGGACGTTCTCGCCTCGGTCTGTGTCGGCTCCTTCCAGCTCGCCCGGGCCGGCCTCCTCGACGGCAAGGAAGCCACCACCCACCCCGACTTCTACCAGTCCATGACCGAGCGCTTCCCGAAGGTGAAGCTCGTCCGCTCCGACCGCTCGCGCTGGGTCCAGTCGGACGGGGTCATCGCCACCGCCGGCGGCGTCTTCTCCGGCATCGACCTGGCCGTGCACATCGTCGAGCGCTACTTCGGCCGCGAGGTGGCCGCGACGACGGTCAAGTACATGGAATATGAGAGCGATGGGTGGAGGAGGGGACCGGCGACGGCGGCGAAGTAACGCGCGACGTTACGGAAAAAAAGCGTGTGCATGAGGTCAAGAAGCTTACGCACAAGCTCAACGACCTTATTCATAAGGTCAACGAGCTTATGAATAAGGTCAACGACCTTATGAACAAGGTCCACGACCGTATGAATAAGGTCAGCGACCTTATGAACAAGGTCAACGAGCTTATGCACAAGGTCAACGAGCTTGCGGACTACTCGGCGAAGAGCTCGCGCAGCGGGAGCGTCCAACCGGGGACGACGTCGCCGCCGTCGAGGATGTCGTCGATGGTGAGGTGCTTGACGGCGGCCGGCGTCGTCACGGTCGCCGTCTGATTCCGCGGGTTGATCACGATCACCATGCGCGTGCCTGCGGCGATGTATCGATCGACCTTGTCCTGGACTTCGCCGTAGGTGTCGCTGGGAGAGATCACCTCGACGGCAAGATCGGGAGGTCCGGGAAAGTACTTCGGCGTACGCACGACGCGCGCGGCGGCAATGAAAGAGACGTCCGGCTCGTGTACCGTGTCGGGATTGCGCTCGAGCAGATACCCGGTGCTCGCGAGCGGGGTGACACCGAGGTTCTGTGCCTGAACGTACACGGCAAGACTCGTCGTGATTCGGCTTCCGATGATGCCAGGGTCAACCCCCGCCGGAGACATCGTGATCAGCTCCCCCTTCACGAGCTCGTACCGCTTCCCCCAGCCATGCGGAAGGGCCAGCAACTCATCGGCGGTCATCAACTTCGTTTCGACGGCCATACAAGCCCTCAGTTCGCGATCGGCTCCTCGATCCTCCGCGGCACCAGCAGCACTTCCTCCCCCGCCATGGTGAAGTCGATGTGCTCGGGGATGGCGTCCTTGTGGCGGATCATGAACTCGGACAGCTCGTCCTCGATGTAGCGCTGGATGGCCCGGCGCAGCGGGCGGGCGCCGGAGTTGGACTCCTCGCGCGCCTTCGACAGGAGCCACCCCACCACCGACTCGTCCACCGTGATCTGCACGTTCTTGTGCACCAGGGCGTTGTTGACGTCGTCGATGAGGAGCTGGCAGATGGCCCGGAGCTCGGCGTCGCTGAGGGGGTTGAAGATGATGACCTCGTCGATGCGGTTGATGAACTCGGGCGAGAACTCCCGCTTGAGCTCCGTGTGAATGAGCAGCTCGGCCGACTTCTGGTCGGCGGCCTCGCCCTTCTCCCGGAAGCCCATGTGCCCCTTGGTCGCGAGGTACCGCGTGCCGAGGTTCGAGGTCATGATGATCAGGGTGTTGCGGAAGTCGACCTGGTTGCCCAGCGAGTCGGTCAGGATGCCGTCCTCGAGGATCTGGAGCAGGATGTTGGAGATGTCGGGGTGGGCCTTCTCGATCTCGTCGAGGAGCACTACCGAGTAGGGGTTGCGGCGCACGCGCTCGGTCAGCTGCCCACCCTCCTCGTGGCCGACGTAGCCCGGAGGGGAGCCGATCAGCTTGGACACGGCGTGCTTCTCCATGTACTCGGACATGTCGAAGCGGATCAGATGCTTCTGCGAGCCGAAGAGGAACTCCGCCAGCCGTCTGGCCACCTCGGTTTTTCCGACGCCGGACGAGCCGAGGAAGATGAACGAGCCCATCGGCCGGTTCGGTGAGGCCACGCCGAGGCGGGAGCGGCGGATGGCCCGGGAAATGGCCCGGATGGCCTTGTCCTGACCGACGATCCGCCGCATCAGGATCTCTTCCATGTTGATGAGCTTCGCGGCCTCGTCGGCCTCGATGGACGTCACCGGGATGTCCGTCCAGGAGCTGATGATCTCCTCGACGTCGCGCTGGGTCACCTCCATCATCTCGTCACCGACCATCTCGCGCTCGGCTTTGAAGCGCTCGATCTCTTCCTTGAGCTCGATCTCCCGCTCGCGCAGGAACACGGCCTTCTCGAAGTCCTTGTCCGAGATGGCCTTCTTCATCTCCTTGACGATGGAGCGGGTCTCGGCCTCGAGGCGGCGGAGGTTCTGCGTGTCCGCCACGCGGCGGAGCTTCACCTTGGCCCCGGCCTCGTCGAGGATGTCGATGGCCTTGTCGGGGAAGAAGCGGTCGGTGATGTAGCGGTTCGACTGGAAGACGGCGCTCTTGATGGCCGTCTCGCTGTACTTGACCTTGTGGAAGCTCTCGTAGCGCTCCTTCACCCCCTCCAGGATCTGCAGGGTCTCGTCCTCGGTGGGCGGGTTGACGGTGATGGCCTGGAAGCGGCGGAGCAGGGAGCGGTCCTTCTCAATGTAGCGGCGGTACTCGCGGATGGTCGTGGCGCCGATGCAGGAGATCTCGCCGCGCGAGAGGGCCGGCTTGAGGATGTTCGCCGCGTCGAGCGAGCCTTCCGCGGAGCCCGCGCCGATCAGGGAGTGGATCTCATCGATGAAGATGATGATGTCCTGGTTCTCCTTGAGCTCCTTGATGATGCCCTTGAGGCGCTCCTCGAACTGACCGCGGTACTTCGTGCCGGCCACGATCAGCGACAGATCGAGGGAGAGGATGCGCTTGTTGGCGATGAAGAGCGGGACGTTGCCGTCCACGATGCGCTGGGCCAGCCCCTCGACGATGGCGGTCTTGCCGACGCCCGGCTCGCCGAGAAGGATGGGGTTGTTCTTCGTGCGCCGGGAGAGGATCTGGATGATGCGCTCGACTTCCTTCTCCCGCCCGATGAGCGGATCGAACTGCTGGCTGTGGGCCATGGCCGTCAGGTCGCGCGCGTACTCGGCCAGGAACGGCAGCTCTTTCTTCTGCTTGTCGGCCTCGCGCTCCTTGAGGATGGAGATGGTCTCCTCGCGGACGCCGTAGACGTTCAGCCCTTTCGCGGTCAGGATGCGCGCCGCGGTGGAGGACTCCACGCGCAGGATGCCGATGAGGAGGTGCTCGGTGCCGACGTACTGGTGGAGCATCGACTCCGCCTCGTGGGCGGCGTAGGCCAGGATCTTCTTCGACTCCTCGGAGAGCGGGAGCTCGGCCGAGGAGGAGATGCGGTCGACGAAGAGCCGGTCGCCCTCGACTTCCCGGCGGATCTGCTCGGGCTTGACGTTGAAGCGGGAGAAGATCTCCTTGATGATCTCCTCCCCCTCGCGCAGCACGCCGAGGAGGATGTGCTCCGACTCGATCACTCTCGACCCGAGCTTCGAGGCTTCGTAGCGGGCGAAGAAGAGGGCGCGGCGTGCTTTCTCGTTGTATTTTTCGAACATTGGCTTAGTTGGTTCGCTGCTGCTTTCCTTCGACTCGGCTCAGGACTGGCATCTCGAAGATCCGATCACAGCGTGCCGCAAGATCCGGGTTGTGCGTGACGATCACTGAAGTCAGTCCTCGCCTATTGTGGCACTCCCGCATCAGATCGAACACTCTCTCGCTGGTCCGGAGGTCGAGATTCCCCGTCGGCTCGTCGGCCAGGAAGAGCACCGGGTCCGCGGAAAGGGCGCGCGCGATGGCAACGCGCTGTTGCTCGCCGCCGGAGAGCTGATTGGGAAAGTGCCGACTTCTCTCGGACATCCCGAGCTCGGAAAGCAGCTCGTTCGCCCGCTTCAACGTTTCCTCCCGATTCGCTCTTCCGATCCATCCGGGCATGGCCACGTTCTCCGCGGCGGTGAACTCGGGCAGGAGGTGATGAAACTGAAACACGAAGCCCACGTTCCGGTTCCGGAAGCGCGCGAGCTGGTCGGCGGACATCCTCGTGAGCTCGGCGTCGTCGACGCGTACCGTCCCGGAATCGGGTCGGTCCAGGCCGCCCAGGAGGTGCAGGAGCGTGGATTTGCCGATGCCGGACGGTCCTACGATCGCCAGCATCTCGCCCTGCTTCACCTCGAGATCCAGTCCGCTGAACACGACTACCGGCACCTCGGCGTTGCGATACGTCTTCGAGAGCCCACGGCCTTCGAGAAACGCCATTCGTTTGGATTATAAGCACGCGGCAGGCCCAACCTATGTGAGGGACTCCCGTCTCATGATTCATGGAGAAAATTCCCGGGCCCGAGACGATGATGCCGCAGAATCTCTGGATGCGTCTTCTCGCGCTCGCGCTCTCCCTCGCCGCCGCCCTGACCGCCGTCGCCGATGAGGCCTCCGATCTCCGGGCGGCGCGCTCGCTGTTCGAAGAGAACATCGCCGCGATTCACGAGCGCAACCGCGAGAAGTACCTCTCGCTCTACCTGAAGTCGGACAAGCTCGTTCGCGTCGGCCCGACCGGCTTCGCCACCGGCTACGAGTCGTTCGCCCAGGGCGCGGGCGGCGAGTGGCCGGACACGCTGGAGGCCACGGACATGCGCCTCACGCCGGTGCGGCCGGGGATGGTCTACGGGACCTATCGCTACCGTGTCCGCTACGGCGCGAACGAGGTGAGCGGCATCTCCGAGCGGCTGTTCGTGGAGACGCCGGAGGGGTGGCGGATCGCCCTCACCGGGGCGATCGCCACGCCGGGTGTGCCTCCCTCACCGCGCGCGCTCACCGGCGCGACCCTGATCGACGGCCGCGGCGGGGCGCCGATCGCGAACGCGAACGTGATCGTGCGCGACGGCAAGATCGACTGCGCGGGCACGGCGGCGCAGTGTCCGGTCCCGGAGGGCGTAAACGTGGTGGACGTGCGGGGGATGTGGATCACGCCGGGTCTGGTCGACTCGCACGTGCACTTCTCCCAGACCGGGTGGGCGGACGGGCGACCGGACGCGCTCGACGTCCGGGCCACGCATCCGTACGAGAAGACCGTGGCCGCGCTGAAGGACCGGCCGGAGCGGTTCGCCCGGTCGTATCTCTGCTCGGGCATCACCTCGGTCTTCGACGTCGGCGGCTACCCCTGGACGTTGCGGCTGGCCGAGCGCTTCGCGGACGACACGGCCGCGCCGCACGTCGTCGCCGCGGGGCCGCTGCTGTCGACGCTCGATCACTGGGTGAATCTCCCGGGCGAGCGGCAGTTCATCCACCTGAAGAGTCCCGAGTCCGCGCGCGACGGCGTGCGCTACCTCGCCGCGCAGGGGGCGAAGGCGGTCAAGATCTGGTTCCTGGTCAACGAGCAGATCCCGTTGCCGGCGACCGGCCTGATGGTGATCGAGGCCGGCGAAGAGGCGCGCAAGGCGGGCCTCCCGCTGATCGTCCACGCCACAGGGCTGCTGGAAGCGAAGGCGGCCGTGCGCGCGGGCGCCACGCTGCTCGTGCACAGCGTCTGGGAGCCGATCGACGACGAGCTCATCGGCCTGCTGAAGGTGAAGGGCACCATCCTCACCCCGACGCTGACGGTCGTGGACGGCTACGTGCGGATGTTCGAGGCGGCGGCTTCGAAGAAGGCACCGGCCATCGATGACCCGAATCGCTGCGTCGATCCCGACACGGCCGCGAAGGTCGCATCCACAGGCACAGTCTCCGCGTCCGTCACTCCCGAGCAGATCCAGCGGCGGGCCAGCCGCACCGCCGAGACGAAGCGCGTCGCCGCCGCGAATCTCAAGCGCCTCGTCGATGCCGGCATCCCCATCGCCACCGGCACCGACGCCGGCAACCCGCTCACCCTGCACGGCCCATCGATCTACGCGGAGATGGAGGCCATGCAGGCCGCAGGGATGACGCCGGCGCAGGTGATCGTCGCCTCGACCGCCACCGCCGCCCGCGCAGCCGGGCTCGACAAGGTCACCGGGACCATCGAGAAGGGCAAGGCCGCGGACCTGATCGTCCTCGCCGGCGACCCGTCCGCGGACGTCGCGAACTTTCGGAAGCTCCGCCAGGTCATGCGCGACGGCGTTCTGCGCGGGGCCCAAGAGCTCAGCGCGATGGCTCAGCGCCGCGACAACTGATTCATCCGCCTCTTCAGCGCCTCCACCGACCGCTCGTCGAGCGCGGCGTGGAGGGCTTTCCACTCGCGCCCGCGCTTCTCGAGGAAGCCGACCGAGACCGGCAGGTCGAAGCGCCGCGGCCCGGCGCTGGCGGGATTGAAGTAGACCACGCCGTCCAGGCGCTCGTTGTGCGGCAGGTGGGAGTGCCCGAAGACGACGAAGTCTGCCGGCTGCTTTTTGAGGGAGGCGAGCACGCGCTCCGCCGGCTTGTGCGGCCGCGGGAGGATGTGAGTGAGGAGGATGCGCAGGCCGCCCACGGTCTTGCGGAGGATGTCCTCGCCGGTGGCGTCGTCATTGTTGCCTTCGACCGAGGTCAGCGGGGCGAGGCGCCGCAAGGCGGCGAGCACGTGCGCGCCGCCGATGTCGCCGGCATGGAGGATGTGATCGACGTTTGCAAAGACGTCCTCCACGCGGGGATGGATCAGGCCGTGCGTGTCGGCGATGACGCCGATGCGAAAGGACATACACTCTCTGCAGCGATCATGACACCTCCGGACCACGACGACGCGCGCGCCAACTTCGAGTACCTCAGCAACGAGTACGCGCAGGCCCTGCAGGCCTTCGCCGCGATCGAGAACCAGGCCTCGACCCTGTTGCTGATGGGCTACTCGGAAGACCTCAGGCAGTTCATCGAGCAGTTCATCGAGATGGCAACGCGGGCGAAGGAGCTCGCCCTCGAGAAGAACGAGAGCCACTTCGCGGAATGGTTCGGCGAGCTGATCGAGAAAGCCGAGGCTTTGCGTGGAGCGGCGGCCTCTTAGGCCGCCGGCGGGCTGAGAGCCCGCCGCTCCACTTACAATCGCCGCCCATGGCCCGCCTGCTCTCCCTGCTCCTCGCCCTGGAGGTCTCCATGTCCACCCTCAGCGCCGCCCCCACCCTTGCCGCGCGGATCGATGAAGCCGCGGCGAAGGTCGAGTCGTCCGTCATCGCCTGCCGCCGCAACATCCACGAGCATCCCGAGCTCGGCAACCGCGAAGTGCGCACGGCAAAGCTCGTCGCCGACAAGCTCGCCTCCCTCGGCATCGAGGTCAAGACCGGCGTCGCCCACACCGGCGTGATCGGCCTCCTGCGCGGAGGAAAGCCCGGCAAGGTCGTGGCCCTGCGCGCGGACATGGACGCGCTGCCGGTGACCGAGCAGGTCGATCTGCCGTTCGCGTCGAAGGTGCGGACGACCTACAACGGCCAGGAAGTGGGCGTCATGCACGCCTGCGGACACGACGCCCACGTGGCCATCCTCCTCGGCGTCGCCGAAGTGCTGGCGGGCATCCGCAACGAGATCCCGGGGACGGTCAAGTTCATCTTCCAGCCCGCCGAGGAGGGCGCGCCGGAGGGGGAGGAAGGCGGCGCCGCGCTGATGGTCAAAGAGGGCGCGCTGGACAACCCGAAGGTCGACGCGATCTACGGGCTGCACGTGACCTCGCGCTTCCCCGTCGGCATGATCGCCTACCGGCCGGAGGGGATGATGGCCGCCGTCGACTCGTTCAAGATCGTCGTCCGCGGCAAGCAGACCCACGGCGCCTATCCGTGGCTCGGCGTCGACCCGATCGTCGTCGCCTCCCAGATCGTCCTCGGCCTGCAGACCATCCCCAGCCGGCAGCTCGACTCCACCCTGGCGCCGTCGGTCGTCACCGTCGGCGCCATCCACGGCGGCGTGCGCACCAACATCATCCCGGACGAGGTCGAGATGATCGGGACCATCCGCTCGCTGGACGCGGCCATGCGCGAGGACTTCCACGCGCGCATCAAGCGCACCGCGGAGAGCATCGCCTCCAGCGCCGGCGCCACGGCCACCGTGACCATCACCACCGGCTACCCGATCACCTATAACGATCCCGCGCTCACCGAGCGCTCCGCGCCGACCCTGCGCCGCGTCGCCGGCACGGCGAACTTGAAGGTGGTCAACCCCGTCCTCGGCGCGGAAGACTTCTCCTTCTTCCAGCAGAACGTGCCCGGCCTCTTCTTCTGGCTCGGCACGCGCCCGAAGAGCCAGACCGCCGGGGAGGCGCCGTCGAACCACTCGCCGCTGTTCTTCGTCGACGAAAGCGGCCTCGCCCTCGGCGTGCGCGCCCTCGCCCACGCGGCGGTCGACTACCTCAGCGCGAAGTGACTACTTCGGCACCATCTGCTTGAGGCGCGTGAAGTAATCCGAGCCCGACAGCCACTGCCCGCCGTCGATCACGAAGTTCTCGCCGGTGACGTACGCGGCGTAGTCGCTGAGCAGATACGACGCCGCCTGGGCCACCTCCTCGAGCGTGGCGAACCGGCGCAGGGGAATGGTCTTGCGGATCCCCTCCATGATCATCGGATCGGGGAACAGCCGCTCCGCCGCCCCCGGCGTGTCCACCGGCCCCGGCGCGATCGCGTTCACCCGGATCTTGTACCGCGCCCATTCCACTGCCAGCGTGCGCGTCATCGCCAGCACTCCGGCCTTCGCCGCCGCCGAGTGAATCACCCCCGCCCCACCCGTCCAGGCGTAATTCGCGATCACGTTCAACATCACCCCGCCGCCCTTCGCGATCATGCGCTTCCCGACCGCGCTCGAGCAGTAGAACGTCCCGTTCAACACGATCCCGATCACCGAGTTCCATCCGTTCACCGACAGCTGGTCCGCCGGCACGATGAAGTTCCCCGCGGCGTTGTTCACCAGGAAGTCGATCTTCCCGAAGTCGCCCTCCACCTTCGCCGCCATCCCCTCCACGGCCTCGGCGTCCCGGACGTCCAGCACATGAAAATGCGCCGCATCCCCCCGCCCCGTCTCCGAGCGGATCTGTTCGACGGCCTTGGCCAGGTTCTCCTCCTTGCGGCTCGCCAGCACCACCCGCCCACCCAGGCGCGCGATCTCGCGCGCAAACCCGAACCCGATCCCCGTAGCCCCGCCGGTGATGATGCCCACACGGCCATCGAACGTATTGTCTGGAAGCATCGGACGAACCTCTCTCTCGCGTTCTACGCCAACTTCAACCCGGCCCTGGAGAAATGCCGGAAGTCGCGATCATATGTGATGAGGGGGACGTCGTGATCGATGCAGGACTGGGCGATGAGGATGTCGGCGAGGCGGGCCTTGAGGCCGTATCGCAGTAGGTCGCCTCGCAATGAACCAGCGCGCTCCCAATAACCCTCGTGCAGAAACAGAAGGGGGATCTGCAGGATCTCGGATCGGACATCATTCGTAAGCTTTGGCTTGCTCAGCAGTTCCGTGAGAACTACCGGAGGAAGGTACGCAATCCGGGTATCGATCGCGGTACGGACAGCGCGGGTATCAACATCCAGAACTCCGTCGAACGCACGCGCCAAGGAACTCGCGTCGATCGCGATCAATCACGATCCTCACGCAATTCATCAATATTCAGGTCGAGGTGGACCTTCCCCATCAGGTCCAGCAGCCTCTCGTAGACGCCGTTGCGAGCCGCTTCCTCCGCCGCTTTCTTCAGCTCTTCACGCGCAGCCGCCTTCTGCTCCGGTGTGAGCTGGATGCTCCAGTAGTACTCCGATGGGGTCCACTCCACGTCTTTTTCCTTCTTCTTCGCTCGCGCCATCCCCTGATTCTCCCTCGGATACCCCCATCCGCCAAACGCCCACCTCTCTATAATTTCCACGTGATGCAACGCGTTCCGCTGCTTCTGGCCTTCCTCCTCCTGGCCGCCTGTGCGGAGGACGCAAAGGAGAAGCCGGTCAGCGAGGCGGGGGAGCGGCTGTACACGGTCCGGGGCACGATCCTTTCACGTAATGCGTCCGCGAACACGGTCTTCGTCGACCACGAGGCGATTCCGGGGTTCATGGAGGCGATGAAGATGGACTACAGCGTGCGGGGGGCGAAGGTGGAGTCGCTGCCGCCCGACAAGAGCCGCTTCGAGGCCACGCTGCATGTGACCGATCGCGCGTACTGGATCACGAACGTGAAGCCGAGGCCGTGAGCGACGAGCGCCGCCAGTTTCAGCGCCTGACCCTGACCACCCCGGTGGACGGGTGGTTCGGCGATTTCGCGGTGCGCCTGGTCAACCTCAGCGCGAGCGGCGCGCTGTGCGAGTCGGACGACGCGATCCCCATGGCCGCGCGGGCGTTGCTCCGCTTCTACTGGCGCGGGGCGGAGGTGGAGGTGCTGGCCGAGACGGCGCGCAGCAGCGACAACCGGACCGCTCTGGCCTTTCTCGAGGAGTCGGATGTACTCCGCACGCTCCTGGCCGACTCGGCGCGGGAGATCCTCAAGGCCCAGGAGGCGAACGCCAGCGGCGACCGGGCGGCGAACATCGTCGGCGACGAGACCCTCACCGCCGCATCGGCGCGGCCGCACACAGGACGCTTCATTACCTGGATCCTCGGCGAGGACGGCTGGAAGGCGCAGCGCTCGCTGCTTCCCGATCAGCCGCCGGACGGCTTCACCGTCTCCGCCGGCGAGCCGGACGAGCAGGTCGAGCTGCTCTGCCGCACCTACGAGTCGGGCGACGTGCACGCGCGCAATCTCACGCGCCTACTGGCCGAGCTGAGTGTCCTGGGCGGGAAGGCCTAGCAGCACGGCCGGCACGAGCGCGCCGGCCTCCGCGCGCGTGACTCCCTGCTCGACGATCGCCAGGCCGTTCGCACCGGCCATGGAGGTCAGCGCGCCCGACCCCTGCGTGGCCATCGGCGAGGCGAGCAGCTCGCCGTCGCGGGAGACCAGGCGCACGCGGAAGTAGACCCGCCGATCGCCGGCGGATTTCAAGGGCGCGTCGAGTCTCGCGGTGACGATCGGCGGGAACACCGCCGTCTCCCCCATCGCCTTCCGCAGCGCAGGGCGGACGAACAGGTGAAAGCCGACGAAGCTGGAGACCGGGTTGCCGGGCAGTCCGATAATGAGACGGTCGCCGAGGCGGGAGAGAACGACGGGCTTGCCGGGCTTCATGGCCACGCGCCAGAACTTCGTCTCCGCGCCGAGGGCGTCCAGCGCTTCCTTCACGAAATCGTAGGCGCCGACGGAGACGCCGCCGGAAGTGAGGACGAAGTCGGAGTCGAGTGCTGCCTCCAGCGCGGTGATCGTGGCCTCGCGCGTGTCGCGGACGATCCCGAACGGCCGCGCCAGCGCGCCCGTCTCGCGCACGAGCGCAGCAAGGAGGTAGCTGTTCGTGTTGACGATCTTTCCCGGCGCGGGAGGGTCGCCGACGTCGATCAGCTCGTCGCCGGTGGAGAGGATGGCTACGGTGGGCCGGCGGCCGACGCACACGATTTCCTTCCGCACGCCGGCGAGCATGGCGATCTCCGCCGCGCCGACCCGCGTACCTGTACGGAGCACGACGTCGCCGGCGCGCATGTCGTCGCCGCGGCGGCGGATGTTCGCGCCGGCAGCGACCGCCTGCTGCACGATCACGGTCTCGCGTCCCCCGTCGGTGATCTCGACCTGAGCCACGGCATCCGCGCCGTCCGGGACGAACGCGCCGGTCATGATCCGCATCGCCGTGCCCGGCTCGACGCGCGCACTGGCCACGTGCCCTGCGGGAACGTCGCCCACGACGCGCAGCGAGACCGGCGCGTTCGTGACGTCCGCGGCGCGCACGGCGTAGCCGTCCATCGCGCTGTTGTCGGCCGCCGGCGCGTCGGCGTCGGCGAGGACGTCCTCGCGCAGCACGCGGCCGAACGCGTCCGCAAACGAGACCGCCTCGTCCCCGAGGACGGTGACCTCGGCCAGCACGCGCTCCTGCGCCTCGGGGACGGTCAACATGGACGCGATCATAGACGCGGACGTATCAACGAACCATGAGGCAGCTCGTCGTCGTCCTCCTCCTCATGACCGCCGCTGCTCATGCCCAGAGCGTCAGTCCTCTCGAACAGAACTGGGGTCCCTACCAGCGGCCGCAGGAGGGCTTCGCCACCGCGGGCGCGGCATCGGCGCGCGCCACGCTCCTGGCCTGGAGCGCGGTCGATCCCGACTCGCGGCGCGCGCGCGTCCACACCATGCTGCTGAGCCTCGACGGCCGCCGTGTCTCGCCCCCTGCGATGCTCCCGGCATTCAACCCCACCGTCAGCGCCCTCGATCCGATCGTGGTCACGAACGGGGAGAGCTTCTTCGTCGTCTGGACCGAGGGAGAGCTCCCGGTGGGGGTTGCCATCGACGCCAGAGGGCGCGTGCAGGGAGCACCGGAGCGGTTCGAACGCCTCGGCTTCGGCCGCAAGCCGGTGGTGTACTGGGACGGCAGGATGTGGCAGGTCTCCGGCGGCCAGTCGCCGGACGTCGCCGTCTCCTCCCCCGGCTCGCTGTTCCTCCTCGACTGGGCGAACGTCCCGGTCTGCTTCGTCCTCTGCGGAGGGCTGGGCCCGCGCTTCCAGATCGACTGGATGCTCTACACGGCGGGCGGTTCCGCGCGGGGGCGGGTGATGGAGTCCTACGTCGGGAAGATCCCGAGCGCCGGCGGAGGAGGCGACCAGTACCTGATGGTGTGGGAGTCGCCCCGCGGCCTCTCCGCGACGCGCGTCCGGAACGGCGAGACGGGCCCGATCATGCGCCTGGACGGCGAGATCGAGCAGGACACCCGCGCCCAGGTCGCCTTCGACGGCACGCACTATCTGATCGTCTTCGAGAACAACGGCGACGTCTTCGGAGCGCTCGTCGGCGCCACCGACTTCATCGAGAAGCCGTTCCCGATCGCGGTGAGTGCCCGCGCCGAGCAGCGCCCGGGCGTCGTGGCGGTCGCGCCCGGCCACTTCCTGGTGCACTACAACACCCAGCTCTTCCAGGAGGATCACCGCGTCGCCTGGCGGGCTGTGACCACATCGCCACCGCGCCGGCGCTCGGTGCGCTAGGGCTGCCGGCTCCCTTAGAATCGATTTTTGCAAAGGGAGCCCAGCCGATGACCGACACTGCCACCCTGCCCCTCGAAACCCGGACCGCGGCCGCGGAAACCGACCGCATCCCCGTCGCCGTCCTCGGCGCCACCGGCTCGGTCGGCCAGCGCTTCATCCAGCTTCTCGAGAACCACCCCTGGTTCCGCCTCCACGAGGTCGTGGCCTCGGAGCGGAGCGCCGGGAAAACCTACGGCGCCGCGGCCGACTGGCGGCTGGAGACGCTGCTCCCGAAATCCGCCGCCGCGCTGGAAGTGAAGCCGCTCGGCTCCGAGCTCGAGTCGCGCCTGCTCTTCTCCGGCCTCGACTCCTCCGTCGCCGGCGAGGCCGAGGATGAGTACGCCAATCGCGGCTGCGCGGTTATCTCCAACTCGCGCAACCATCGCATGGACGATGACGTCCCCCTGCTCATCCCGGAGATCAACGCCGATCACATCGACGCCATCGAGCACCAGCGCAAGCGCCGGCCCGGCTACATCGTCACCAACCCGAACTGCTCAGTGATGGGCCTGGCCATCGCCCTCGCGCCGCTGGAGCGCGCCTTCGGCGTGGAGATCGTCCAGACCACGACCATGCAGGCCATCTCCGGCGCGGGCTACGCCGGCGTGGCCTCGTACGCCATCCTCGACAACGTCATTCCCTACATCGGCGGCGGCGAGGAGGACAAGATCGAGAAGGAGCCGCGCAAGATCCTCGGCCACTGGGCCGGCAATCGCTTCGAGGACGCGCCGATGACCATCTCCGCGCAGGTGAACCGCGTGCCGACCATCGACGGGCACCTGATGACGATCTCGGTCAAGCTCCGCCAGCGCGCGCCGATTGACGACGTGCGCGCGGCGATCGAGTCCTTCACCGGCGAGCCGCAGCGCCTCGGCCTCCCCTTCGCGCCGAAGCACCCGCTGCACTACATCGACGCCCCTGACCGCCCGCAGCCGCGTCTCGACCGCGACCGCGAGCGCGGCATGGCCGTCTCCGTCGGCCGCCTCCGCCCCTGCCCGGTCCTCGACCTGCGCATGGTGGCGCTGGTGCACAACACCATCCGCGGCGCCGCCGGCGCGGCGATCCTCAACGCGGAGCTGCTGAAGGCCCGAGGCCTGCTGTGATCGTCATCAAATTCGGCGGTACGTCTGTCGGAGACGCCGACCGCGTGGCGAACGCGATCGAGATCGTCGCCGAGCGCCGCCACCGCAAGCCGATCGTGGTCGTCTCCGCGCTCTCGGGCGTGACCAACGACCTCGTCGCCGCCAGCGAGGCCGCGCGCGAGCAGAAGCCGGAGCGCGTGCGGGAGATCATCGACGCCGTGCGCGCGCGCCACGAGGACGTGGCCCTGCGCCTCGTGCAGCACAAGTCCGACTTCCTCGAGGCCTTCATCAAGCAGCTCGACAAACAGATCGATCAGATCCAGACCATCCTCTCCGGCATCGCCCTCCTCGGCGAGATCACCCCGCGCGCCAAGGACAAGGTGATGTCCATCGGCGAGAAGCTCTCCTCGGTCCTCTTCGCCTACACGATGATGATGCGCGCCCTTCCGGGCGAGCACGTGGAGTCGGAGGACGTGATCTGGACCGACGACCGCTTCTGCGGCGCGTCGCCGAACATGCCCAAGACCACCCAGGAGGCGCGGCGCGTGCTCGGGCCGCTCCTCGAGCGCAACCGCATCCCGGTCATGGGCGGCTTCATCGGCCGGACCAGCGAAGGCGCGACCACGACCCTCGGCCGCAACGGCTCCGACTTCAGCGCGGCCATCGTCGGCGCGGCCATCGGCGCGGAGGAAGTGCAGATCTGGACGGACGTCGACGGTCTGCTCACCTGCGACCCGCGGCTGGTCCCGGGCGCGCGCGTGATCGACCGGCTCTCGTACGAAGAGGCGGCCGAGCTGGCGTGGTTCGGCGCCAAGCTCCACCCGCGCACGCTCGAGCCGGCGATCGAGGCGGGCATCCCCGTACGCGTGCTCAACACGCACAACCCGCTCTCCACCGGCACCCTCATCGCCAAGGACGGCGCGACCGGCGAGCACGGCCCGCGCTCCATCGCCCGGAAGAAGGGCATCTCCGTCGTGCACATGACCTCGAACAAGATGCTTGGCACGCACGGCTTCCTGGCGCGCGCGTTCAGCGTCTTCGAGCAGCTGGCGATCTCGGTCGATCTCATCGCCACGTCCGAGGTGTCGGTGTCGGTCACCGTGGACGAGAAGCACGACATGGACGAGCTGCGCCGCCGCCTCGGCGAGTTCGCGGACGTGGAGATCATCGACAACCAGAGCATCATCGCCATCGTCGGCACCAATCTCCTCGCCGACTCCGCGGTGGGCGCGCGCGTGTTCGAGGCCATGCGCGGCATTCCGATGCAGATGCTGTCCCTCGGCCGGTCGGGCCTCAACCTGAGCATCGTCGTCGACGACCGCGACGCCGACACCGCGGTGAAGGCCGTGCATCACGCCCTCTTCGAGGCGCCGGTCGCGGTATGAAGATCGCGCTGCATGGCTACGGGAAGATGGGCCAGACCATCGAGCGCGTGGCCAAGGAGGCGGGCCACGAGGTCGTCTGCGTGTTCGACATCGATCGCGAGGAGCCTCTCTCCGGCGCCGAGGTGCTGATCGACTTCTCGCACGCCTCGGCGCTCGAGCACGCCCTCGGGATCGCCTGCGACAACAAGCTGAGCATGGTCATCGGCACGACCGGCTGGAACGAGCGCCTGGACGACGTACGGCAGCGCGTGGAGGGCGCCGGCATCGGCTGCGTCTACGCCTCGAACTTTTCCCCAGGGGCGAACGTCATGTTCGCGCTGGCCCGGCGCGCCGGCGAGCTGTTCGCACGCTTTCCGCAATACGCCGCGGGCATGGAAGAACGCCATCACTCCCAGAAGAAGGACGCGCCGAGCGGCACGGCCATCAAGATCGCCTCCGAGGTGAAGGCCGGCAGCGGCGGGAAGCTCGATCCGCCGATCGCCTCGTCGCGCGTCGGTGCCGAGTTCGGTCTGCACACGCTCTTCTTCGACTCCAGCGACGACCTGATCGAGATCTCCCACCGCGCCCGCGGCCGGGAGGGATTCGCCCGCGGCGCGGTCGTTGCCGCGGAGATGGTTCGCGGCCGGAAGGGTCTCATTCGCTTCGATGAGCTGGTGATGTCATGAGTTTTCGCGGTGTAGGCACGGCCCTCGTCACCCCATTCCAGTCCGACGGCTCCCTCGACGAGTCCGCGCTGGCGCGCTTCGTCGACTGGCAGATCACCGAGGGGGTGAACTTCCTCGTGCCGTGCGGCACGACCGGCGAGAATCCCGCCCTCACCGCCGACGAGCATCGCCGGGTCGTCGAGATCACGGTGAAGACCGCGAACGGCCGTGTACCCGTCCTCGCCGGCGCGGGCAACAACTCCACGCCGCGCGCCGTCGAGCTCGCGCTGCAGGCCATCGACCTCGGCGCGGACGGCATCCTCACCATCACCCCCTATTACAACAAGCCCACCCCGGACGGCCTCCGCCGTCACTTCGGCGCGCAGGCCGAGGCGGTCGAGAAGAAGAAGAGCGGCTACCCGATGATCATGTACAACGTGCCGGGCCGCACGGGCGTGAACATGACCGCGGAGACGACGCTGCGGATGGCCAGGGAGATCCCGAACGTCATCGGCGTGAAAGAGGCGTCGGGAAACATGGAGCAGATCCTGACGATCCTCCGCGACCGGCCGAAGGGCTTCCTGGTCCTCTCCGGCGACGACGCCTGGACGCTGCCCCTGCTCGCCTGCGGCGCGGACGGCGTGATCTCCGTGGCCAGCAACGAGGTACCGCGCCTCATGCGCCAGCTCGTCGACACGCGCGACGTGGCCGTGCAGAACCGACTCCTCCCGCTCCTGACCGGCAACTTCATCGAGTCCAGCCCCATCCCGGTGAAGACGGCGCTGAAGATGATGGGCGTTCTGGAGAGTGATACCGTTCGCTCGCCGCTCGCGCCGATCACGGACGCCAACCGGAAGAAGCTCGAGGCGATCCTGCGCGAGTGCGGCCTGCTCTAGCTCATGATCACCATCGAAGACCGCGTCAAG